>CAYQAJ010000143.1:0-12563 GCA_964415245.1 uncultured Pirellulaceae bacterium | reverse complement strand
ATCGACGTGTTGTCCCTCGCGTACGGGAAGTGCGTCGACCACCAAGGGTGCGGCCGCCCCTTCGCTTCGAGTGCCGGCTGGCGGCGCGAAGACTGTCAGCCGATCGATCAGTAACGACTGCGACGAGTCGTGCATCGGACCGTGACCGCCCGCGCCGTGCGCCTGGGCGTGGTGCTCGACGAGCTCCTCGATATCCTTGGGTGACAGGCCCAGCAGCAAGAGCGATTGCCGATGCGAGGCAATCATGTGGCGCAAGTGTGCGCGCTCGTTGTGTTTGGCGATGAGCCGGATGCCGGCTACCGCACCGGGGGTGCGCTCCTCCAGCGATTCCAGACGGGTGATCTCCGCTTCCACCGCTTCCAGATCAGCCAGATCGTCGATCAACTTAATCTGGTTGTCAATCGCCTCCTGGTGCGTCAGCACAACGTCAAACAGCGGCGCGTCGGGCGCTACGGGCTGCCCCAACCGTACGTGGATCCGCGTGATTTCACCCGACGACTTGGCCGTAACGTCGTGCAGGCTCACTCCCGCAATGGGAATCGCCAGAGCCGGCATGGAAAGAGTGCGGTTGTATTCGCTGGGCGCCAGCGGCTCGACGCGCAATTGCATCGATCGGCGTGCCGGCAAGCTGAGCACAAGCGCGTCGGGGTCGCCACCGTGGCGGTCGTCCTCGTGGTCGTCGTGTCCTGCATCCGTTGGACCCGCCGCTAGACTCCACATCTCCGCAAGACGCGGATACCACTTCGGCGACGTCACCATGGCCGCGAATGCCACGCCGCCGATGATGAGCAGCGCGACCAGCGACTGCAACATTTGTGCGAGAACCGATCGTATTGTCATAACTCGTCTCCTGAACGTGCCCGCGCAAAGTCGCGCGGACAGGAGCTCCACAGTCGAGTGTTGTCACTTGTCGTGTTGTTCGACAGGGACCGCAACGTCGCGAACCAAAGGTCCTCCGTCGGGCAATTCGATGCGATACCGAATGGTGATCCGCTTGACATCGCCCGGCACGAGCAGCTTCGCCTGCGCATAGTGCGCCGGCTCCTCGGCGGTGGGCGGTTCGTAAATGGCCATTTCCGGGCCTGCCACTTCGCTTCCTTGCGCGTCGACGAGGCTGAACGACACGTGCGCGTCGGCGACCGGCTCACCGTCGCGCGCCACGCTAACGGCCGGCTCGATCTCCTCGCCGCCATGAATGTGCGTGCCGTGGTGCCCCAGCGAGACGAGGGCGCCTTCGTGCTCGATCCCATCGCGCTGCCAGAACAACACGTCGTCGTGGGAATGTGTGTGCGGCTGGGCTTTGTCACCGGCCGCCGGGCCTTTCCCTTTCTTATCGTCGGACGATGATTTGTTGCCCGAGTTCGGCGCACCGCATGCCGAAAGAGCAATCAGTGGCAGAACGAGTGCGAGCAAGCGAACAAGATGGGATCGCAACATGGGACTCTCCCTCTGGGCAGGTAACGCGAAACCATGCGCATAGCCGCAGAACGAGCCGTGGCTCACGCAAACCGCGATGAAGATCGGGCGGCGCGCATCACGCCCGCAGCACGCCCGAGCGCTCTTGGCGCGCGCGGTCACACAGAGGGGGCGACGGGAGAAGCGGAACCGCCAGGAGAGATGTCTCGCCCGGGGAGGCGATAGCACTCGGCAGGGCGGGCGTTAGCACCGAAATGCGTGCAGGGGGTGTTGCGGGCACAGCGCGGCATCCGTCCAGCTCGCGCAGCAAGCACGTCAGGCAGAGGTCCTGGTTGTCCCCGTGGGGCTTGCCGGGGTCTTGGGGCGATTCGAATGGCAGCGTGATCGCAAATCCCCACCAATAAACATGAGCGTGCTGCGTGTTCCCAGCGAAGACGGCGTGCGTAATCACGTTGGGATCGGCTAGGCCAAGAGCGCCGGCGGAGGTGGGGCACTCGTGACTGTGTCGGACTCGTTCCGTTACCGAGCAGGTGTGCTCCGGCGCAGGCGCTCTATCGTGCTGCTGGGCCGCCCTGTCGTGCCAGTGGATGTGCCCGTGCGAGTGGCAATGCGACCGATCGCCCTCGAGATTCGCGTGCACGAACACGGTGGGCGAGACGGTTCCGGCCAGTACGGCCGTCACCGCGACGCATACCGTCACGCCGCGGAGGAGCCGCTGCCATCGTTTCGGACCAAAGGGCATAAGCATTTCTCTTGGGCAGTCCCCGCTGATTTGACTATAGGCGGCCACGCAAGCGGCGGTCAAGCGCCCCGCACAAATCAGCAGGATGCGGCCCAATGACGGCACTGCGTCAGGCGGGCAGCGTCGGCGGGGTGAGTGCCAGGCGAGTGCGGTCGCGCCTCGAGTTGTAAGACGTCGTACCATGTTTCAATACGGTCGCTGCGGTGCCGCGTCGAACGTACCGTTCGCGGCGCCGGCGAGAACGAAGCCTTCGATTTCCACCAGCGCCAACCAAGTTTCGCGCAGTGCCTCAAGATAGGCCAGATTCTTCTCGAAGTAGGTGCGCTGCGCGGTGAGCAGCGTGAGGTAATTCACGTCGCCGGCGCGGTAAAGCTCATCGGCCAGATCGAGATTCTCCCGCGCGTTGCCGAGAATCGATCCTTGATACATCGTCGCCGCGTAGCGCGCACTGGCGTAGCGCTCGTACACGACCGCCAGACGTTGCCTGAGCGACTGCTCCATTCGCCCCATCGCATACTGGGCGGCGGCCACTTCCGCCTCGGCCTGGCGGATTCCGCCCTGATTGCGGTTCCACAGCGGCAGCGGCAACGTGGCCTGAATCGCGCCGTCGGTGCCGCCAATGTCGTTGTCCCGCTGCACCACCCCCTGCACCGTCAGGTTGGGATACGCTTGCGCCAGCGCCCGTTCGAGCGCCCATTCGGCCCGTTCCCAATCGGCGGTCGCCATCGCCAACTCGGGACTTTCGGCCAACAGCCGCTCGACGGCGCTCTCCCAGGGAATCTCGGGTAACTCGTCTGCCAGGCTACCTGAAACCGTAACCACCTCGTACCACGGCTCGCCGATCAATGCGGCTAGTTGCTTGGCCGCTGCCCGATGCTGGTTGCGGCTTCGCTCGAGCACCACGCGTGCGGCGTCGGCCTCGATGCGTGCCTGCAACAGATCGGACCGGCCCACTTCGCGCCCCTTGAGCAGATCTTCGATCACGCGAGCGGTCTGCGCGCTTGAATTGGCCAGCTTGGTGGCTAGCTCCACGCGCTGCTGCGCCGCCAGCAATTCGTAAAAGCTCGCGCGGGCCGACGTCACCACGCGAATCTGCTCCGCGGCCAGCCGCTGTTCGGCGTGCTGGATCTGCGCAGCGGCTACCGCCCGATTCGTGCGCAGCTTGCCGGCGGTGGGCACCTCCTGGCTTATTAACACGCCGTGCTGCTCCGTGCGTCCGCCGCTGCCGAGCTGGTTGCCCGTGTAGCCGACGATCGGGTTGGGGAGCAAACCGACTTGCTGCCAGTGTCCCTCGGCCGCCTCGATTTCGGCCTGCGCCTTCGCGATGGCAGGGCTAAAGGCGAGAGCCATGCGTTCGATGTCCTCGCGCGTCAGTACGCGCCCCTCGCGCGATGGAACGCGACTGTTGCCCGTTACCACGGGAGGCAGTTCGTCACCGTCGCGCGTTGCCTGGCCGCAGAGTGGCGCGCACCGGCACAGCACCGTACCCAGCAGAAGGACGGCGATCCCAACGACCGTGCGATACGCCAGCGATGCTGTCATGGCAGTGATATGGTTCGGGACCTTCCGCGCCCCACGGCGACGCGCGGACACTTACTGTTGTGTCGGCGGCGCAAACCGTGCCGCTTCAACCAATCGAAGCGCCGATGCCGAGTAGAGAAGCTGTGCCATCCATTCGCCGGGCACATCATCGGCGGGCAAGCCACGGATGGAGCGACACGTTATGCCAAGATGAAGACGCAACTGCCGCCCAGACGGCAAGATACATCGCCGCACTGACGATTGGCCGGATGCTCCCCTCCCACCGAAGCGCCCCTCAGGTTGGGCTCATGTGCCGACCCCGGCTAGAATGACGGCAGCCGTGCCCGTTCCGGGCCAGCGGCTTTCCGCAATGGCGCTGTAACGTGAATCGACATCTGCCCGACGATCGCCGACGCGGCCTGGGTCCGCCGCGATTTCGACTCAGCACGCTGCTCATTCTGGTGACCGTTCTGTGTGTCATCTTCGCGGTCGCCACCGAGTTTAGCGCGTACGGCAGTCTGGTGTTGATCCTGCTGGTGCTGGCCATCGCGGCCCACATTGCAGGTGGCGTGCTTGGTACGCGGCTCCGCGCCAACGGCGACGTGCCCCTGGATGAGGATGGCCAGCGCGTGGCGCCGTCGGTCCCGCGGGCGTTGGAGAAGGCCGACTTCGCTCCCACCACGCGGCTGGGAGTTCGCAAGGCGCCGGCAGTCACATTAATTGTGGCCACCGGCGTCGGCGCACTCTTGGGATCGGGCCTGCTGGGCACCAGTCTGGCTTGGCTGTACCGCGATCACATTTCGATCTTGAACGTGGTGGTTGCCCTGGTGGCCTGGGGCGTGCTGGGCGGCTTCTTCGGCTTTCTGGGCGGCGGCTTTCTGCACGTCATGAACGACGCCCAGCTTCAGGCCCTCCGCGAAGATCGACGAGCGGCTTCCAACGATGTGCCACATCGGTAGCACTGACTTACCGTCACACCGATCCGGCGCTCTCACGAGGCGAGTTTTCAGTTTTCGGTGCCGGACAGCGGCGTATGGACGGCATGGACGATATGGACGACATGGAAAAGCTGTCAGTTCTCAGCCGTCAGCTTTCAGCCCGATCGCGATAATTCAGAGCGTCTTGCCGAGAACTGGCACCGAACCGGCAACTGACAACTAACGACCAACCTCCTCCGACTGAAAACTGAACACTGAAAACTGAAAACCCGCCTCCACTCCATCACGCGATTTTCCTCAGTAAGAACGTGGCGTAACCCTCGCCTGCACTCGCCCCGGCAGGCCCGCGATGCGCAAGAACCCCTCGGCATCGCTCTGGTTGTACGAGCCGCCTCCTTCCATCGTGGCGATGCCCTCGTCGTACAGACTGAATGGGCTCAACCGCTTCGCCACTTGCATGTTCCCCTTGTACAGGTTGAGCGTCACTTCGCCTGTCACGTTGCGCTGCGCCTGCCGGATGAACGCCAACAGCGCATCGAATGTCGGCGAATACCAGAAGCCGTAGTACACCAGCTCCGCCACCTCGGGCGCCAGCCGGTCGCGCAGGTGAACCAGGTCGCGGTCGAGCGTAAGCTGCTCCAACAGCAAATGCGCCTGGTAGAGAATCGTCATGCCGGGCGCCTCGTACACGCCGCGGCTCTTCATGCCCACGAAGCGGTTCTCGACCACGTCGATCCGCCCGATGCCGTTCCGCCCTCCGATCGCGTTAAGCTGCTGCACGATTGCCAACGGGCTCAACCGCTTGCCGTCGATCGAGCAAGGCACGCCCGACTCGAAACCGATGGTGACCGGCTCCACCTTGTCGGGCGCGGCTTGCGGCGAAACGGTCATGCCGAAATCGACCAGCTCGACGCCATTGACCGCCAGGTCTTCGAGCTTGCCCGCCTCGTAGCTGATGTGCAGGCAGTTCTCGTCGCTGCTGTAGGGACGGGCCGCCGTGGCCTTCACCGGAATCTGCCGCTTTTGGCAGTAGTCGATCATCTCGCTGCGGCCGGGGAACCGCTGGCGGAATTTTTCGATGCGCCACGGGGCGATCACCTTTACGTCGGCCTGGAGCGCCTCGGCCGCGAGCTGAAAGCGGCACTGATCGTTCCCCTTGCCGGTCGCGCCGTGAGCATAGGAGGCGGCCCCCACCTCGCGGGCCACTTGCAGGCACACCTTGGCGATCAGCGGCCGCGCGATCGACGTGCCGAGCAAATACAGCCTCTCGTACTTGGCCTGCCACTGCATGACGGGAAACGCAAAATCGCGGCACAATTCCTCGCGGGCATCGACCACCCGCGCACTCGCCGCCCCGCAGTTGCGCGCCTTGTCGAGAATCGCATCCTTATCCTCGCACGGCTGCCCCAAATCGACGTACACGGCATGCACCTCGTACCCTTCGTCGATCAGCCAACCCAGAATGACCGAGGTATCAAGCCCGCCCGAATAGGCCAGAACGCAACTAGGCATGGGGGATTCCCTTTCGCGAGTCGACTCTGAGAGTGCGGACGGCGCGGTATCGGAGTTCCGCGCAGCACAACCCCAATGACGCGCCAATTCTCACCGGCCTGTGCGTTGATGACAAGCGGCCGGGCGAGCGGGTTCGCGCAAGCGCCGCGCAACAAACAACCGCGGCGGGTTGGCCGCGGTCGTTGATGGTTAGCGGTAAGAGTCGCGCCGTCCTCGGCTTGCTTTCGCGACTACGGCACAGATGGCTCAAACTCAAGCGACTCGATCGGATCATTCGGATCGGGCAGCACTGGTTCGACCGGATTGATTCCGACGGGCTCTGTCGGATCGGGTTCGATCGTGTCGTCGTCGGTCGTGCTCGGCAGCCGGTGGAGTCCCTGGCGGGCGTCGTTGGCGGTCAGGCGGCCGTAGCCGGGGCCGACTGGTTCGTCGAACGTCGGCAGATTGGCGAACGGCTCGTTCCCTTGGCGCGCGCGAGCGATCTCGGCGTTGCGCTGGCCGAACGCGCGGCCATCGGCTCGGGCTTCCATGGCCGTTTGTCTGCCAAAGCCGGGACCGAGCGGTTCGGTGATTTCGAGCGAGCTTTGGGTGAAGCGAGGTTCGCGGCCTTCGCGGGCCACGTGGTCCTGATTCAGGCCCGAGCTCTCGAATTGGGCAAAACGATCGCGGGCTGCCTGTTCGAGCATATCGGCCCGCTCCAACAAACGCGCGTCGCCGCGAGTGACCGCCTCATCGCGCATGCGGTCGATGGAAGCAAGCTGCTGCCGCAGCGACGTCTCGTGCGGATTGATCGGGGGGCCAATGGAAAATGCTTGCGACTGTCCTCGTCGCAGTTGAGCGGCGGCCGCCGTTTGCTGACCATCGTGACGAAGGCCGCCATCCTGTGCATCGGCCGAACGGCCGCGAAGCGGGTTCGCCAGGTCGCCGCCGTGCTGGAATCGTTGTGCTTGTCCCAGGCTGCTGTTGCCCGCGCCGTCGCGATGCGAGGCCGCTTCCGCCGCACGGCTTGTGAGACCGGCCGCGCGCGACGCCTGGCTCGCCTGCCGGATCGCGGCCACTTCGCTCAACCGCGACTCGGCCGTTGCAGCTCGACTGGCGGCAATATCGCCTAACCGGTCACTCGACACTGCCGATACGGCGCGGCTGGCGGCCACGTCGCCCAGATGATCGCCGGCCACAGTCGAGTTGAGCCGGCCATGCGATGCGGCCGCTGGAAGAGCGAGATCGCCCGGCGGCGCGGCCATCGCCAGCGACGCCCAACCACAGGCGAACGTGAATCCCACCACGACGCAGTGCATGCGCTTCATATCTATTGCTCCTGCTTCCAAGCGGAGAGCGAACAAACCCCCATTTTCGGATCGCGAACGATGCCCGTTCTGCCAACCGCGGTCAAGGTCAGCCTAAGTAGGTCCCGTCTGCCGGGCGGGACCTCGCGGTGCTGTCACGGGCGCGGCGGCCAAGGTCCCGCTCGGCAAGCGGGACCTACCAACTCGGACCTACCTCTCCCGCGGCGTTGACGCTTGGGTCGCGCACTGATACAAGTTGGCGGTTTTTTCTTTGCCCTTTCCTCATAAACGGCATTTCTTGCCCTTGTTCTTGAGTCGCATGAGCGCCCGTCGGATAGCAATCGGCCGCTCGCCCCCCGTCGGACGGGTGAGCCTGGCGAAACTTTTGCGCGCATCGCTAGTAGCGGTGTGCTGCGGGCATGCAATCGCATCGCCGGTAGCGGGCCAGCCGCCTCCCGCCGACAGCCTAGAGGTAACCATTCGCCGCCGCGTCGCCGAGCGGCCCGACGACGCCGTTTCGTGGCGGCTGTTGGGCAAGCTGCTGCTGGATCGCGGCGATGCTGAGGGCGCCCTCGATGCACTCGAACGGTCGACGCGACTCGACCCCGACGCGGCGTCAGCTCAATACGACCTGGCCCAAGCGCTGCTGCGTATGAATCGCCGCGACGAGGCGGCCGACCACTTGAACCGCGCCGTGGCGCTCGCGCCGGAGAGCGATTACGCCACGTGGGCCACAGCGCAGCTCGCCGACCTTGCGCCCGCACAACCGGCCGGTGGCGCTCCCAATTTGCCGGAGACACGCCAGCCCGGCTACTTGCGGTACCTGGACATTTCGCCCGACTGCTGCAACGTGCGCTTCGAGCTGGGCGCCCTGTACAACAGCAACGTCGAGCTGGCGCCGATCAGCCGCGAGCTGAGCAGCTCCGATCGAGACAGCTTCCAGGGTTATTTCGTGCCCGACGTGGCATACTGGGCGCCGGTCAGCGAATCGGGAAAATTCGGAGCGCTCTTCGCCGGCTACTTCACGCTCAACGAACCCAGTGCCGACCAGTTCAACCTAGAACATTATCAGCCCGGCATTTTCCTGGAGCGATCGGTCGCCACGTCCTGGGGCGAGCTGGCGCCCCGCATCGAATACGACTTTTCGTTCGATGCGTTCGGCGGTGAAACGCTCGGCACGCGGCACAGCGTGGAAACGTCGCTGTTGGCCGTGACCGATAATGCCTGCGCGTGGCTTGGCAGTTTCGACCTGGGCTTCACCGACTTTCGCGACGACGGCACCGACGCCAGCTTCACGTCGCTCGACGGCTGGACCTACACGCTCCGCCTGGCGGCGGCGCGGCCGGTTGTCCTGTGGCCCGGCACGATCGAAATCGGCGGCAATTTGCAGTGGGCCGACGTGGAGGGGAGCACGTTCCGCTATCGGGGCGTGTTCGTATACGGCCGCAGCGACACTCCCCTACCCTGGGGATGCGACCTGGGCGTGCAGCTCGGCTGGGGCTACCGCGACTACTACGACTTCGAGCTCACTCCCTCGCGCAACGAAAACGTGTGGCACGCCAGCACAGAGCTGCGCAAGACCATCACCGAGAACTGGTCGATCTCGGGCATCTTCACGTACGACAAGTTCGACTCGGGCAACGAACTCTTCCGCGCCGACCGGTTTACGACTGGGCTCTTTACCACTCTGCGGTACTGAGCGCCGGCGTTAGCGCGTGCCACTGGCACTGTCAGTGCACTCGGACTGAAACAGGGAGGCGAGTCGACGAACACGCCGACACGGAAGTCTCTCGCCACTTGCGGGCGATGGTCCTGTTCGATTGCCGTGCGGCGATTCACCACGATGCGTCCTAATCTCGCGAGCTGTTTCTCTTTTGCGAGTCTCACGTGTTACGGTACAATGTACGCTGCCGGCCGGCACAGGGGGCAACCTGATTGCGAGGAGGCGGCTACCCGATGCGAAATTGCTTTTGGAAACGATTGGGTCGGTCGGCAAGTGTGAGAAAACGCTCATCCCCTCCGACGCGGACGGCCAACTCGGCTAAGTACGCCGCCGCGATCTTCATTCTCTTGGTATTCGGCGCTTGCGGCACTAGCGCACAGGCACCACGCGCTGAGAAGTCGGCCGATAACTGGCCCTGCTTCCGCGGCCCGAATCGGCTGGGCGCGGCGCCTGCGGATTGCCAGTCGATACCGCTCGAGTGGAGCGACACCAAGAACATCGTTTGGAAATGCGAGTTGCCGGGGCGCGGCGCTTCGAGCCCGATCGTGTGGGGCGACAACGTCTACGTCACCGCGTATAGCTGCTACGGGCTGGAGGCCGGCGATCCGCCCGCCAACATGTCGAAGCTCGTGCGGCACCTTGTTTGTGTCGATCGCACGAGCGGCGACTTGCGATGGAAGGCCGACGAGCCGTCGGGCGACGTGGCCGAGCACCCCCTGTCCGAATTCCTGATCCTTCATGGTTACGCCAGCAGCACTCCCGTCGCCGACGAGAGCGGCGTTTACGTGTATCTCGGCCGCGGCGGCGTGGTGGCCTACGATCACGCGGGCAAGCGGCGGTGGCACACGCCAATCGGCGGCGGCGGGCACACCTGGGGCTCCGCTTCGTCGCCCGTGCTGTTCGAGAATCTGGTCATCGTGCATGCCGACCCGGATGCCCACGCAATAATCGCCCTGGATAAGAGCACGGGCGAGGAAGTGTGGCGCTATTCGACCGGCGACGGCGATTCGTGGAGCACGCCGCTGTTGGTGGAAGTCGACGGCCGGTCCGAGCTGGTGTTTCACCATTCGGCGGGCGATCCCGCGGGAAAGGTTGCCGCCGTCGATCCGCGCAGCGGCGAGGCGCTGTGGCAGTGCAACATCCTCAAGAACTACCTTTGCCCTAGCCCGGTCGCATCGGACGGCGTCGTGTACTTACTCGGTTATCAGCGCGCCGCCGCCGTTCGCCCCGGTGGAAAGGGCGACGTCACCGATTCGCACGTGAATTGGACCGCCAATCGCGGATCCGAAATCGCCACACCCATCGTGCACAAGGGACATCTCTACTGGACGCAGTCGGAAGGGGGCATCGTCTGTTGCCTCGATGCCAGCAGCGGCGAGATGGTCCACCAGGAACGCCTCCGTCCGGAGCCGGGCCGAATATACGCATCGGGCGTACTGGTCGGCGAGCGGATTTACTTCGTAAGCCGCGAGAACGGCACGTACGTTGTCGAGGCGAGTCCCGAATGCCGCCAGCTCGCGCACAATCGAATCGAGTCCGACGACAGCATCTTCAACGCGACCCCCGCGATTAGCCACGGGCAATTGTTCTTGCGCAGCGATCGGTTTCTGTACTGTATTGGCGAGAAGTGACCGATGCAGTGTTCGTGGCGTTCGCACGCAAGCGAGACACTTGCCGGAGACGCAGTTGCGCCGCGTCGCGCGGGCCGGGGGTCACGCGGGCTGATGGAACCGCAGCCAGCGGCCGGGGAGTGGGCTGGGCAACGGCTCGACGGGTTTCGCATCGCGAATCACGGGCACGCCGTTGACCAGCACGTGCTCGACTCCCTCGGTCGGGCGGTGCGGTTGGGCGTAGGTGGCGTGGTCGGTGATGCGTTTGGCGTCGAACACGACCACGTCGGCGAAGTTGCCTTCCTTGAGGATGCCGCGGCCTCGCGCGCCGAAGCGGTGAGCCGGGCGGCCCGAGAGTTTGTGTACCGCTTCTTCGAGCGAGAACAGCTTCCACTGCCGCACGCACGGGCCCAATAGTCGGCCGGCCGAACCGTACACGCGCGGGTGTACTGGGGCGTCGTCGAAGTAGATGCCGTCGCTTCCCATCATGTAGAGGTCGTGCTGGAGGAGCGGGCGGACCAGGGCGTCGTCCCCCTCGTCGACTACCATGAGCACGGCCAGGTCTTCTTTCAAAAGCAGCGCGATAAGGGCGTCTTCGACCGAGGCGCCCATTTCCTTCGCGTACTCCAGCACCGGTTTGCCTTGGTGGCGTTTGTCGGCTTTGCCGGCCAGCCACGCCAATCGAACGCGATCCAGCGGGGCTTTGTACGTTCGCAGCCCCTGGGCGAATCGCCGCAGAATCACGGGGTCGCGCAGACGCTCGGCCGCCCGGGTCGGTCCTTCTTCCCACACTTCATACGGGAGCAACGCGCTGAGCATGGTGGAGCCCGACTGGTACGGGTACACGTCGAACGAGAAGTCGACTTCGCGACTCGCTTCGTTGTGGAGAAAAGCGAGCACCTGTTCGACAATTTGCGGCGTCGAGCCTTTCAGGTGCGACACGTGTACCGCGACGCCTGCCCGGCGGCCGATCTCGACTGCTTCGCGCAGGGCGGGCATGAGTTCCGCCTTGTAGCGAATATGCGTGACGTATAGCCCACCGAACGGCGCGATCGCCCGGCACGCGGCGACCAGCTCGTCGGTGGTGGCGAAACACTGGGCGATGTAATCGAGCCCAGTCGAAAGGCCGACGGCCCCCTGCTCCATCCCCAACCGTACGTCGGCCAGAATCTGCCGCGATTGGAAATCGTCGGGCCCGCCGCGCCGCCATCCGCACGCCAGCGCTCGCACGTTGGCGTACGGCACGTGGGTCATCGTGTTGTGAACACTACGGCCGTCCAACAGCGACATGTAGTCGGCCAAGCTCTCCCAACCGCGGTAGTCGCCCGGTTCGAGTGCGTTCAGCCCCCGCAGGTAGTAAATCCATTCCTGCGCGGTGTCGGGGCTGACGGGCGCGTACGAGATGCCGTCGGCCATGAGCACTTCGGTTGTGAAGCCCTGCGTGGTCTTAGGCGTGAGATGGGGCCGCTTCAGCAGCCAGCCGTCGGAGTGGTTGTGCACGTCGAGGAAGCCGGGCGCAACAACCTTGCCCGCGGCGTCGATGCTGACGCGGGCCTGTGCTTGGTCGAGCGAGCCGATTGCGACGATGCGGTCGCCGCGAATCCCCACATCGCTGCGAAACCGCGGCTTGCCGCTGCCATCAATAATATCGCCGCCGCGCACGGCGACGTCGAAGGAGTCAGGCACGGGGAATATGCGACAAGAAGGAGCCCGGTTCGGCGAACCGCCCGAGCAAAGCAGCGTGCGACGCTTACGAGAGAGGCGCCGGTGGGAGTCGAACCCACGATGGCGGATTTGCAATCCGCTGCCTTAGCC
>CAYQAJ010000142.1:0-12650 GCA_964415245.1 uncultured Pirellulaceae bacterium | reverse complement strand
TGGCGCGGGGCAAGAAAGGGGTGCGGATGAGAGGACTTGAACCTCCACGCCCTTGCGGGCACTAGAACCTGAATCTAGCGCGTCTGCCAATTCCGCCACATCCGCATGCTGGTGGCCGGCATTCCGCCCCAAGAGGGGTGGAATCAGGTTCCCCTAATATGGCACGCATGCCAAATCGTTCAAGAGGCGTGCGACCGCGACGATTTCGGGGGAACGATGCCCACCGTCACATTTTTCCGAGTAGCGGCCGTCATTGGACTGCTCCATTCATCATGAGCTTCGGACCGCCGCCGGAAGATTGTGCCAAAACGTCGGCATCGGCGGCCTGGTTCATGTCGCTGGTCGAAAGCCCCCATTTCACCTGATAGCCGGCGCTGCGCACGCGCTGGATGGCCGCGGTGTCGTCGCCCACTTGAGAAGCCTGATGAAGCAGATCGTCCCAACCGGCCGGCCCCTTATTGTTCAGGTCCATATAGTTCCGGTAGGCGACGTGCAGCGCCTTGAGATCATTGCGTAGCTTCGTGTCTCGCGCAGCTTCGCCCAGCGAGCCACAGCCGGCGGTCGCAATCGCGACCATCACAACGACCGACAAGCGACCGGAAAACGGCAGCCGAATCATTTTCGCCTCCTCACTCTGCCAAGCGACGGGGGTTCTGCCACGGGAGACCCACCGGCCACTCCACTCATCAATACCGCGGCAAGCGGGGATCAATGGCCACCGACCAGGCATCGATGCCCCCCGCCATATTCTGCGCCTGGAATCCCTTGGCGCAGAGGATTCGCGTCGCTTCCAGGCTGCGTCCGCCGTAGTGGCAGTAAACCACGACGCGTCGCTCTCGGTGCTCCTCGAGTTCCGCAAGACGCTCCGCCAACTCGCCGACCGGAATCAACCTGGCCCCCTGAATGCTCACGAACTGGTATTCGTCGGCGTCGCGGCAGTCCAACAGCAAGAAGTCGCCCCCCGCATCGATCATCGCCTTGACGGCGTGCACGTCGACCTCTAAAGGCAGGTCGGCAGGCGACGATAACATAGCAGCGACCCTGGATTGCGATCACGAAGAGCTGCCGACGTGTGGAAAAGGGGGACTGTCCCTTTGCGACCAAACCATCTTCGCCCGGCAAACGGTGCAATCGGCGAGGGACTGTCCCCCTTTTCAACGGGCTCTTTGGCCACGAGATTAGTCGAGCCCTACGGCGTTGTCCAGTATGCGGACGCGGCGAACACCGGCCGATCTGGCGCTGTCTATCGTAGTGCTGATCCGCGGTGTCGACGTACCGTCGCTTCGATGGACTGCGGCGGCGATTGAAGGCGGGCACGTTGCCGTCGCGCCCTGGAACAACCCGTGGCCAGATCGGGCTCGCGGCGCGCACAATGGTGGCGGCTCGATCGGCCATGCTCCCTGGTGACGAAGACACATGCAAACTCGCGACCACAATCACGCCAAGCGCTTTGCCCTCGACGTGGTAAAGAAGCTGCGCGACGCCGGCCACGAGGCGTATTGGGCCGGCGGCTGCGTGCGCGACCGCCTGCTCGGCCAGGAGCCGAAGGACTACGACGTGGCCACGGGTGCCCCACCCGACGAGATTCGCCGCATTTTCGGCAAGCGGCGCACCCGCGCGGTCGGGGCCGCGTTCGGCGTGATTTGCGTGATCGGCCCGAAACAAGCCGGCACCGTCGAAGTCGCCACGTTTCGCCGCGACGCCGCGTACAGCGACGGCCGCCATCCCGACGCCGTCACGTTCAGCACGGCCGAGCACGATGCCCAGCGCCGCGACTTTACCATCAACGGCCTGTTCTTCGACCCGATTGCCGAACGCGTCATCGATTTCGTGGGCGGACAGCGCGACCTGGAGCACCGAGTAGTACGGGCTATTGGCAATCCCGACCAGCGGCTTCACGAAGATCGCCTCCGCATGCTGCGGGCCGTGCGCTTCGCGGCCACGTTCGACTTCGCGCTGGACGACGACACGCTGGCCGCCGTCCGTCGGCTCGCGGGATCGCTCGTCGCGGTCAGCGCCGAGCGGATCGCGGGTGAGCTGCGGCTGATGCTGATCGGCGCTAACCGCGTGCGCGCCGTCGAACTGTTGCGCGAGTCGGGCCTCTTGGAAGTGGTGCTGCCAGAGTCGGCGGCGATCACGCGGGCGCAATCGGAAGCGGACCCATCGCACGGCAACACGCCGTGGGTGCGCACCATGCGCGTGCTTGCCAACCTGCGCGAGCCATCGTTTTCGCTCGCCCTGGCGGCACTGGTGCGCGAGTTCTGGTCGAACGAGGCGACCGTGCGAGAGATTGGCGGGCGGTGGCGGCTGTCGAACGCCGAGGCCGACGTCGTGGCGTGGCTGCTGGCGCACGTCGATACGGTACGCAAGGCGCGAACCATCGTCTGGTCGCGCTTGCAGCCGATTCTGGCTGCCCCGCATGCCGGCGAGCTGGTGGCGCTGGCCGACGCGATCGCGACGACGATCGACGGGACGACCGCCGACCTGGACTTCTGCCGGCAAAAACTGGCGCTACCGCCCCACGAGCTCGATCCACCACCGCTGCTGGACGGCAACGACCTGAAGATGGCAGGTGTTCCGGTGGGTCCCGCGTACCGCCGGCTTCTGGCCGCCGTACGCGATGCACAACTCGAAGGTACTATCACCGACAAGCAGCAGGCGCTCGACCTGGCACTGCACCTCTGGCGGCAGACGGAGGGCCAGGAAACGTAGACTGTGCAGCCCCGCTACATGCTCGTATGGTCTTTGCCCAATGCTGCCGCACGGGTACAACTTGGTCTGATGAGGCGCGCTGTATCTGACATCCGAGGATCGACACCATGGACTATCTCGTCGTCGTATTCCGCTGGTTGCACATCATCGGTGCTGTCCTGCTCATGGGCGGCACGTTCTACGCCTGCTGCGTGCTGGTGCCCTCACTCGCATCGTCCGGCAATAGCGATAACGCCGAGCTGCGCGGCGCGCTACGCCGGCGGTGGTCGATCGTGGTGATGGTCTCGATCGCGCTGCTGCTTGTAAGCGGCCTGGTTAATTTCGTGCTCACCGTGCGAACCTACGAAGTGAGCGGCACGTACCATGCGCTGTTCGGTGTGAAGTTTCTACTGGCGGGCATCGTGTTCGCGCTGGCCAGCATTCTGGCCGGACGCAGCGGTGCGGCGGAAAAGCTACGCGAGAACGAGACTCGCTGGCTCTCGATCAACGTGATGCTGATGATCGCCATCGTGTGCATCGCGGGGGTGATGAAGAACCTGGACCACAAGCCGAAGTCCGCGACCGCAACCAACGAAACACGCGCCGTTTCAGCCGAGAACGTGCGATCGAACGCCGCCGCGCGATAACGCCATGGACAGGAAAGCCAAGAAAAGGATCGAAGTCTTGCGGCAGAAGCTGCAGCTCATGCGGCAGCAGCTTGCCGGCGCTAAGCGGCAGGCCGACGATCCCGGCGAGGCGAAGCGCATAGAGAATGAGATCGCCGCCATCGAAGCGGAGATCGAAAAGCTCAAAGCGTCGTGATTCCCGCCGCGCGGCGGACCGCACGGCGGAGCGTGCCTGCGACGTTCGCGCATCCACTTGCGCTTGCGGTTTCGCGAGCGCTACTTCCGCGCTTCCCACACCGGCTCGGCCGCTCCTTCGCGGTACAGTCCTACGTCGTCGATGCCGTCGCCGTCGAAGTCGCCCACCACCGGCGAATCACCTCGGCCGCCCCACTGAAACGTGAGATCGGCGCCATCGAGGATGAAGTTACCGTTCGTGTCGACGATCCACGTGCCGTCGCGGTAGATGCCGACTTCGTCGACGCCGTCGCCGTTGAAGTCGCCGACCACCGCGCGATCGCCTGCCCGTCCGAACTCGAACTTGCGATCGGCCCGGGAAATCCGCCCGTCTCCGTCGACATCAAGCTGCCAGTGGCCATCCTGCATGGCGCCGATGGTGTCGATGCCGTCGCCGTTGAAGTCGCCGGCAATCGGCTGGCTCGACGGCGCCCCGTAGCGGAAGACGTGGTCGATCAGGTCAGCCCGCGCATCCCCCTGGCTGGTGCGCTTGATCAACCGCCATCCCAAGCTGGCGTCTTGCGGTTCGGGAGGCATGTTCTTGGGTCGCTCGGCCGGTGCATTCAGTGAGTCGGGCAGGCCGGGCTCGTGATCGATGGCGCGGTCGTCGCCGGGCCACCTCGGACCGTAGATGCCGATGTCGTCCTTGCCGTCGCCGTCCCAGTCGCCGACCACCGGTATGTCGTATTCGTCGCCCAGGCGGGCCCACAGATCCTCGTCGTCCCAACGTCCGTTTCCGTTGACGTCGAGGAACCACTGGCCCTCGTGAAACACGCCGACCTCGTCGATGCCGTCGCCGTTGAAGTCCCCCACAATGGGAATGCCGCCCGGCAGGCCGAAGATCACTTCGCGTGCATCGCGGTCGGGCGCATCGGCATGGGAGGCCAGTTTCCAGGTGCCGGATCGCAATTGATCGGCCGACCAATCGTCGTGCCCCAGGAACGAAACCTCTACCCAAGGCGAAGGCGTGGTGTCCGATACGAAGTGTTCGCCCCGCGGCGCCCCGGCATCAATGATGGCCAGGTGCCACGTCATGTCGACCAGCCCTCCCCCCACGTCGAACGCAAAGCCAGCCGCCGCCGGCGCAGGCAACACCGGGGCAAACGCACCCGAAACCGGCCCCGCGAAGACCGTCGGCGATGTAAACGGCGGAAGAGGCAGCGAAGTAGGCGGTGGAGGCACGGGCGGTAGGGGCGGTGGCAACGGTGGCGGCGGAGGAGGCGGAGGGGGTGGCGGTGGCGCGGCGTTCACGTCCACTTCGCTGAAGTTGTTGTGGTGCGAGTGTTGGCCCGCTCCCAGCGCGATTCGCGCGATGGCGTCGGTGCCCGTGCCGCCCGTCCATTGCTCCGCGACGTCGCTCGGGAACGGCGCGTGCGCGTTATTGGCGAATCCGCCCGTGTCGCCCGGCGTGTCGATACCGTCGAAGTAGCCGTCGGGCTGCACCTGCACGACAGCGTACATGCCCGGCGGAAGCCCCTCGAACACGTAATGCCCGTCGGAGTCGGTCATCGTGCGAATCGGGCCGTCCGGGTAAGTGCCCGGCAGGGCGACGTCGGCCATGATCGGCGCACCAGTGATGCCGTCGCGCAGCTCGAGTACGACCCCCGCAATCGGCGTGTCATCGGTTGTGTGTTGCCCGTCGCGAACCGTCGTCAGGTCCGCAGGCGGCAATCCGTCCGGCGTGACGATCGTCGGGCCATCCTGGAATACGAAGCCCGACAGGCTGGCCGGCGGAACTTCGCAGAAGTTGTAGTCCACCAACTGCTGTCCGGAGCTCACGCCGATGCTGGTCACCAGGTCGGCCAGGCTGGCGTCGCCACCGCCCGATCCGGCATGGTGATCGCCCTGGAAGAAGCCATCGGGTTGGTGCTCGCGAACCGCGTACTCACCCGGCAGCAGGTTGTCGAAGCGGTACAAGCCGCCAGCGTCGGTGACCGTGGAGGTGATGACCAATCCATTGGCGTCCAGCAGGTCGACTTGCACGCCCGCCAGCGGCTGTTCGCCTTCGTCCAATTCACAATCGCCATCCAAGTCGGCGTGAACGCGGCCCGAGATGGAGGCGGGCAGCAGCTCGCCGAAGTTGTATTCCACGCCCGACTGGCCGTCGCCCAGCGCCACGCTCTCGATGCGGTCGTTGAGCGCGACACCCGAGGCCAAGCCGCCAACCGTGCCCGCCGTGTCGATGCCGTCGAGGTATCCGACAGGCTGCACGACCTCGACCACATGGTACGTGCCCGGTGCCAAGCCGAGCACCTGGTAAAAGCCGTTGGATCCGGTCTGCACGGTGACGGCAGCCTGCGGTGCGATCGTGCTCACCGGAACCACGCGCACCGTGGCGTTGGCGATCCCCTCCTCCGCCAAATCGCGCACGCCGTCGTTGCTCTGGTCGTGATAAACGAACCCGCTGATGCTCGCGGCGCGGGCCTCGGCGAAGTCGTAATGGACCGCGTGCTGGTCGCCCAGCGGGATCGTAATCTCGGTCAGCACATTGGGATCGCCCGGCACCGTTTGACCGATAAGAGCGCCATCGACGCTGCCGGGAACCGCGCCCACGCTGAATTCGAAACCAGCGGGCTGCGTCTCGACCACGCGGTAGGTGCCCGGGAGCAAACCGAGCGACGAATCGAACAGGTAGTGGCCGTCGGAGTCGGTGACGGTGGAGTGCCCCGTGTTCTCGTAGGCGCCGGCGTCGTTCTTCTGGAACAGCGACAGCGTGACGCCCGCGATGCCCGGCTCGCCGGCATCCTGGTTCAGGTCGAGACTGCGGTCGTGGTACACGGTGCCGGAGATGCTCACCGGCAGCGGCGCCTGCACCAACTCGAACGAACCGCCGGCGGTACGATCGCGCTTGCCGTCGATGTTGTCGGGCGAGAGTGAAAGTTCGGGCGGAATCGTGTAAATGTTGCGGAACGTGCCCGCGCCTTGCGCATCGGCAAAGTGCGGCGCGGTGAAGAGCGCTTCGTACCGCGTGTTCTGGAACTCGATGCCAGAGGTGATCGGGTCGAGCCCTTCGTTAATGATCGCCAGGTCGGTCTCGGCGGGGTCGAAATCCTGCACCTCATCCACGTCGATGGAGAAGACAAACTTCTCGCCCGCGTGAAATCCCTGGAAGTCCAGAATCAACAGCGATGTGCCGTCGACCACTTGTGCCGTCACGCTGTCGATGCCCGACTGGGAAACGACGGTGAACGGGAACGCCTGATCGCCGCCAAGGCCTGTCGACTGGGTGTCAAAGATGACGTCGCCAAGGCTGAGCCCGGGCGTACCGCGATCGCCGTTGATGACGACGCGCGTGAGCTCGGTTCCCGGCGCGCCTCCGGTGAACGAGATTTCGAACGTGTCGCCGTGCAGGTCGCTGCCCAGGTCCTCTTCGATGAAGACAACGCCTACCACGATCGGATTCGCGCTGAGCATGCAGCGGTCTTCGAGTCGCTCGAAACCGAGTGGCTTGCGTTGCGGATCGATGCAGGCATGGCGGTCGCTGCCAGAGGAAGCCAACCGCCGGTGCATCCATTGTGAAAGTTGCTTTAGCAGCTTCACGCGTTACCTCCGTGTGCATTTCCAGGGGGCGTCGCGCCCAATCGATCCGTCTGGGCGGGAGTAAGTGGGTCGCCGCTAGCGATCTCGCGCCGATGTGCGTTCCGCCGGTTCGCCGACGCTAACGGGCGATTCCTCGATATCCTTCGCGTCGCGGGCGGTTTTCGCCGCGGACATGGCATCCTCGACGTTCCACACCCGCACCGTGGTGTCGTAGCTGCCGGATACCAGCACTCCATCGCGGCAGTCGAGCGCGACTACGCTGCCGGTGTGACCCTGCAATTGGCCGACGGGCTTGCGCGTGGCGATATCCCACAAGCGAACCACGTTGTCGCTCCCGCCGGTGGCCCAGAGTCCGGGGCCGCAGGACGCGAGCGCGAGCAGCTTGACCGGCCGGGCCGAAAGCTGAACGAGCGCCGCATCCGTGGATACCTCTTTGGCGTCGACGCCGGTTCGCGCAATTCCGGCTCCCGTCGGCTCCGCGTCACCGGTCACCTTTCCGATGCGGACGACGCCATCTTCGCCGCACGAAGCCAGCAGCGAACCATCGGGCGAGAACGCCAAACCTCGAACGCGCCGCTCGTGGGCCGGAACGTCGCGCAGCACGTTCCACGACAGGGCGCTCCACATGCGAACTACCCCGCTCCGCCCGCCGGCGGCGAGAATTTTGCCGTCGGGCGAAAAGGCCACCGCGCGAACGTCGCCGCTGGGGCAATCCAGTTTGCGAGAGAGCTTCCATGTGCCGGTGTCGAACAGCCGCAGCACGTCGTCGAAGCCGACCGTGGCGAGCAAACTGCCGTCGGGGCTGAAGGCCAGGCCGGCGATCGCACAAGGAAGCTCGGCCACCACCCGGTCCTTCTCGCCCCGATAAGGATCCCAGAGCAAAATCTGCCGGTCGTTGCCGCCGCTGGCCAGCAAGCGGCCGTCGGGTGAGAACGCCAGGGCGCGCACCCAGTCGGCGTGCTCGGCCAGCCGGTAGAGCAGCTCGCCCGACTGCGTGTCCCAGATACGAACGAGATGGTCGTCTCCGGCGGTGGCCAGCAGTGGGCCGCCGGGCTGCAGGCAGACCGTCGTTACGACCGGCGCCTTGTCCTGCACGGCGGTCTGCGGCAGATCGACGATGCGACTGGGCCAGGCGGCCTCGGGATCCTGCGAGCGGACGACCATCGCCGACAGCGCCGTCAGGCAAACAGCCAGGGCGGCAGTCAGCGCACGGCTTAGCGCACGTCGCGCGATGCGCATGACAAATGCCTCTTCTTACGGTGGGTGGTTCGATCCAGGTGGGAGTGCCGCACTTGGGGGAATATCGCGCGGGGCGGGTGTTAGCCGGCAGATTCATCTGCCGCGCGGTTCCTCATGCGCGCACGGCGACAATTGGCATTGCCGGCTCAAGATATTATCGGCGCGTCGCTGGCGCCGGCGATACACGTTCCCGCCGATGAGAAGCGCGGGCAACCCTGGCGATTGTGAGGACCGTAACGGCCGGGATGTGCCTACTGCGCCTTCAGCTCCAGCAGGAACCCGATCAGGTGATAGAAATCTTTGTCTCCGACCAGCTCGCTCACGTTGGCGGGCATCGGCGAGAGGGGAATCACCTTGCGCTCGTCGACGTCGGACTCGGCAACGCGGACCTCCTTCCCCTCCTTGTCCGCAAAGATGAGCACTCCGCCCTCTTCGCGCAGCAGCAGGCCCGAGATTACCTGCCCGTCGGTCGTTTGAATCAGGGTGGTGCGGAAGGCGGGGTCGACGTTGCGGCTCGGATCGAGCACGTCTTCCAGCAGCCGATCAAGGCCGCGGTTGCCGATGCCGTCCAGGTCGGGCCCAATTTTGGTGCCCTCCCCTGCTGCGCGATGACACGAGGCGCAATTCTTGGTGAACAGCGCGCGGCCCACTGCCAGGTCGGGCGACGCGGTGCGAAAACCGTCATGACGCGCGGCGATGAGTTGTGTCGTCGCTTCGTCGATTGCCGGCAGCCCGGCAGTCAGCTTCGCGACCCGCGCGTCGAGATCGGGCACGCCCGCCGCTTCGAGCGACTGCCGCACGCCCTGCTGCTGCAGAAGCTGTGGCGAGGCTTTTCCGGCCGCGACCGTTTCCAGGAGCAACTCGCCCCCTTGGCGATTGCGGGCCAGTCCCGTGGCGATCTCGACTCCCAGGCCAAACGGCACGTGGGCCAGTTGTGCGGCGAGCGCCGCGCGGCTGGCATCGGTGTTGGCGGCGGCGAGCACCTGGGCCGCCTTGTTGCGGGCGGCGGCCGATTGCCCGCCATCGCTCACGACGCGCGTTACGAGCGTGATCCCTTCCTCGGGCCGCAGCGCCATGCAGGCTTCCATCGACGCGCCGCGGGCCGCCTCGGGGGCGTTCTCGGCGACGGCCGCGTTGGCCAGCAGATCGTACGTGTCGGCCAGGCGAAGCTCACGGGCAAGTTGGGCGGCCAGCACGGCGGACGGCTGATCGACCTTGGCCAGCATTTCCCGCGCGAGCGAATCCGCTACCGAGCGCAGCTTGTCCGATAGCGCGATGCCGCGCGGTCCGACCGACTGCTGCGTTGTAAGAATCAGTGCGGCGCGCTGATCGGCGGGCAAGTCGCGGGCCACGGTGAGCCAGCCGAACAGCGCCTCAATTTGCTCGGGCCGAAGATGCTGCGCGGCGTGGCGAACCAGGTCGTTTCTTTGTGCCGCCGGAGCTCGGCCCGACGCAAGCGCGGCGATCACGAACTCGCCCGCCTCGGGGCTTTGCACACCCAGACTTACGTCCAGCAACCGAGCCATGGCAGCCCGATTCGCGGCGAACTCCTTGCCTGCCACCGCATACATGCCGTCGGCCAGCAACTGGTTGCGCAGCGCGATGCGGGCCGTGTGCACGAGGTGCGAGTCGTCGGCCGGAGTGCTGTTGCACAGCTCGATGAGCGGCGCCAGGTTGGCCGCGTCCGGGTGTCGTCCCAGTGCTTCGGCGGCCGCGCGACGTACGTTCGGATCGTCGTCGGCCAGCTTTCCGCGCACCAACTCGGCGATGTCGGGCGAATCGCCTTCCCACTTCTCGCGCTCGGCCAGCGCCTTGATCAGGTGCACGCGAACCAGCGGCGAATCGTCGTCGGCCAAACCTTCGATGGAGCCCGAGATGAACTTGTCGTCCAGCCGGCCCCAGCGATGAAGCACCCACAAACCGTGCGCTCGCTGCGTGGGAATCTTGCTTACATACGTCGCCCTCGCCAGCCAATCGGCCGAGTCGGCGTCGAAGCGGTCGGCCATTTCGTTTGTGGCCAGTATCCGCACGGTGAGATTCGTGTCGGCCAATCGCTTCCACAACTCTTCCAGCGGCTCCTTGGTCAGGTCGGGCATCGGACGCAGCGGCTCGGCCGGAACCTCCGCCGTCCCCTTGTAGCTGATCCGCCAGATGCGTCCTCGATGCCGATCGCGGCGCGGGTGTTCCAGCGGCACTTCGTAGTGCCCGATGATGCAGTTGTAGAAGTCGGCCACGTACAGCGCTCCGTCGGGGCCAAGCTGCACGTCGACCGGGCGGAACCAGTAATCGTCGCACGTGACAAAGTCGGGCAACTCGATGCCGCGATAGGTCGAGCCGTGCTTTTCCATCCGATCGTGGTTGATGCGGCACGTGACTGGGTTGCACACGAAGATCGTGCCCCGGTACTCGGGCGGAAATTGCTCGGCCGCGTAATACACGATACCGCCGATGCCGGTCGATCCGTGGCTATGATTGATGAGCGTCGGCCCGAAGCCGAGACCGTCGTGCGGTTTGCCGAAGCTGGGATAGTAGGCGCCGCGAATGAGCTGGTACATCGGCGAGCTATGGCAGTCGGCGGAGTACATGTTGCCCATCGGATCGAAACACAGCCCGAAGGGATTCACCTGCCCCCACGTCATCTGCTCGATCCGAGAGCCGTCGGGGCGGAAACGATAGGTGTTGCCCGAGTTCATCGTGATGCGGTGCCCGTCGGTTCCGGCCACGCTCGACGTGTTGCGAAACCCGTGGCAGGCGTAAATCCAGCCGTCGAGCCAGCGGGTGAATCCGTTGTTCATGCCGTGCGTGTCGTCGAAGCCGAAGGGGCCCAACAGCACGCGCTTCTCGTCGAGCGGCCCGCCTTCGCGGCTGGCGCTATAGCGGGTAATGTTGGGAATGGTGTAGACGACAAGGTCGCGGTACATCGGTGTGACGCCGATGGAAATGTTGAGCCCGTCGACCATCGTGGTGAACGTTTCGTAGCGGCCGTCGCCGTCGCGGTCTTCGAACCGTTTCACGGTGTCGCGTCCCGCGCGACCCTGCACCGGGAACGGATATTCGAGCGAGTTCGTCACGTACAGCCTCCCCTGGGCGTCGAAATTCAAATTCATCGGCTGACCGATGTCCGGGTCGGCGGCCACCAGCTCGATCTCGAAGCCGGGGGGGAGATGGAACTTCGTCTGCTCTTCCTCGGGCGACAGCGGATCGGTCTCCACCACCAGCGGCACCTGCTGAGCTATGGCCGTCGTTGCCAGACCAATGAGCAAAACGAATGGAAGACACAGACTGCGGGCGACACGGCGCATGCGAGGGCTCCGTCGGGGCGAAAAGGACACGCAATCGCGAGGGGAAAAACGTCGGTCTAGTGTAGATAGGCGCGCGACCGGCCGCAACTTGGCGGCCGTGAGAAGCCCGAAGCGCAAGCGAGGAAAGTCGGGTGCGGCTGCGGGGATGACCGTCCTACATTCGCGGCCGCACGAACAACGGCGCTGGCCTGAGTACGCGACGTTTACAAGTACATGCCCAGAAAGCCGCCCGACGCATCGCTCGTCGCCTGAATTTTTTCGACCCGCCGGCGGGCTGCTTCCAGATCGCCCGCCTCAATGTAGCGGTCGAACTCGACGGCAACGGCTCGGGATACGGTTGTCAGAAACCAGTGGACGACCGGCTCGGTGAGCCAGTCGCAAGTTTCCCGCACCATCTCGACGTTCAGGTCGCAGTGCAACGTGTGCAGGTCGTCGCTATCGGTCAGCGCCGTGCCGTCGAAGCGGAACTCGATCAGACCCGTTTCGGGATGATTGACCAGATGGTAAACGCACGTGCCGTTGTACAAGTAGTACGAATTGTGCGAGCCGTGCTTTTCCAGCGCCGCTTTGATGCGCTCGCACATCGCGCGGTATTTGGGCGAGGCATCGATGGGAATATCGAGCCGGCCGATCGTGCGCATCGGCAGACAGTCGAATCGGATATCGACCCAGCGTTCCATGCCGTGCATTTTGGCCGCGTGAGCAAGCGACGACAAGACGGTGGGGAGAGTCGAGAGTTCCGTGTCCAGAGTCGAGCGGTCATAAACTCCCGACCAGAATGTCACGTACTTACGCCTAAACTCTTGAGAACACGCTGGTTATCGACGCCGTGTTGGTCGCGCGTTACACTCGTCGTCCCGAAGTCGCCGTCCGAGTGGCGCAACACGGTAAGCGAATTGATAAACTGTATCGCTTCCCGCGACCAGAATGCAACGACGCAAAGGCGTTGCTCAATCCTTCAAAAACCGTCGGGGACTGGTTCATTTTGCGCAGTCCGCGGAGCACAATGTGCCTGTCC
>CAYQAJ010000141.1:0-12700 GCA_964415245.1 uncultured Pirellulaceae bacterium | reverse complement strand
GGAGCCGACGCAGCGGACGAGTCGAAAACTGGCATCGACGTGATTGTCGTCAGCGACATCGACGTTCTCGACCGACTCTGGATCAGTGTCCGCAACATGCCCGACCGGGATATCAACTTCCAATTCCAGAACGTCGCACTGGTGCTCAACCTGCTGGATGTGCTGGCCGGCGACATGCGATTCGTGAATATCCGCAAGCGGCAGGCGAACTACGCGTCGCTCCGACTCATCGAAGAGCGGGTCCGTGTCGCCGAGACTCGCACCGTTGAGGAGATCGACGAATTTGAAAAAGAGATCAATCAACTGCGGAGCGACGCTGAAAAGGAACGCAAGAAGAACGTGGCCAAGCTGCAGGCCGAGGTGGACGAGCTCGAAAAGGCGGGCCAGCTCGACTCGCGGCGGATGCGCGAAGCCCGGCAAAAGCTCGATTGGCAGCAGCAGCGCAACAAGGAAGAAGCGCAGACCGAGGGGGACCGGCTCGTCCGCCGGCTGCGAGAAAACCTGCTGCAGAATCGCCGCGAGCTGGAGCTCGACAAGCTCAGCATTCAAAACCAAATCAAGGTGCTGGCCGTGACGTTTCCGCCCATCGCTCCACTGTTTGTGGGAGTGATTGTGTTCGTGGCACGCCGACTGCGCGAGCGAGAAGGAGTGTCGAAGGAGAGGCTACGGTAGCGGACGACTCGTGGTTGGTGGAAATCACAAATCCCAAAGGACAAATCACAAACAACTTGCAAATCCCAATGACCAAGAGCTTATCCAAAAACCGTCGGGGACTGGCTCATTTTGCGGAGCCGCTGGGTCTTGAGCGGCTTTCCAGGGGTCCGCGGAGCAAAATGTGCCTGTCCCCTTTTCTGGGACGGTTTTTGGATAAGCTCCAAGTAAGACCGGCACGCTTCTGAAATTGGTCATTGAGGAATTGCGTCATTGGTCATGGGAACAGGCCGGTACGTCGCTCTGCGATGTACCACCGCGGTTGTGGAATGACAGGAGGATCGGACGATGAACGATGTGATTAAGACGTCGGTCCTGGCGGGGCTCGCGCTGGTAACGCTCGCCTTGGCCGCGCTGCTGCGTCCGCACAACGTGGTCGTGCCCGTGGAAGAGGTCGGCGACAAAGTGTTTCCCGACTTCACGAACGTCACGGACGCCGCCAGCCTGAAGATCGTCCGATTTGACTCGGGAAACGGTGACGTCGACGAGCTTACGATCGCCAATCGCGAGGGTCGTTGGGTCCTTACCTCGCACAAGGACTACCCCGCCGACGCCAGCGACGCGCAGGATCGCATCCGCTCGGCGGCCATCAATCTCATGGATCTGGAAATCCTGGACGTCGCCTCGGAGATCACGGCCGATCACGCCGAATACGGCGTCGTCGAGCCCGACGCCAAGAACATCGGCCCCGGCGAACAAGGGGTCGGCATGCTGATCGAAATGGACGATGCCGAGGGGAGTGCCTTGGCCAGGCTCATCATCGGCAAGGAGGTGCAGGGCACTCCCGGACAGCGTTTCGTGCGTCGGCCGGGCCAGAACCACGTGTACGTCGTGAATATCAACCCGGAAGACTTCTCCGCCCGGTTCGAGGATTGGATCGACGGCAATTTGCTGAAGGTCAACGAGCACGACATCAAGCAGATCGTGCTGAGCGACTACAATTTCGACATCGTACGTGCTCGCGGAGAGAACGGCCAACCTACTGCCGTCCAGGAGTATGAGCACCGCCTGGACGTGACGCTGGGGTGGAACGCCGCCGACTACAAGTGGACACTCGACCGGCTTTTGCAGAACCGCGGCGGCCGCCTGGTTCCCGCGCAATTACTGCCAGACGAAGAACTCAACTCCGTGAATCTCAACCAACTGAGGAGCGCCTTGCGGCAGATCAAAATCGTCGACGTGCAAAGCAAGCCGCAGGACCTCAGCATCGACCTGAAGGCGGAGGATCAGAGTTTCGACAACCCCGAGGCAATTGTCTCGCTCATGCTGCACGGGTTTTATCCCGTGCAAACCGGGCCAAACGAAATCCAAATCCTCTCCACCGAGGGAGAGGTGCGCATCATCAACATTACCGGCGTCGAGTACGTGCTGCGGTTCGGACGTACCGCCGGCATCGAAGAGAGTGGCGACAAGACCCAGCTTAAGCGATTCCTCATGGTGTCGGCTCGCGTGAACGAGTCGGCCATCCCCCAGCCGGTGCTGGAAGAAGTGCCCGCGGACGATGCCGATCTGCCGCTGTCGCCGGCCGATGCACCGGGGGAAAAGGACCCGGCCGGTGAGACCACTCCGCAGGCGACTCCGGGGCCGGCATCCGACGGCGAAGCGGAAGAAGGCGAATCGGACGGTGCCGGCAGCGACGAGGCAGGCGCCGCGGCACAGGACGAAGCCGACGGCGCGGGCGCACCCGATACTTCGGCAGCGCCCGATGAGCCGTCTGCCCAAGAACCGCCCGCCCCGCCCGTGGATCCCGAGAAGGCACGGCGCGATGCGATTCGTCGCGAGAACGAGCGCAAGCTCAACGAGTACAACGCCAAGGTAGAGAAAGCGAAGGAAGAGGCCGAAAAGCTCAACGAGCGGTTCGCCGACTGGTATTACGTGATCTCGGAGGACGTTTACCGAAAAATTCACCTCGGCCGCTTCGACATCGTGCAAGCCAAGGAGGACCCGTACGACATGGAAGCCTTCCGCGAGCTACAGGAAGGCGGACTGGAAAGCAAGGGCGGCGACCACGATCACGTATTCGACAACGAGCCCGGCGAGCCGTGATGCCGGCGCGATCCCCGGCCTCCCGGCCGAGGCTATTCGAGGATCATGCGCGTTAGATTGTGAGTCAGGCAAAGCCTGACCTACGCATTCAACTCCAGCCCGCCGCTCGCTTCGAACAAGAGCAGCGCCTGGCGAACCGGGCCGACGTCGTGCACCCGCACGATTTGCACGCCCTGCACGGCGAGCGCTAGCACCACGCCGATTGTGCCCGCCGCGCGATCCGCCTCCGTGTCGTCCAGCACTTTGCCGATGAAGCCCTTGCGCGAAGGACCCACGAGCAAGGGGCAGCCTAGGGCGTGAAAGCGGCGGCAGGCCGCTAACAGCGTCAGGTTGTGCTCGTGCGTCTTGCCGAAGCCGATACCGGGGTCGAGGCAGATTCGCTCTTTGGCCACGCCCGCGGCGATCAGCGCATCGCGCCGCGCGGCCAGGTAGCAAAAGACGTCCTCGACCACGTCATCGTAGCCGGGGTCGTCCTGCATCGTTTGCGGGGTTCCCTGCATGTGCATGACGCACACGCCCGCACCGCTCTCGGCCGCCAGCGCCGGCATTGCCGGATCGTGCACCATGCCGGTCACGTCGTTGATGATCTCGGCCCCGGCATCAAGGGCTGCACGGGCCACGGCTGCCTTGTACGTGTCGATCGACACTGGCACGCTTGTCCGCCGGCAGACATCGGCCACGACGGGCGCGACTCGCTGCAGCTCCTCGTCGACGTCGACCGGTTCGGCATAAGGGCGCGTGCTCTCGCCGCCAATGTCGAGGAGGTCGGCCCCTTGCTCCACCAGCCGCAGTGCATGGTCGACCGCCCGCGATGCGTCGAAATATCGTCCGCCGTCCGAGAAGCTGTCGGGCGTCACGTTGACAATGCCCATCAACAGCGGCCGGGGAGAGAATACAAGCCGGCGGGAGCGCAGTTGCCACGCCTCAGCGGGCGACGCGCTGGGGACGGAACTGCCCGGAGAAGAGTGCCGTTTGCCGGTCATTCGGGCCAGCATAACACGGCGCAATTATCCTTCCCATCACGACAGACCCGACACCGAATGACCAATGACGCAATTCCCCAATGACCAATGCCATAAGTGCGACGGTCTCAATTGGTCATTTGGATTTGGGATTTGGTCATTGTTTGTGATTTGTCATTTGGGATTTGGAGTTTGCCCCCCGGCACCGCGCCGGTCCAATCCGACCGGCGCACCTACCACGGCCGTTCCATTTGGCTTACGATCTGCGCCGCCAGCCGCGAAAGCGCCTCCTGCTGCGCGGTGGCCAATGACTGGCCCCCCTCCGGCACGAAGTCGGTCGTCTGGCGAACCGTGAGCACCAGTGCCGGCACGGGAACGCTCAAGCTCTGCGCGATTAAGTTGCCGCGGCGGTCGACCCAACTGAACTCGGCCACGAAACCCGCTTCCAGGTCGCGCGGCTCATCGTTCTTGTCTTCGACCAGCACGTGCTTTTTCGTGTCGACAACGCGGCCGTAGAGCACGCTGTCGGCCGAGGCGGCATCGACCACCTTGTAAGGCGTGTGGAGCTCGATTTCCTTGACGACCGCCTCGGTGAGCCGCTCGCCCAGGTTGCGCCGAAACGAATCGGACTGAAAGATCGGCACGTGTACGGTGCGCACGTCGGGGCGGTAGAGAGAGCCGGCGCCAAGCTGGTACCCGGCGCAACCGGCCAAGAGCGTCACCAGTGCCGAAGCGGCGGCGAGCCGCAAGCGCGAAAGCATCATCGCTCAAAGCTAGGGTTGTCGCTGGGGAACAGCGGTTTCGCCGGCTCGGACTTGGGAAACGCGTCCACCAGCCAGGAAAGGCGCTGTGGGGGCGAGTCGGGCCGATCGGCGATTTCCTCCAAGCGCTGGCGGGCCGGCTGCGAGTACTCCGGAACGTCGGGGTACTCCTGCACCAGTTGCCGGTAGTGGAATCGCGCCCCGCCATATTGCGCGCGGCGGTCGTAGTACTCGCCGGACTTCCACAGCCGCTCGGCTTTCTTGGTGCGGACCTCGTGCTCGGCCGTTTCGAGAAACTCGCGGTGCTCTTCGGACTCGCGCCGGAACTGTTTCCGCACGGTGTCGATCAGCCGTTGGGCTTTGTCGAGCGCCGTGCCGTCGTAATCGGGTCCTTGGTACGTTTTCAGCGTGGCCTGGATACCCAGCAGGTGCGCGTGAAACTGGTGCTCGCTGCTGGGGAACGTCTTGCGCAAGTCTTCGTAGAAATCGGCGGCGGCATAGTAGTCGCCACGAGCGAAGTGGGCATTGGCCGCGGCCATGGTGGCGTCGTCGGCCAGTTTGCCCGTCGGATCGTCGAGGCGAATCTTGTCGAAAACCCGCACCGCGTGGCCGTACGTGTCCCGCCAGGGACGCTGGCCGTCCCAATAGTTGATCGAAAGGGACGACTCCGGCGAGTACTCGTTCAAGCTCAGCCAGTAGCGGGCCAGGGCGAAGCGTCGGGCATTCGCAATATCGAGATACCGCGTGTTGGGATACGCTTGGAGCAGCCTTTCGTACTGCTCGTTGGCCTTGGCGTAGCGATCGGCGAAGAACCAGCTCTCGCCCGCCATGTACAGGGCGTCCTGCTCCAGCGCGGAGTCGGGCCAGCGCTGGGCCGCCTTCTCGAACTTGTCGGCCGCCGCCTCGTACAGCCCCTTTCGCTGATCAGCCGCCGCGGCCATCGCCTGCTGAAACAGCTCGTCCCCCTGGCGATACAGCAGCTTGGCCGCTTCGGCGCTGGGGCCCTGCCCAATTATCTTCTTCCAGGTAGCCGTGATATCGGAAGTCGTCGGGATCAGCGGGCTGAGGGACTTGCCGTCGTCGCGCCCCCGCGAGGAAGGGTATCCCGCCTCTCGCCCCATGGGAGACGCGCCGAACCCCGAGCCGCCGTAATCGGCCTGGGCCAGCGCTCGGCCCGATACGACGGTCGCGCTGAAAAGGGCAGCAGCGACCCACAGGCACTGCGGAATCGAGATAGGTGGCCGCTTGCTACTCATCGCGTCAATTCGCCCAGATAGGCGTGCATCTTGGGTCGGTGGCCCAGTAGATGGGCGATGTATTGATTCACCAGTCCTCGCAACTCGCCGCGAACGCGAGGGGGGATGTCGTCGGTCTGACGGGGCCGCTCCTCATCGGAGGAAAACGCTCGCAGCGTTTCGATCGTCTCGCTGCGAACCACGATCACCTGCCTTTGCCCGCCGCGACACCGACCGCAAAGCAATCCACCGGCAAGCTGGCCGAAGGCCAAACGATCGGCCGAGTTGACGCTACCGCCGCACGCGGCACACTCCGACAACAGCGGCAGGTGGCCCAACTGGCGCAGCGCCGCCATCTCGAAGCGCAACACGACTGCCGCCACGTCGGCTCCCTCGTCGAGCTGGAGCAGGGCGGAGTCGGCTTCGTCGAACAATTCGGGATGGGGGTCGCGGGCGTCGGTCAGTCCGTCCAGCAGCTCGGCGATGTAATAGCCTGCGTACAGACGAGTCAAGTCGCTGCGGGCCGAGCGAAACCTCCGTTCCAGCCTGGCTTCCGTCAACAAGTCGAGAAGGTCCGCCGACTTGTGGAGGAACACTATGCGACAGACCGCAAGCACGTCAAGAGCAGCCTCAAACGGGCTCTTGGGCCGTCGGGCGCCCTTGGCCAGAGCGCTCAGCTTGCCGAACTGGCGCGTAAACACGAGCGCTACGCAGCTTGTCTCGCTGAACTCCGTCACGCGGAGAACGATCGCCAAGTCTTTCTCGCTGGGCATTTGCTGCTACTCGTGCGGCGAAAGCCCCAGGCGGGCAAGGTAGTGCCTTTCGCGCTCCCGCATTTCGCGGCGGTCGGCGTCGGTTTGGTCGTCGTAGCCCGCCAGGTGCAGCGTGCCGTGTACCACGTACAGTACGATTTCCTCGGCCGCCGTCCAGCCATACTCGGCGGCACATCGAGCGGCGGTCTCCGCGCTCACCACCACTTCGCCTTCCCGATACCCGCCGGCCGATTCGAGCGGAAAGCTCAGCACGTCGGTCGGCTCGTCGTGGCCCAGATAGCGGGCGTGAAGCTCGCGCATCAGCGCGTCGTCGACGACGGCAATGCTCAGCGTCGCTCGCTCGATCCCCTCGCCTTCCAGCACCGAGCGCGCGGCATCCGCCAGGAGACTTCGGTCAACGGGCACCAAAGACTGCTCGTCGGCAACGTCGACTTGAATCACGCGGCGATCGGCGTCAGGCCGTTTGCTGGGTGGGATACTTGACCCGGCCATGGTAAACCGCCGTGAGCGACTTGATGAGACTCTCCTCGACCGTGTGCATCTCCTGAAAAGTCAGGCCGCACTCGTCAAACTGGCCGTCCAACAGCCGCTTCATGGCGATTTCGTGCACCAGGCTCTCGATTCGCGCGGGAGCCGGATCGACCAGCACGCGGCTGGCGCTCTCCATCGCGTCGGCCAGCATCAGCACGCCCGCTTCCTTGGTTTGCGGTTTGGGGCCGGGATAGCGGAAGTCGGCCTCCTCGGGCGTGCCGCCGTCTTCGGTGGCTTGTCGCTGCTTGGCCGCCTCATTGTAGAAGTACTCCACCAGCGTGGTGCCGTGGTGCTGCTCGATGAAGTCGATAATCGAGCGCGGCAAGCGGTGTTGGCGGGCCAGGTCGGCGCCGTCCTTCACGTGGGCGATGATCACCAGCGTGCTCATGGCCGGGAGCAGGGTCTGGTGGCGGCTAACGCCCGACCCCTGGTTTTCGATGAAGTAGCCGGGCTTGAGCATCTTGCCGATGTCGTGGAAGTAGGCCCCCACCCGCACGAGCAGGCCGTTTGCCCCGATGGCTTCGGCGGCCGCTTCGGCGATCGAGGCCACGTTGATCGAGTGGTTGTACGTGCCGGGAGCGCGGCGGACGAGCTCCTGCATCAGGGGGTGCGAGGCATCGCCCAGCTCCAACAGGCTGATGTCGGTCTGAACGTCAAACAGCCGTTCGATGAACGGGAGCAAGCCGGTCATCAGCAGCGACGCGATCACCGCGCAGAACGCGTACCATGCGGCCTCGGAGAGCAGCGCGAGGCTGTACGACTCCCACACCAGGTCGACGCTTTCGGCCGCTCCCGTCGCGCTGATTGCCGTGCCGAATGCCTCGCCCGCCAATACACCCGTGCCCAACGTGGTGAGAAAGGCGACGGCACCCGTCCACAGACCCACGTAAATCAGCTTGGTACGGCTGCGTATGCGATCGAGCAACTGCACGGCCGCCGCGCACGAGGCCACCAGGATCACCAACTCCATCAGCCCCTGACCCAGCGACAGCGCGACGACCAGCGCCGCGGCCGACGACAATAACAGCGCCAACTCACGCTGATACGCAATGGCCAGCGTCATGGCAAACAACAGCAGGGGGACCATTTCGGCTCGCCATTTGTCGCCCGCGGCCGCCCAGCTCAGCGACACGGTAACCACGGCCAACGCCAGCAGCGTGGCGAGCTGGCGCACGTTCCCCAGCAGCTTCCGCTCGCGGTAGAAAATGTAAACGCCGCAGAGCACGTACAGCGCCACGAACATGCCCAGGTCGGCCAGGCAGCGGCTGACAATCTGATCGGCGCTCGTGCCCGACACCAGTGCTTTGTGCTCGCGCGACAGCAGCTCCAGCTCCTTGGCGGTGAGCCGCTTGCCCCCTTCCGCCAGCACGTCGCCCGGCGCGTAGACAAACGTCTCGGGCTCGACCTTGCTGATGGCCGCTTCCTGAGCCGCTTGGGTGGCGGCCTGGTCGAGGGTGAGCGTGGTGGGAAGCCGCGGCTTGAGCCAACGCAGTACGACGCGGGCCAAATCCTCGACGTGCTCCTGGGAAAGGCCGGCCGCGCGGAACTCTTCGATGAGCCGCTTCTCGATTCCGGCCGAGGCCTCGGCGATGCGGACGTCCTTCACCTCCACCCGATTCGTGAGCTCCGAGTTGCCCACCGGATGAACCAGGATGGCACGCTGGCTCCCGTCTTCGAGCCGGTGCTGGAGATTCTCCAAAAGCCCATCCTGCTCAAACTCCCCCATGGTCCGCTGCACGGCGTTGTCGAACCGCTCGAGCTCCATGTCGTCGGCCAGCGCCGCACGCACGCTGTCGAACTCGTTGCGGGCGGCTTCCCCTTCGCCCGCGGTCGCGCGGTTGAGAAAGTCGGCTCGCGTGGTTTCATCGAGCTCGTCGAAGGAGGGGGCCCGCACCAACTGAAACATGCGGTCGGTGAGCGCTCTGCGCAGCTCGACCAAAGGCTGGACGTCGTGCTGATAGACGCAAATGATCTCGCTGCGTGCCCGCTGACGCCGGGCCTCGGTCCGGGCCTCGTCCTGCACGCGAAAGCTGGCCCGGGCCACGATGTTGCGCGACGGCACATCGCCGGTGCGGTACGAAAACGGCGGCGCCCACGCGCCGGTAACGCCCCACATTACCAGCGCGGCGGCAAGACATAGCCCAAGCCGCATGAGCACGTCGCTGCGGCGAGCTTGCGCAATGATCCGCGCGATGCGCCCCGGCGGCAGCGCTAAACTCGATCGCGATCGTTTGGGAGTCCCGCTTGACATGGCTTCGGACGACCGTCGGCGGCTTACCGCCGCTTCTTCGGCCGTTCCTCATAAGCGAGCACGATTTCCTGCACCAGCCGGTGCCGCACGATATCGGCATTGGTCAGCTCCACCATGCCGACTCCTTCAATGCCGCGAAGCCGCGATTGCGCGTCGATCAGTCCGCTACGGGAATTGCGCGGAAGGTCGACCTGCGTTACGTCGCCCGAGACCACGATCTTCGAGTTCGTTCCCATACGGGTCAGGAACATTTTCATTTGGGCGATCGTGGTGTTTTGGGCCTCGTCGAGAATGATGAAGGCTTCGTTCAGCGTCCGCCCTCGCATATACGCCAGGGGAATCACCTCGATCACGTCCAGCTCCATGAATCGCTTGAGCTGGTCGTAGTCGAGCATCTCGTGCAGGGCGTCCAACAATGGCCGCAGGTAGGGGTTGATTTTGGCTTGCAAATCGCCCGGCAAAAAGCCCAGGCTTTCGCCCGCCTCGACCGCCGGCCGCACCAGCACGATCTTGCGCATGGACTGATGCTTGAGCGCTTCGACCGCCATGGCCACGGCCAGGTAGGTCTTTCCCGTACCCGCCGGTCCGACGGCCAGCACCAGGTCGTGGCTGCGGATCGCCTGCGTGTACCGCGCCTGGCCCGGCGTTCGCGGCCGAATCTGCCGCGCCGGCTGGATGATGTCGATCTCCCGCCCCGGCCACAGCGATTCGTCGCCGGTCACGGTGGCCAAAACGCCGGCCACGTCTTCGTCGCGCACCGCACCCCGACGCTCGGCCAGCGCCGTCAGCTCCTCGAGCACTTGCCTAGCGCGCGAAACCGCCGGCTCCTCGCCCGTCACGCGGATCAATCCGTCGTGGTGCGTGATGACGACGTGGAGGGTTTCGCGGATTTTTCGCAGATGCTGGTCGCGGGCACCGAACACCGGCAAGGCCAGCTTCGGCTCGACAAGCGGTATGGTGGCTTCAGTCATCCAGCAAGCGGCAGTCGAACGGCCGCCAGGAAGGGATAGAACGCGACTCGGGCGCTATTCAACTATACCCAATCCAGCGCCCACCGCACTAGCGAACAAACGGCAATTGTCCCTAAACGACGACGGGGAAACAAGTTGGATAAGTGCCTACACGACCCCGCGAATCGGGAACTGTGCCGCCAGGCCGCATCACCCTACCATGCCCAGTGCCCAGCAGGCGAACCCGGCCGGGGCGGCGGTCAGCACGGAGTCGATCACGTCCAGCACGCCCCCCAATCCCGGAAGCATTCGGCTCGAGTCCTTCTGGCCCGCGTCTCGTTTCAAGAGTGAGATGGCCAGGTCGCCCAACATTCCGGTCGCAGCGACGATGGCGCCGAAGGCGAGAGCGGCGACGGCGCTGGTGGCGGCCTCGTTGTCCCCCACCCACCAGGGAATCAGCCACGCGAACATTAGCCACGACGCCAGACAACTAAACACGATTCCCCCGACGGCCCCCTCGATGGTCTTGCCCGGGCTCAACAAGGGAGCCATTTTGTGTCGCCCCATCAAGTGACCGGTCAGATAGGCCCCTACGTCGCTCATTTTGGCGACCACAATCACCGACAGAAACGCGGCGACGCCTCGATCGTTGTCGCCATGGAGCCGCAACTGCACCAGGAAGCTCCCCAACAGACCGATGTACGTCACGACAAACACCGCCGTCGCCACGCTGATTGCCACGCCGCCCGGCGCGCGGAACCGCAACATCGCCCCGCTCAGCACCAGCCCCACCGCCAGCGCCAGCGCTAACAGCGGCCAGGTGGCGGGGGCCAGCGGGGAATCGGCCGATTCCGCCGCGAGGACCATCGGCCCATAGGGCGCCAAGACTACCAGCACCGCGCCCAGGTACACCGACCAGTTGCGAATCCTGGAATGGCCCGGAGGAAGCAGACTCAGCATTTCCCGCGATGCCAAGAGAGCGATGCCGACAAACATGGGAGCCAGCGCCAGCCCGGCCAGGCCCCATTGCCGAGGGTCGCCCAGATACCAGTCCAAGGCCAACAGCCCGACGAGTGCCGCAAGAAGCACCGCGGCCGAAACAAGCCGCCAACGAAACAAGGGACCGACTCCTTGCGCCTACTTGAGACCACCGAAGCGGCGGTCGCGGGCGGCAAAGTCGCGAATCGCCTGGTGCAGGTCGGCCGTTTCGAACTCGGGCCAGCACCGCTCCGTGACCCACAGCTCCGCGTAACTGATCTGCCACAGCAGGAAGTTGCTGATGCGCATCTCCCCCGCCGTGCGGATCAGCAGATCGGGATCGGGCATGCCGTGGGTGTAGAGGTACTGGGATATGGAATCTTCGGTGAGCCGATCGGGATCGACCGCGCCCGCGCGGACGTCGCGAGCGATTTGTCGCACCGCGTCGAGCATTTCGGCCCGCCCGCCGTAGTTAATGGCCAGGCACAGGCAGGTGCCGGTATTCGACTGGCTGAGGTCGATCGTTTTGTTCATCTCGCGGAGCACGCGGTCCGGAATTCCCTCGGTCCGCCCGATGATGCGGACGCGGATGTTCTGGTCCATGATGGTCCGCCGCTCCTCGATCATGTACTGCTCGAGGAGGTGCATGAGAAAGTCGAGCTCCTCGCGGGGCCGCTTCCAGTTTTCGCTGGAGAGGCAATACAGCGTGAGGTGCTCGATACTCAGCCGGGCGCACTCCTCGACGGTGCGACGAACGCTGGCCACGCCCCGCCGGTGCCCTTCGACGCGGGGCAGGTTCTTGCGCTGCGCCCATCGGCCGTTGCCATCCATGATGATGGCGATGTGCCGGGGACGGCGCTCCGGCGGCACGTCCGGGAGCAAGTCGGCGTCGGCCATCGGCGAAACGTTCGACATAGTCGAAAGTACCTGATCGACGTGGGGCTGGCTTTCCAGCCTGCCATTGTACGGCACGCCGCTTCCGAGCGCATCCGGCAAACCGGAATGTCTGCCCCACGTACGTTCGGCTACCGCTGCGGCGCGAGTACGAGGTCTCCCGGTGAACGAAACATCGTCTGCTCCCTTTCCGGCCCTACCGACACGACTTCGACCGGCCGGCCCACGAGCTGGCTAATGCGATCGAGGTACGCCCGGGCCTCGGCGGGCAAATCCTCCAATCGGCGCACGTCCGTGATGCTGGTTCGCCAGCCGGGAAGGGTTTCATATACGGGCTGCACGCGGCGCAGATCATCGACGTGGCTGGGAAAGTGCTGGATTCGACGCCCCTCCAACTCGTACGCCACGCAGATTTTCAGCTCGGGCAACTGGCTGAGCACGTCGAGCATCATCATGGCCAGCCCATCGATGCCGCTGAGCCGCGCGGTATAGCGGACCGCCACCGCGTCGAACCAGCCGCACCGCCGCGGTCGCCCCGTAGTGGTGCCGTATTCCTTGCCCGCCTCGCGAATGTAGCTGCCGGTTTCGTTGTCCTGTTCGGTGGGGAA
>CAYQAJ010000140.1:0-12722 GCA_964415245.1 uncultured Pirellulaceae bacterium | reverse complement strand
CACCGATTACCAACCCCGCATTTATTATGATGTTTCGTTGCCAGCGGGGAAACCCGACGGGCCGGACATCGCGGTCGGCTGCCGCACACGTTGGGCGCTTGTCGGTTAGCCGCGACGCGCAGCGGAGCGCGTGTCGCGAATTCGGCGCTTCGCGGCACTCGCGATTCCCGTCACCCGCCGCCGACGGGAGGAAGCACCGTCAATTCGTCGCCGTCGGCCAGGGTGCGACCGCGATCGCGCACCAGCGCGCCGTTAATCGTGAAAGCTTGCACGCTCGAAGCGTCGATGCCCAACTTCGCAAGCGCATCGGCGATACTAGCCCCATCGGGCAGTTCGAGCCGCTCACCTGGGGGGGCCTTGCTTTTGAGCATGCCCATCAGCTTCACGCGGATTTGCATGGCTGGCATCACTGGCCGCCCGAGCCGACATACACGCGATGCGACGAACCGACCTCGGTGGTTGCCGGCACATTGCCGAAGCGGTACCTGCGGGTGCTCGAGGGGCGCCCCAGCAACGTCGTGCTCACCAGCTTCTGCGGCACGCCGGCGCCGACGAACGCGCGGCGGATGTCGAACGGGTTTTCGCGCAGGTACCCTTTCCACGGACCCAAGTGCGATTGCGTTTGCAGAATGCCCTTGACCATGCCGACGTCGGTAAGCATGCCCATGTCGTTGGCGCGGCCCGTGAAGATGGCGCCTACCGGCTGGTCGCCGCGCCACAGCAGCTTGCGGTAGATAAAGCCGTCGGGGTTGCGAATGGTGATGGCCTCGGCGCCGGTGTCGTCCCAGTTGCCGAAGCTGGCGCATTGCAGGCCGCACACGTCGACCACATTCATCAGCAGGCTGCCCGGGTAATGCACCGTGTGCCCGGCCATGTTCGCTCCCGCCACGCGGCCATGATCGACGGCCGTGGGCTGAATGGCATGAATCGCCGGTTGGTCGCCGAACAGAACGGGCCCCTGTGCCACGTCGCCGCCCGCGTAAATGTTCGGGAAGTTGGTCTGCATGCGGTCGTTCACGAGAATGCCGGCGTCGGTTTGTATGCCGGTTCCCGCGACGAGTTCGAGATTCGGCTGAATGCCTGTCGCGAGGATCACCAGGTCGGCTTCGAGCTTTTTGCCGCTGGCGAGTTCCACGCGCTTCGCACCGTCTTTCTGCTGCGTAATGCCCACGACCGTCGTGCCCGTGTGCACGTCGACCCCTCGCGCGGCGAGCCACGATTCAACGAGCGCCGCCGAATCGGCATCGAGCATGCGGGGCAGAACGTGCGCCTCGCGCTCGACCACGGCCAGCTTCCAGTGGCGCTTGAACATGGCACCCAATACGATGAAGCCGATGAAACCCGCACCAACGAGCACCACGCGCGGCTGCTTTTTGGCTTCTGCGGTGCGAAGGGCCGATTCGGTGTGCGCGAGCGTCCACAGCGGTTGAACGCCTGGCAGATCGGCGCCCGGGATCGGCGGAGCAACGGGCGACGCGCCGGTGGCAATGAGCAGATTGTCGAACTTCACTGTGTCACGTTTTGCGGTGCCGCCGCCGTCGATCTCGATCGAGCTCGATTGCGGGTCGATCTTTCGCACGCGCTTGCCGATGCGGGCGTCGACGCCCAGCTTTTTGTACGACGCATCGTCGGCAGTATGCGTATGCTCGCGCGGGATAGCCCCGGCCAGCCAGTACGGGAGCGCCATGCGAGAGTGCGCCGGCTCGTCGCTCACCAGGGTGATGGCATCGCTCTTGCCGCCGAACTGGCGGATCGTTTCGATTGCATTCGTGGCGGCCGGTCCGCCGCCGATGATGACGTGATGTGCCATACGATCGGATCAATCCGTACGTGTTGTTGTATCGAGTCTCGCGCTCACACAGACGCCAGCCCCAGCTCCATCAACTTCTCTTGGCTCGGCACGCCCTCCTCGTCCCAGCCGCGCTCGCGGTAATAGACGGGGAGCATCTGATCGAGGTGCACCACCACGCCGGCCGAGGGGCCCGACTTGTGCGCCTCCTTCATCAGCCGCTGGGGGATCGTGTCGTCGGCTCGCGTCAGTCCCGCCTTGAGATTCCACAGCCGTTCGAGGTTCCACGTCCGCTCGCCGATGTGCAGGAACTCGTCCATCGTATAGGGAATCCCTGTGGCGGCCGCCGTACAGGGAACGAGCATCTCTAGCGGCCCATCGGCACCGGCAACGAACAGGCAGATGCCCGTGCTGTCGTGCGCGGTGGTGCGGTTCTGCTGCTTGGCGACCCACTCCCCCTTGCCTGCCGTCGTGTGGGGATCCATTTCGCCGGAGCTTTCGGGCCCCGGGGTCCACGCCCGCAGATGACATCCGCCGCGATTGCAAGTGGCGTAAGCGACTCCCATGCCTTGGAAGCCTCGGGGGTCGTACGCGGGAAACTCCTGCCCCTTGCTCCCCATGAACACCTCGGGATGACCGAGCTTCTCGCCCATCCGTTTCGATCCCTCGGCCAACTCGTCGCCGAAGCCCTCGCGGTAGGCGGTCGCCTCGACCATGCGAACCAGCGCCTCGGCCGAGCCGAATCGCAGCGGCATTTCGACCTGAGCGTCGGTCAACACTCCCCGCTCGTACAGTTCCATGGCCGCCGCCAGGGTCGATCCCATACTGATGGGGTCCATGCCCAGGTCGTTGCACAGCCAGTTGGCCTTGAGCACCGCGTCGAGATCGCCCACGCCGGTATCGGCCCCCAGCGCCCAGGCGGCCTCGTACTCGGGCCCTTCGCCGGCAGTGCGCCAGTTGCGGGGATGCGTGTTCACCAGGTACTTGTCGGCCTCGTCACCCAGGCGGCAAACTCGGCCGCAGGCGATGGTGCAGGCAAAGCAGGCCTTGTTGGCCACCAGCCGCGTGTCGCGAATCGAGTTGCCGTTGAGGTTCTCGGCCAGCTCGAATTGACCTTGCTGGAAATTGCGCGTGGGGAGCCCGCCAAAGGCCTGCGTCAGGTCGATGGTGGCGGCGGTTCCCAGTTCGGCGAACGACTTTCGACCCGGGCTGTACTTCATGGCGGCCCGCATCGTCCACAGGGCTTTCATAAAGGCGGCCGGGTCGGCCACCTCGACGCCGCCGGTTCCCCGCACGGCGATGGCCTTGAGGTATTTGGAACCCATCACGGCCCCCACGCCGCTTCGCCCGGCCGCCCGGTGTTTGTCGTTCATAATGCAGGCGAAGCGAACCAGTTTTTCGCCGGCCGGTCCGATCGCCGCCACGCGCAGCGCGGGCAGGCCCAACTCGCGGCGCAGACCGTCTTCGGTCTCGCCAACGCCGCGTCCCCACCAATGGCGAGCGTCGCGCAGCTCGACGTGGTCGTCGTAGATGAACAGGTAGCTCGGTCGGGCGGCGCGGCCTTCGAGCAATAGCAGGTCGTAGCCGGCGAATTTTAGTTCGGGGCCCCAGTGACCACCGGAGTTCGACGTGGTGATTGCCCCGGTGAGCGGCCCCTTGGTGACCACCATGTAACGGGCACCACAAGGGACGGGCGTGCCCGTAAGCGGGCCGGTGGCGAAGATCAGTTTGTTGTCGGGCGAGAGGGGATCGATCGCGGGGTCCATCTCCTCGTACAGGTAGCGGTCCCCCAGTCCACGCCCGCCGATGTAATCGCGGAGCCAATCGGTGGGGATCGCTTCAACGATGGAGCGCCCAGTGGTCAGGTTGACCCGCAGCAGTTTACCCGTCCAGCCTGGCATGAGTTGATCCTCTCGATCCTGTTTCAAAACCGTCGGGGACTGGCTCACCTGCCGAGTCCGCGAGGCAAAGGGTGCCTGTCTCCTTCTCCGCTGACGGTGTTGAAACAGGCTCCCGTCAGCCGCTTTGCCCCGACGCCGCTTCCACGTAGTTGCCATGCACGCGCCGCGTCCATGGCTCGAACCACTGGCCGGCCTGCTTGACATCGACGAACTCGATGGCCGCCGTGGGGCACGCCACGGCGCACGCCGGCTCGCCTCCGCACAGATTACACTTACCCGCCTTGCCGCTGCCGGGAAGCGTGTACACAGTGCCGAACGGGCAGGCGATCGTGCACAGGTGGCAGCCGACGCACAGACTGTCGAGCACGACTTTGGCCCCGGTCGCTTCGTCGATGGCGATGGCGTTGACCGGGCAGGCGTTCATGCACCATGCCTCGTCGCACTGCAAGCACGTGTAGGGGGCGTAGCTGGCCTCCTCGTCGAACACGTTGACCCGCATCACGCTCCGCGACGGAGCGAACGTGCCCGTCTGCACCCACGAGCAGGCCAGTTCGCACTGCATGCAGCCGGTGCACTTCTCGGGCACGATCTGGAGCATTTTCGTCATCGCGGTGTCCTGTCGGCGTCGCGGTCCGGCTCGCTAATCCGTCGTGCGGCACACATCGTTACCGGTGAATCTACCAAAGGGGCTCCGATGCTACCAGCATTTGCGTCGCGTCCCCGGGGAGTTTAGGGGACAGCGAATTGACAGGCGCATGCGGCGCGATGCACAATGGGACGTGCACCCGGTCGCATACTGGCGTTCCACGCGGCCTCGGCTCCGAGAACCCTACCCCCCGCCTCGTTGCGCGTGCGCCGTCCAGCCGCCCACGCCACCCACCGCATGAGACTTTTGCACGTCCATCGCGCAGCCCTCCGTATCGCGGCGTTCTCGTTATCCGCGGCGTTGCTTGGGCCGACGTACGCTCTGGCCCAGCCTGCAATCAATCAGACGGTGCCTGGCGCCGTCGTACCCGGGCAAACGGTCGAGGTCACGCTGCAAGGGTCGAAGCTTACCGAACCGCTCGACGTCTGGACCAGCTTCCCGGCAACGGTCGAAAAGGTCGCCGCACCGGGCGCACCGGCCGACGGCAGCCAGCTCGTGTGCCGCTTTACGCTCGGTGCCGAAGTATCGCCGGGCATCGGTGGGATCGTCGTCGCGACGCCCGAGGGAGTGTCGGTCCCGTACTTCGTCGCGATCGACGATCTGCCGAGCGTGGCGGAGACGGGCAGCAACGAAAGCCTCGCGTCAGCGCAGATGGTCGCGATTCCCGCGGCCGTCGACGGCACATCGCAAGGAGCGACGAGCGACTTCTTTGCGTTTTCCGCCAAAGCCGGCCAGCGCGTCGCCTTCGAAGTGCTGGCCCAGCGAATCGGCTCTCCCTTCGACCCGGTCATGTGGCTGCGCGACGCGTCGGGCAACGAACTGGCCTACGCCGACGACGACCCGGCATTGGGGGCCGATTGCCGCTTCTCCTACACGTTTGCCAGTGACGGGCAATACGTGCTGGAGCTGCGCGACAACCGCTACGAGGCGGGGCATCGCTACCGGCTGCGGATGGGCGACTTTCCGCTGGTGACGACGGCCTTTCCGCTGGGAGCGCGCCGCGGCGAGCAGACGCAGCTTCAATTCGCATCGATCGACGGCGTCGACGCCGCATCGCTCGATCTCGCCGCCAACGGACAAGCAGGTCGCGGCAACGTGGCGATCGCCGCGCGTCTTCCCGGCGGCGGCCACGCGGCACTGGTCACGCTCGCATCGGGCGATAGCCCCGAGCTTGTGGAAACCGAGCCGAACAACGACGCGGCTGCGGCCACGCACGTAGCGATGCCCGCGGCGCTCAGCGGACGATTCGACCAGGCCGGCGACGTCGACTGGTACGAATTCCAGGCGACCAAGGGACAGCGGCTCACGTTTCAACCTTGCGCTGCGAGCCTCGGCTCACCCAGCCGCGTTTACCTGCAGCTTTTCGCGGCCGACGCGACGCAGTTGGCCGAATGCGGAGCAGCCCCGGGAGAGGACGAATATCTCACCTATGCGTTCGGCGAGGACGGCGTCTACCGCCTGGCCATCGAAGAGCTCACGCAGCGCGGCGGGCCGGAATATACGTATCGCGTGGCGGTGAGCCCGGCCGCGGGCTTCGCCCTCGCAATCAAAGCGGACAACGGCCGCTACCAGTTTCTCGCTCCCCGCGGCGGCGTGATGGCCGTCGACGTGCAATGCCAACGCGACGGGTTCAACGGGCCGGTGCGACTGGCCGCCCACTCTGGCGGCCGCTTGCTGGCCGTGCACAACGAAGTGATTCGCGAGGGGCAGAACGAAACGCGACTGCTAGTCGACGTGCCCCAAGAACTTCCGCCGGGCCGGCACCTGGAGATGCGCGTCACCGGGTCGCCCGCCGGCGATGACTCCGTCGTCGTGGAAGCCGATTCGACAGCGCTGTTGCGAACGAAGTTTCCGCAAATGGCCCACCCGCCGGCCTGGCTCGACGGCATGCTCAGCGCGGCCAGTTCGCAGGAAGGCCCGCCACTCTTCACGACGGCACCGCAGCAGCCGGCGGTGTTCGTGGCGCAGGGGAGCGGTCAGGTTCAGTTGACGCTCGTGCTGCACCGCGTGAATGCGGAGTTCAAGGACCCGCTGCTGGTGGCGGTCGATCGGCTGCCCGCCGGCGTAACGCCGGAAGTGAAGCGCAACGGCGAGGGAATCCGCGAGGAGTACGTCGTCACGCTCAAAACGCCCGCCGATATGGCGGTGGGCAAACACGTTTTTGACCTGGTTGGCTTCGGCGAGTTTCAGGGGCGGGGGCAGGCGGCGGTGTCACGCGTCGCGCTGGAAGTCGTTACGCCGCTGACCATAACCGCCGAGCCGCTCGGGCCCATCGCCCAGGGCGGGACGCAAAAAGTAAAGGTAACGCTGGCCCGATTCAACGCCGGACAGGGTGGCGACCGGCAGCCGGTAACGCTCCAATGGACGAAGCTGCCGCAGGGCGTTACCGCCGCCGAGTCGACAACCGTGGCCGCCGACCAGGATTCGGTGGAAATCGAACTGACCGCCGCCGCCGACGCACCCGTGGGCAAATTCGACGACGTGACCCTGCACGCGACTACCAAGTTTTTCGGGCAAGACGTGGCAATGGACGTGAAGCCGGCTGCGATCGAGGTGATTGCGCCTTAGCCGCCGATAGCCGCCACATTCATATGGCGCTCTGCCGCCGCGGGGTTGCGGCACTGACGCGGAGACGCGGCGATCCGAAGCGGAAACCGAGCGATTGGGGGGAAACGGATTATGAGTACCAACGCAGCCGAATGGCGCGGCGTGAGTTTGGCGGCAACGCTCGGAGCCGCCGCGCTTTTGTGCGTCGTCGCTATGCCGCGCATCGCGAAAGCCGACGATCCCACGACGCCTCAGAACCAACAGGCCGAAACAATCCGTCAGCCTGATTCCATCGAAGTCTTTCCGAATGCCATCCAGCTCACGGGTCCCAGACAGCGCATGCAACTGGTGGTTACCGGGCACTACGCCGATGGCCAGATCGCCGATCTGACCGCGACCGCTGAGTTCGCCAGTAGCGATCCGTCGGTGGCAGTCATCGAATCGGCCACTGCTCTGCCGCGCGGCGACGGCACGGCGCAGGTCACCGTGACCGCTGGCGGCCAATCGGCGCAAGCCGCGGTTGATGTGAGCGGCCAGGGCCAGCCTGAGCCCGTTTCGTTCCACTATGGCACGCTGGCGGCCATCTCGAAGCAGGGGTGCAACGCGGGCGCGTGCCACGGCGCTCCCAGCGGCAAGGGGGGGTTTCGCCTGTCGCTGCGTGCGTTCGACCCGGCGATCGACGAGGTGACGCTCATCCGCGAAGAGTTCGGCCGCCGCACCAACCCGCTCGACCCCGAAGCAAGCCTGATTCTGCGGAAGCCGACGATGAAGGTGCCCCACGGCGGCGGCAAGAAGCTCCATCGCGGCGATCCCGCGTTCACCGTGCTGCGCGACTGGATCGCCGAAGGTTGCCGCGTCGATCCGCCCGATGCCCCGAAGTGCCTTCGGCTGGAAGTGTACCCCCCTTCGGGCCGCGTGCTGAAGCTTCCCGCGCACACGCAGCAGCTTTGTGTGCGAGCCCATTTTTCCGACGGCTCGGTACGCGACGTCACGCAGTTCGCCGTTTACTCTAGCAGCAACGACCAAGTGGCCGACGTCGACCGCAGCGGCCTCGTGACCGGCGCCGACCGGGGCGAAGCGGCGGTCATCGTGCGTTACCTCGAGTTCATCGAAACGACGTACATCACGTTCGTCAAGGATATTGACGGTTTCGCCTGGAACGATCCGCCGTCGAATAACTACATCGACGACCTGATTCACGCCAAACTGTGGCAGCTCAAGTTCGCGCCGTCGCAAACGTGCAGCGACGACGAGTTTGTGCGGCGGGTGTACCTCGACTCGATCGGCATCCTTCCCACCGTCGACGAAACCCACGCCTTCCTGACCGACCCTTCGCCCGACAAACGAACCAAGCTCATCGACCAATTGCTCGAGCGGCCCGAGTACGCGCGGTTCTGGGCCCTCAAGTGGGGCGATCTGTTGCGGCTGACCAAAGGCCAGGTGGGAAACAGCGGCGTGTACAAGTATCACCGCTGGCTCGAGCGGGCTTTCGCCGAGAACATGCCCTACGACCAGTTCGCCCGCGAGTTGCTCACCGCCAGCGGCAGTACGCTCTCCAACCCACCGGCCAATTTCTATCGCACTTCGGCCGAAACGACCGACTGCGTGGAGACCGTGTCGCAGGTGTTCTTGGGGGCGCGTCTGCAATGCGCCAAGTGCCATAACCACCCGTTCGAGCGGTGGACGCAGGACAACTACTACGGCATGGCCGCCTTCTTCAACCGCGTGCAGCGCAAACCGACGACGCGCCCCGACGAAATGCTCGTCTGGCTGGCCCGCAGCGGAGAAGTGACGCAGCCCCGCACCGGCAAACAGATGAAGCCGTGGCTTCCCCTGTCGGGCGACGTCGATCCGCCGGCCGAGCAGGATCGCCGTGATCTGCTGACCGACTGGCTCACCAAGGCCGACAACCCCTTCTTCGCCAAGGTGGAGGTGAACCGCATCTGGAGCCAACTGCTGGGCCGCGGCATCATCGACCCGGCCGACGACCTGCGCGACTCGAACCCGCCCTCCAATGCTCCTCTGTTGGACGCGCTGGCCAAGGACTTCGCCGAGCACGGTTACGACCGCAAGTACATCATCCGCACGATCCTTAACAGCCGCACGTACCAGGCCAGCTCGCGCACCGGGCCGCTCAACCAGGACGACGATCGCTGCTTCTCCCACTATCCCGTGCGGCTGCTGAGCGCCGAGCAATTGCTCGACGCCATCGACCAGGTAACGGACGTGGGTGACAAATTCGGACCGCTGCCGACCGGCACCCAGGCCATCGAACTGCCCGCTCCCGACTTGGTGGCCAACGAGTTTCTGAAGGCGTTCGGGCAGCCCGAGCGGCAGACGGTATGCGCATGCGAGCGGAGCAACGAATCGAACCTGGGCCAGGCATTGCAGCTTTACAACGGCGAGCTGATTCACGACAAACTGCGCAACGAGCAGAACCGCTTCCGCAAGCTGATAGCCGAGAACAAGACCGACGACGACATTGTGACCGAGCTGTACCTCGCCGCGCTGAGCCGCAAGCCCACCGAGGGCGAGCTCACGGCGGCCCGCAATCACATCGCCGCGCAGGAAAACCGCGTGTCGGCTTTGGAGGACGTTTGCTGGGCGATCCTCAACATGAACGAGTTCTTGTTTCAGCACTAGCGAGTCTTTGCACCGTGATACCGAATCGTTCGAATCGCCATTCACGCTTCGCCCTGCCCGCCGTCGCGGTGCTATTGATTGGCGCTGCAGCAGCGATGGCGACCCTACCGGCACGGGCCGATGAGCCGGTGAGCTTTCGCCGCGACATCGCCCCAATCCTCATCGACAACTGCCTGGCCTGCCACGGTCCCAAGAAGGCCGAGGCAAACTACCGCGTCGACAGTTTCGCGCGGGTCATGCAGTCGGGCGAGTCGGGGGCGGCCGGCTTCGCGCCGAACGATGTCGACGGGAGCGAAGCGCTCCGCCGCATCATGAGCGACGACCCGGCCGAGCGGATGCCGTACGAGGGCGATCCCCTGCCCGCCGAACAAATCGCGCTGCTGACGCAGTGGATCGCCGAAGGAGCTACCTTCGACGGAGGCGACGATCCCCAGGCCTCCTTGGCTTCGATCGTTCCGCCGACGACGTATCCGCCGGCGCCGCAGGCCTATGCCCGCCCCATCCCCATCACCGCCCTGGCATTCAGCGCCGATGGATCGCAGTTGTTCGTCGGCGGCTATCACGAAATCACCGTGTGGAACGTGGCCGACGCTCAGCTTGTGCGTCGCATCGAGAACGTGGCCGAACGCACGTACGCGATCGCGCTCAGTCCCGACGGAAAGTGGCTCGCCGTGGCCGGCGGCATGCCGGGCCGACTGGGCGAAGTGCGCTTGTTCGATGCCGCCAGCGGCGAGTTGGCCCGCGTGCTCGCCACTTCGAGCGACGTGGTGCTGGACGTCGCCTTCCACCCCAGTGGCGAAAGCCTTGCTGCCGCATCGGCCGACGGCTCGATCAGCATCTGTGAGACTGTCACGGGCCAGGAGAAGCTCGCCATCTCGAGCCATTCCGACTGGGTCTACGCCGTCGCGTATAACGCCGACGGCAGCAAGCTCGCCTCGGCCAGCCGCGATAAAACCGCCAAGGTGTTCGATACGGCCACGGGCGATCTGCTCGTTACTTACTCCGGTCACGCCGCGAGCGTGCAGGGTGTCGCCTTTCATCCTGATGGCGAGCAGGTCTACTCCAGCGGCGCCGACAACAAGGTGCACTGCTGGAAGATCGCCGACGCCGCCAAAACCGCCGAAGTGGCCGGCACGGGCGGAGAGCAATTCCGCCTCGCTACCGGGGGCGCACTCTGTTTCGTTCCCTCGGCCGATAAGACGATTCGGCAATTCCAACTGGCCGACCGCCAGCAGGAGCGCTCGTACGGAGGCAGCGAAGACTGGGTGCTGGCCGCCGCGTATCACGACGGCACAAAGCGATTGGCCGGCGGCAGCTTCGACGGACAGGTGCGCATCTACAACACCGAGGACGGCTCGGAGTTGTTGAACTTCATCGCAGCGCCAGGATACGCACCAGCGACAGGGAACTGACGAGGCGCTTGGCCACGCTCTTTGTTTCTCTCGTATGCTCGAACTCTACGATCAGATTGAAGCCGCCTGTGCGGCCGTTCGCAAAGAGTGGGACGGCAAGCCCCGCGCCGGTATCATTCTCGGCACCGGGCTGGGCAACCTCGTCGAAGAGATCGAGGTCGAAGCTTCCATCGATTACGAGAACATCCCCCACTTCCCTCGCTCCACCGCGCTGAGCCATCGCGGCCGGCTGGTGTTCGGCAAACTCGCCGGCGTGCACGTCGTCGCGATGGAAGGCCGCTTCCACATGTACGAGGGATACTCGCTCAAGCAAATCACCTTGCCCGTGCGAGTGATGAAAGCGCTCGGAGCCGAATTGCTCGTGGTCACCAACGCCTGCGGCGGCATGAACCCGCACCATTGCACCGGCGATATCCTGGTGATCGACGACCACATCAACCTCATGGGCGACAACCCGCTCATCGGCATCAACGACGACCGCCTCGGGCCGCGGTTCCCCGACATGTGCCGGCCGTACGACGAGCAGCTCATCGACCGGGCGCTCGCAATCGCCCGCCGCGAAGACTTTGTGGCCCATCGCGGCGTGTTCGTGGCCGTGGCCGGGCCGAACCTCGAAACGCGGGCCGAGTACCGCTTCCTGCGGCTGATCGGGGCCGACGTGGTCGGCATGTCGACCGTGCCCGAGGTGATCGTGGCCGTACACTGCAGCCTGCGCGTGGTGGGCCTTTCGATCATCACCGACATGTGCCTGGCCGATGCGCTGGAGCCGGCCGACGTCGATCGGATCATCGCCACCGCCAACGAGGCGCAGCCCAAGCTATCGAAGCTCGTCTCGGGGATTCTGGCTGGCGAAGCGGATAGAGATTGATCTACGACGTTTCTGGGACAGGCACATTTTTGCAAGCCATAGCTCTTGTCAGTTGTCCGTTGTCAGTCGTCAGTTGCTATTCCTTCCGGCAACTGAAAACTGAACACTGAAAACCATGGCCGCATCGAATGTGCGCGTTCTCTTCTCCGCGGGCTAACGACCTCGATGAGGCCGCGCATTTCGTGCGACGGCGGTTCGGCGAAGTCGAAGCGGCGCTTGTATTGGGAACCGGCAGTGGGATTCTCGCCGAGCGGATCGAGCAGCCCAAGACGCTGGCCTTCTCCGATGTTCCGCACTTTCCGCGCGCCACAGCGCCGGGGCATGCAGGACGCTTGGTGTGTGGCGAGCTCGCCGGCATGCGCGTGCTGGTGATGCAGGGGCGCTGTCACATGTACGAAGGTTTCTCCATCGAACAGGTCGCGTTTCCCATTCGCGTGGCGCATCGCTGCGGCGCCCGATTGCTGGTGATGACGAACGCCGCCGGGGGACTGAACGCGCTCTATCGCACGGGCGACATCATGGTCGTGACCGATCATGTCGATTTGACATTCCGAGGCGCGGGCAACTCCCGTATTGACGATGTTCCAGGCGAGGAACTCGCGTTCAGTCGGCCGATCCACTACGCATCGAGCTACTACGACGCATCGCTCGCCGATTCCGCACTTACAATTTCGCGGCGCCTCGGCATCGCGGCGCATGCCGGCGTGTACGTCGGCGTAACGGGGCCCAACTACGAGACGCGGGCCGAGTACCGCTTCCTCCGCCGCATCGGCGGCGATGCCGTTGGCATGTCGACCGTGTGGGAAGCACTTGCGGCCGCACAACTCGGCATGCGAGTGGCGGCGCTTTCAATCATCACCAACGTAGCCCAACCCGAACGCGCCGAGCGAGTCGACGCCGAGCACGTCATCGACGC
>CAYQAJ010000139.1:0-12882 GCA_964415245.1 uncultured Pirellulaceae bacterium | reverse complement strand
CCAGAGCGTTGGTAGCCAGTGTGGTGTTCCACGTCGCCAAGTCGGTGTCGATGGGCCAGCTTCCGTCGTTGCGCACCTGCTCGAGCAAGAACTCCACTCCCCGCTGCGCCGCCGGGTGCGATGCCCGACCCGTCCCTGCCAGGCACATCACCACGAAGCTGGTCAGCGGCACGGCTTCCAGAAAGCCGCCGCTAATCGGCTGCATCCTCTCCAGCACTTGCAAGCTCGGCTTCAAGGCCGCGCGGCGAATCCAGCGGATCAGTGGGTTCAGCGGCGGGCGCATCAGGAATCGCGCCTGTCCCACCGCCACGAGCGCCGGAATCGCATAGCTCACCACCGGCAATCGAAGAAAGCGGTACATCCACTGGGGGAAGCATGCCGCCTCGAACGGCAGCGGCGAAACCTCGCGCCACGGCACCAGCCCGGCCAAAGCACAGTTGGCCAGGATGGGCACGGCAAACGTCTTGTCGACGCCGTACCGCCGCCGCACCGCCGCTGTGCCTCCCTGTCGGGCGACGTACTGCCGCGCTCGCGCCAACAGGTCGGCGTGGTCGGCCGGAACGCCCGTCATCTGAAACGCCGCCAGCACGAGCATAGTGGTGGCGATGTTCGATCCGCTGAGGTCGGTGTCGCCCCAGCCGCCGTCTTCGTTTTGATGATCGGCCAGCCAGTGCAGCCCGCGGACAATCAATTCGCTTCGTTGCCCCTGCTGCGGCTCGTTGGCGAATCGGCCCGACTTCGCGTCGAGCGGTTCGTGCCGTTCGACGAGCGCCAAAGCGCTGACGGCGGTGGCAGTGGAAAGGGCCGACGCGGATAGCCGCCCGGTCCAGAAGCCGTTGCGATTGCGCTCGGCCAGTAGATCAAGCCGCACTTTGTCGTAAGCGGCCTGCAAACGATCGATTTCGATCATGAGGTTCGGAAATCATCCCTTATGGTTCGGGTCGCCGGATGCACGGGTGCCCGTCGTCGATCGATTGGTGAATGTGGACGACGTTGGCAACTTGGCGCGGTAGAATCGCGCTTTTCCCGGCTCCGGCCGGTCCATCGCTTGCGGTTTCGCAATTGCGGTGCATTCCGCATGCGACTCCGTTTGCAGCAAGGATCACCGACCCAGTCCCTATCGGTAGTTTCCCGTGAACATTCAGGGCATCAAGTGTACGCACGCAAGAATCGCGTGTCGAGGTGCTGCAGACCGACCGAACAACTCGAAAAACTCTCGACAGCCATGAGCAGCAACATGAATCAGCACTATATCTTGCGCCGCGCCGTACAACTCATTGCCTCGACTTGTCTGGCGATGGTTCTCCCCGGGGTATTCCACAACCCCCCGCGCTGCACGGGACAGGACCTCCGGCCCCCAACCCCCAGCCCCCAATCCCCAATCCCTAGCTCGGACGAACACGGACGAGCACAGGCCGACACCGACGATCCCCAATCCTCAACCCCCAGTCTCCTAGAAGCCGAGTACGACGTTGTCGTCTATGGCGGCACTTCGGGCGGAGTCGCCGCCGCCCTCGCCGTGCGGCAGATGGGCAAGTCGGTCGCCCTCATCGAATCGGGCCAACACCTCGGCGGCCTCACCTCGGGCGGGCTCGGCGCCACCGACATCGGCAACAAACGGGCCATCGGCGGAATCTCCCGCGAGTTCTACCGCCGCGTGAAGAAGCACTACGAGCACCCCGCGGCGTGGCGGCAGGAGCGGGCCGATCAGTTCCGCAGCGACCGCCAAGCGGCCGATGACGACGCCATGTGGACGTTCGAACCGCACGTGGCCGAGGCAATTCTCCGCGATATGGTCCGCGAGGCCGGCGTAGACGTATTCTACGAAGAGCGGCTCGACCTGAAGCACGGCGTGGTGATGCGCGATCGCGAGATCGAATCGATCACGACCGAAAGCGGCCGCACCTTTCGCGCCCGCCGTTTCATCGACGCCTCGTACGAAGGCGATCTCTTGGCGCTGGCGGGAGTAAAGTATCACGTTGGCCGCGAATCGAACGATGAGTTCGGAGAAACGCTCAACGGCGTGCAGACGAAGCAGGCCGTGCATCATCAGTTCATGCCGGGAGTCGATCCGTATGTGGTTCCCGGCGATCCGTCGAGCGGCCTCTTGCCCGGCGTACACGATGACGGTCCAGGCGAAGAAGGCTCGGGCGACCGCCGCGTGCAGACGTACAACCTGCGGATGTGCCTGACCGACGACCCCGAAAACCGCATCCCTTTCGCCAAGCCCGAGGGTTACGACCCGTTGCGGTATGAATTGCTACTGCGCAATTTCGCGGCGGGCGAGACGCGCATCCCCTGGTCGCCCACGCGGATGCCCAATCGCAAAACCGACACGAACAACAACTACGGCTTTTCGACCGACAACATCGGCAAAAGCTACGACTGGCCCGAGGGGGACTACGCCACGCGCGAAGCACTGTACCGCGATCACCTGCTCTACCAGCAGGGATTGATGTGGACGCTGGCCAACAACGCGCGAGTGCCCGAGGCCATCCGCCGCGAAGTGAGCCGCTGGGGCAACTGCAAGGACGAGTTCGCCGAACACGGCGGCTGGTCGCACCAGCTTTACGTCCGCGAGGCGCGGCGGATGGTGTCCGACTATGTGATGACGCAACACGATTGCCAGGGGCGCCGCACGGCCGAAGACCCCGTGGGCCTGGCCGCCTACACGATGGATTCGCACCACGTGCAGCGATACGTCGACGCCGAGAGCCACGTCAAAAACGAGGGCGACGTGCAGGTTGGCGGCTTTCCCCCGTACCCCATCAGCTACCGCTCGATCGTCCCCGCGGCCGATCAGTGCGAAAATCTGCTGGTGCCCGTTTGCCTGTCGGCGTCGCACATTGCCTACGGCTCGATTCGCATGGAGCCGGTGTTCATGGTGCTCGGCCAGTCGGCGGGCACTGCGGCGTGTTTGTCGATTGATGAAGACGTCCCCGTGCAGCGGCTCCGCTATGAGCTACTCCAGAAGCGGCTTCTCGACGACGGCCAGGTGCTCTCGTGGGACAAGCCGGGCCCGCGCGGCGCGGCCATCGACCCCAAGAAGCTCAAAGGCCTGGTGATCGACGACACCCAGGCCACGCGCAAAGGCGAGTGGGTGCAAAGCTCGGCCGTGGGGCCGTTCGTGAACGTCGGCTACCTGCACGACAACGACGCCGACAAGGGAACCAAGGAAATCCGCTTCGCGGCAAAGATTGAAAAATCGGGCACCTACGAAGTGCGACTCGCCTACTCGCCGCACGAAAACCGCGCAACCAATGTGCCGGTCACCGTGCACGATGCCGACGGCGAGACGACCGTGAAAGTTGACCAGCGGAAGACGCCGCCGCTCGACGGGGCATTTGTGAGCTTGGGAGTGTTTCGCTTCGAGGCGGGAGCGGAGGCGGTCGTAATCGTGACCACCGGCAAGACGAACGGCTACGTCATCGCCGACGCGGTGCAGATTGTTCCGGTCGACGAGTAGTGATCCGATTACTTGGACGGAGAATTCCCATGATCCGCGGCGTTCACACCATGTTCTACACTTCGCAGGCCGAGGAGCTGCGGGCATTCTTGCGCGACAAGCTCGGTTTCCCGGCGACCGACGTAGGCGACGGCTGGCTCATCTTCGACATGCCCGACGCCGAAATGGGCTGCCACCCCGATGTGGACGAAGACGGCAAGCGCTCGGGCACGCGCGACATTTCATTCTACTGCGACGACATCCACGCCACGGTGGCCGAACTGAAACAGAAGGGTGTCGAATTCGTCGGCGAGATTGAGGACCAGGGCTACGGCCTGGTCACCTTCTTCCGCGTGCCCGGCGATTTCACGATCCAACTCTACCAGCCGCATTACAAGCGGAATTGCTAACCCCGCTCTGCCGCAGCGTTGCTCTGAGCACGAAGATTATCCGCAGGTCCCAAATCCGCACCCGGCGGAGCACGCCCACCGTTAGGCAGCATCAATTCGACTGGCGGCCGATCCACTACTGGCTGAGGGCCAAGATCGACGTGCGTCCGATCCGCGAAGAAGAACTCCCAGCCACCGGCTGGGACCGGAGCGAATACGCGAGCGGCGGAATATCTGCAAGCGGGCCGGTGACAAGAAACGATCAACAAATGACAATGAACGACCGGCTGGTAGCCCGAAAACGGAGACCGAACATGAAGATCATCAAACTGGAAGTCGAAGGCTTCCGCTCGCTGAAGTCGCAGACGTGGTGCCCAGGCGACTTGAACGTCCTAATCGGGCCGAACGCCAGCGGCAAATCGAACTTGCTGCGCGTACTTGAAACGCTCAGCACGGCCGCGCAGGGCGGGCTTGGCCGGTACATCCAGCAGGAAGGCGGGATGGAGCCCATCGTTTGCGATGGGCAGGCGGATTTCATCCGCTTGGGGGCCAAGATGACACCCATTCCGCCGTACAAGGACAACGTGAAGGATGCCCTCACGTACGAACTCACATTGGCGCGACTCGGGAAATCGAGCGCGTATCGCATCGAGAATGAAGTGCTCGGGAATTTCTTCAAGTTCGAGACCGGCGAAATGCAAGAGCCGTTCAAGCTGCTCGAGCGCGACCCTCGCCATGCCGTAATCTTTTCAATTGATTCGCAAGGATTCGAGGCCCCGCCGGCGTCCGTGCCCGAGGAAGAAGCGCTGCTCTCCGTCGCCGCGGGACCGTTCACGGCCAACCGTTACGTGGGCAAGTTTCAAGAGGAACTCGCCGACTGGAAAATCCACCAGGACTTTCACACGCACCGCGAAGCGCCGATTCGCGTTCCGCAGGTGACGCGAGCGGACACTCAGGTAAGTGCCGACGGCCAGAATCTCATCGCGGTCCTGCACAGTCTTTACACGAGTGACCGGGAATTTGAAAACGAGATTAACATGGCGATGCGATCCGCGTTCGGCGACGACTTCTTGACGCTGATTTTCCCGCCGGCAGCCGATCAGCGCATTCAGATGCGAGTTCGGTGGCGGAGCTTGAAACGCGAAACGTCCGCCGCCGACCTCTCCGACGGCACGCTACGGTTTCTGTTCCTGCTCGCCATTCTGGCCAATCCTTCGCCGCCTCCCCTCATCGCAATCGACGAGCCAGAGACTGGATTGCACCCGTCCATGTTCCCGATCGTCGCGGAGTATGCCCGCGATGCCGCGAGCAAGGTCCAAGTGATCCTCACCACCCACTCGCCGGAATTCCTCAATGCGTTCGGCGACGACGTGCCCACCACGACGGTTGTCGAGCGCCAGGACGGCCAAACGAATCTGCGCGTTGTTTCGGGCGATGAATTGTCCTACTGGCTTAAGCAATACACGCTGGGCGAGCTGTATCGCTCGAGGGAACTCGAGGCTATGAAATGAAATTCATCCTCCTGGTCGAGGGCAAGACGGAGCGCGATGCTGCCGCCGCGTTTCTCAAGCGCTGGCTTGACCCTCGATTGCGCCAGCCTGTCGGAATTCAACCTGTGTCATTCGACGGCTACGCGAACTTGGCGCAGAAGATGGCCACGAAGGCACGAATGCACCTGGAGGGTCCCGTGCGAAACGACATTGTCGCGGTGATTGCATTGATGGACCTTTATGGCCCGACTTTTTATCCGGCTGACAAGACGACGGCGGATGACCGATTCGCGTGGGGCAAGGAGCATTTCGAAAGAGAGGTAAATCTGGAGAAGTTCCGCATGTTTTTCGCCGTCCATGAGTTCGAGGCATGGTTGCTCAGCCAACCCGACATTTTCCCGCGCGACGTCAACAGCGCGCTAACCAACAAGGTTGCACATCCCGAGCGCGTAAATCTTGTCGAGCCGCCCGCGAAGCTACTCGACCACGTGTACAAACAGCAAACCAGACGCGGCTACAAGAAGACCACCTACGGGAAACAATTGTTTGCCAAGCTCGAACCCGCAATTGCAACCGCCAAGTGCCCATACCTGAAAATGATGCTGTCGGAAATGCTCTCACTGGCGAAGGCAGCGGGCTTGTAACGCAAGGCGAGTTCCGACCAGCCTCAGAGATTTGACCGGTCAGGTCGGACAAGAAATGGGGCGCGAGATCAGACCAAAGGCACGGACGCGAGGAAGCGCGTCCACGGTGCCCCTTATCGGCCATTGAGATCGCGCACGACGCTTAGGTGTTCCGCCTTCCGCAGTGCGTGTTCGCCGCCGCCTTTGCAACGCACGGCAATTCATTGCGTAATCTCGTACTCCTTTGACCCCTGCACAATCGGGTTGGTCAGTGTGCCGATGCCGTCGATTGTGATGGAGACTTCGTCGCCGGCTTGCAGCGTGAAATCGCTGGGCGGTACGACGCCGGTGCCGGTGAGCAGCAGCACGCCCGTCGGAAACGAGTTCTCGCGCGCCAGCCAGCCGATGAGGTTTTCGTACGATCGGGCCATCTGGGCGACGCTGGTTTCGCCCGTGAACGCGCTCTTGCCCGCGCGGCGAATTTCGAGGCGGATGCCGATTTCGCTCGGCGGCGGCATGGCCCCGGCCAGCGTGATCCACGGACCCAGGCCGCAGCAGTTGTCGTACACCTTGGCCTGCGGCAGGTAGAGCGGGTTTTCGCCCTCGATGTCGCGGCTGCTCATGTCGTTGCCCACGGTGAAGCCCACCAGTGTCTTGCGCGAGCTGACGACCAGCGTGAGCTCGGGCTCCGGCACGTTCCACTTCGAGTCGCCGCGAATCCGAAGCGGCTGCCCGGGCCCCGACACGCGGTGCGGCGTGGCTTTCATGAACAGCTCGGGCCGCGGCGAGCTGTACACGCGATCGTAGCACGACGCCGACGCGGCCGACTCCTCCATGCGGGCCGAGCGGCTCCGCTTGTACGTGACGCCGGCGGCCCACACTTCCTGCCGGTCGATGGGGGGAAGCAGCGAAACGCTATCGAGCGGAATGGCCGACGACGCCGGTCCGACGAGCGATTCGGCCAGCGCCCGCGGATCGTCGGCTTCGAGAATTTCGGAAAGCGTGAGCGACGTGGCGACTTCACCGCGCAGTGGAATCAACCGATCGTCATCCACGCGGCCCACGCCGGCGCTGCCATCGGGCAAGGAATATCGGGCGAGTTTCATAAGGGCGACGTTCGCTTTTCAAAGTGGTGATGCAAAAGCGGAAAGCGGAGGATGTCAGTTGTCAGTCGTCCGTTGTCAGTTGTTTGGTGTTCGGTACCAAATGCCGCTTCGCGCTCTTTGCGACTTCGCGGTAAGCTTTGTCGGCTTCCGCTCTCCGGCTCTCGTCTCTGGACTCTTGACTCTCGACTTTGCTTACTTCCACGCTTCATTCAAAAACCGTATCCAGTTCCCGTGCATGATACCGCGTACGTCGGCGTCGCTGTAGCCGCGCTTCGCGAGCAACCCGGGAATCGTCTGCAAATCGGCGATCGACTCTAAATCAAGCGGGCACTGTTCGCGGCCGTAGCCGCCGTCGAGGTCGCTGCCGATGCCGCAGTGTCGGGAACTACCCGCAAGCTGGCAGATGTGGTCGATATGGTCGACGACGCGGGCGATTTTTAGGCCGGTTTCCTGCGGCGTGGTTTGGCCGCGAATCCAGCCGGGGTGCATCATCCAGGCGTCGAACGCCATGCCGATCACGGCCCCGCGGTCGATCAGCGCCTTGAGCTGCTCGTCGCTGAACTGCCGCTGATGGGGCACCAGGGCGCGGCAGTTGTTGTGGCTGGCCCACACCGGGCCGTGGAACAATTCGAGCGCCTGCCAGAACGCCTCGTCGGTGAGATGGGTCGCGTCGAGGATGATGCCCAGGCGATCCATCTCCCGCACCAGCTCGACGCCCGCCGGCGTGAGCGGCCCTTCGTTCCCGGTGCCGGGCGAATAGCGGCCGGCGCCGTAATGCGCTGGGCCGAGAGCGCGTAGGCCGTACTCGTACGCTCGTTCGAGATGCCCAAGCGTGACCAGCGAATCGGCCCCTTCGAGGCTCAGGATGTAGCCGATGGGGGCGTTGGTCGATTGGTCGGCTGGTGCGTCACCAGATGCGTTGGCTGACGCGTCGTTCGCCGCGACACCTTGCCACAAATCTACATGCCGGTTCAGCCCCTCGCGGTCGACAATCTGCACCATCTGCCCCGCCTCTTCCATCGCGCGGTACCACGCAAGCTGCCCCTGCGTGACCGACCAGGCGATCTCCGGGCTGTGCCAACCGGCGAGCGGATTTCCCTCGGCCACGTGGCGGGCGATCTGCGTCGCCACGCACAGCCCGATCTGGCCGCGTCGCATTTCACCCAGCGTGACGACGCTGGCCCCGCGATCGACCTTGTCACTCTTGCCGGTTTCGCGCCGCCGGACTTCCTCCAGCGGCCGCGCAATGTCGCGATTCCACTCCAGCGCGTTCATCGACAAATCGAGATGGGCGTCGAAGATCAGCATGGTGATTGCTTGCGAATTAGTTGCTGAAACGAGGGAATGAGACACGGGGGAGTTTTCAGTGTTCAGTTTTCAGTCGGAGGAGGACGGTCGTCATTTGTTGCTGGTTGGTTGTCGGTTGTCGACCGTCCTTGTCGTCCATCAATGTTCATATTCAGCCATGCCTAACCGAAAACTCTCCTCCTTCCGGCTTTCGACCCTTGACTCTTGACTCTTGACTCTCGACTTTCCCGGCTGACGGCTGAGAGCTCACTCGCTCGGCGCGTGAAAGAACTTCTTAACCAGGTGCTCCGGCGGCGGCGGGGTGATGAGCGTGACGATCACGCTTCCGGCCACCGACGCAGCCAACCCCACCAAAAACGGGTCGAGATCGGCCAAGAGAATCGGCTCCAATGGTTGGCCATGGTAGATCGAGATGGCGAAACCGATGCCGTACATCGCCGTGTGTGTAACCAGCCCCGCCACCATGCCGGCGATCGCGCCCGCCTTGTTCACCCGCGGCCAGTACAGCGCCAGAGCCACCGGCGCGAGAAAACAGACCGACAGGCCGCTCGTGGTATACACGACCACGTCTTGAAGGTAGGCCGGCGGGTGGATGGTCGCGATCACGGCCAGCGCCCCCACAGTGAGCGTGACGGTGTATGTGAGCCGCTTGATTGTCTTGTCCGACGCTCGCGGGTTGAAGTTGCGCTGGTACACGTCGCGCACGAGGGCCGAGGAGATCATGAGCAAAAAACTGTCGACGGTCGACATCACCGCGGCGAACGGCGCGGCCAACAACAACCCGGCCAGCCACGGCGAGTGCATCCACTGCATCAGCCCTTTGGCCATCTCGGGCATAATGCGGTCCGACTGCGTTTCCCAGCCGGGCATGAGCACGCGGGCGCAGCAGAAAATAATCACGATGGGAAAGTAAATCAGCGAGAAGTAGATCGCCACGGTCACAATCGCCCGCCGCAGCGTGCCGCTCCCCTGAAAGGCCATCAGCCGCACCATGCTGCTGGGCTGGCCGGCTCCCGAGAACGTCCACATAAAGAAGAACGAAAACGCCAGCCCCAGGGGGAGAAAGCCGGCGGCGCGAGTGGCGTGCGGGCCGGGTCCGGTCACGTAGGTGCCGCGCACGTTTTGCCCGTAGGCGAGCGGCTTTTCTTCGACCACGGCTACCTCGACCGGCTCGGCCAGCTCCGTGGGCTTTGCCGTGCGGATGTGATCGGCGTAGGTGATCTGGATGCCCGGTATATGTGCCGCATCGTCGGCCGAGCCGGAGTCGACGCGTCGTCGGGCGAGCGACTGGCCGCGGTCGATCATCGCGCGGCTGGCAGTGCGGAACACGCTGCGTCCCTCTTTACCGTGATCGACCACGAGCCAACTATTGTTGGGAATGACGAGCGGTTCGGCGACGGCCGCGGCGGTGCGGATTTCGAGCATCACCCGCAGCGGGGGCGTCATTTCGTTGAGCGATTTGGTGGCGCGGCCCAACCCGCCGACGGCCCACAGCGCCACGGGCAGCATGATGACCACGCCGGCCACCATCACGAAGCCCTGCATCACGTCGGTCCACACCACGGCGCGAAATCCGCCGTAAGCGGTGTAGACCACCACCACCACGGCGAACAGACCCAGCGCGATGAGATAGCCGGCGTCGGCCGTGCCGAGAAAGGGGATGACAACGCCGCTCTCGCCCCCGGCCAGCGCGTGTGCCACGTGGTTCTTGGCGCTCTCGTACAGCGGCGAGCCCTCCAGCAGGGCCTGCACCACGATGCTCCCGCCTTTGAACTGCGCGATCAGATTGATCGCCATAAACACCACGATGACCAGCGTCGCCAGCACGCCGATCGTCGGGCTCTCGAAGCGGTCGCGGACCACGTCGGGAATGGTGATGGCCCCCGTGCGTCGGGCGATCTGGTTGATCCGCTTGGCCAACAGCCCCATCGTGAAGATCGGCACCACCAGATAGCTGCCGATCCACAGCGCCAGCACCCAGCCGTGCGTGTACACCAGTGACGGAAAGCCCATGAAGCTCCCGCCCGACGCGCTGGTGGCGGCAAACGTGAGGGCAAACGCCCACATGCCGAGCGATCGGCTACCGAGAAAGTATTCGCCCAGGAAGCTCCGCCCCTTGAGCATGCGGCCCGAGAGGTACGCCAGCGCGAAGACCGCCAAGATATAGACGGCGAACGTGGCGAGCGCCCCGGTCGCCCCCTGGCCCGCCGGTGTGGTGAGCACGGCTGGGGCATCATCAGGCATCGCGCGACTTCCCTTCGCTTGCTCGATCGTGTTCGATCTGCTCGGCCAGGTCTTCGCCTTCGTGGGCGACGCCCAGGTCGTCGTCCTTCATAAAGAAGAAGCAGAACCAGATCGTGAAGGCGTCGACGGCAAGCCAGGGCACCAGAATGCCCCAGAACGCCCAGGCGGGCATGCCCAGCACCGTGGCGGCGTGCGGGCGCTCCTCGCCCGGTGCCAGGTAACCGAAGAAGTAGCACACGCACATCGACCACGCGAAGCAGACGGTGAACAGCACCAGAATCACCACCGCCTCGCGCCGCGCGTGCAGAAACACGGGGTCCCAAGGAGTTTTATGGTCGTTGTTGTTCTTGTTCACGGCACGAGTTTCCACTGGCGCTCATCGACTTCCAGGCCGTTGTGGTCGCGGTACTGGTCGTACACCCCGTTCATCTCGTCGATCGAGTCGAAATAGCCGACCACGAATGCGGCGCCAAACGACTCGCCCGCTTTGATCGGCCGGCCGCCAAATTCCTCGATCATGCAAACGTATCCCCGCTGGTGGCACCAAGCCTCGCACACGGCCGATGGATCGAGCGTCATGCCGGCCAGCCAGGGTCCTTCACGTTCTTCCTGTCCATTTCGTCCATCGCCACTTTCGCTGCTTTCCTTCGGCCCGCGCAACTTATAGCCGCGAATCATCCGCTTCGGCAGGTCGCCCTTCTTCTCGTGTTTCTCGCGCAGGTATTGAAACTTCTCGTCGGGGGCGAAGTCGTCGAAAAACTCCTTGGCCGGGATTCGCCCCTCGTAGCTCAAGTACACCTCGCTGAACGTGTCGCCGTGGTCGTGCTTGATGTGGCCCGGCATGTCGACGCGCAAAAACATGGCAGGGCTGCTGTTGACGGCGTCGATGCGATCCGAGGAGATGAAATACCGCTTGCCCACGGGGAACACCAATGTCTGCGTCCACAGCGAGCCGGTTTTCTTGCCGGGGGCGGCCAGGTGGTAGCGGTAGCGGAGCTTGACGGCTACAAAATCGCCGCCGCGAACGATCTCAGTTTCCACCGCGCCCGCCTTGGTGCAAATCTGCGGCCCCTCGATCGACCGCTTGGCCCCGCGGCCGTGGTAGGCGTTGTTGAACTGGTAGACCATGTGATCGGGAAGCTGGTCGCGATAGGCTTCGTCGCTGCCGGGCTCCATGATCCAATCGACGATGTCGAGGCCATAACCGGCGTCGTGAAAACCGGTTTTCTTGTCGAGAAACGTTCCTGCGGCCACTCCGGTCACGTAGCCGCGTTTGCGAATCACCGCGTCAAGTGCATCGGTAACGATGCGGATCTGGTCGTCGTCCTCGGTAACCGTGTACTTAGCGTCGTCCGCGGCGGCGGAGGTTCGTACCGGGATTCCGGCACCAAGCCATGTTGCGAACGCGGCCAGAAGTGGAATCGCGACGACGATGCGAGGCGTGGGCATCAAGGTGGGGTCCTTTCAGCAATCGGCGGGCGAACCGCGGGGAAAGCAGCGTAAGAGTGCACTCCGGCCGGCTCGGCGAATCGACATTGTAGAACCGCCGCGATTGCCAATGCAAGAAAGCGATCAGGAGAAAGACTGCCTGCGCGGCGCACTGGTCAGCATGTGGATCGTGTCGCCGATCCGGAGCGCCCCATGAACGTGGCGGCTATCCCTCCGGAAACTGCCGGCAATACTCGTACAGGGCCATGGCGGCGGTCGTCGCGACGTTGTAGCTATAGGGGAGTCCGTACACGGGTATTTCGACCGCGTGATCCAACAGCCGTAGCGAGTCGGCATCGATTCCCTGCCGCTCGTTGCCCAGCACCAGCACCGTGCGACGCGGAAAGGAGAAGTGGTGCAGGCTCACCGACCCTTGCGACTGTTCGAGCCCCACGAGCGAGTAGCCCTGCTCTTTCAGGCTCTTCAGCACCGGTGCGAGCGAACGATGGACTTCCAGCGTTACGAGATTCGCACCGTCGCGCGCGATCTCCGGGTCGATACGCGGTTTGCCGCAGGCGATGATTCGCGTCACGCCGCAGCACGAAGCCGTGCGCACGATGCGCGACAGGTTCACGTTGCTGCGCATGGGCGGGCATGCCACGACAAGCGCGCGCGGCCGCGCAAGTGGCGACGGCGGCTTGTGGCGTTGGTGCGAAAACTCGCTCATCGGGAGTTACCCACCGTAGACGAACCGGCTACATTGCTTGATGAACGCCGGCCGAACATCAAAACCACCAATAGCCCCGGCCGGAAGGCCTTGTTCTTACCCACATTTTTTGGCGCCGGACA
>CAYQAJ010000138.1:0-12962 GCA_964415245.1 uncultured Pirellulaceae bacterium | reverse complement strand
CACAACTCACGCCCCGCGAAAAATGTGGGTAAGAACAAGGCCGGAAGGCCGGGGGCACGACCACGACGTACTGGAAGAGAGGTCGACCCATGTATCGCAGCACGTTCGCAGCCGTTGCACTCGCCCTGGCCTTGGCAGTCGGTTGCGGTCCGGGTTCAGCCGGCAATTCATCGTCCACGGGAACGGGGAGCGGCAAGGGAACCGATACCGCGGCCACCGGCTCACGCGGCGGGGCAACCAATGCGAACGGAGGGTCATCGGATGAGAATAACGGCACGCCGGCCGACGAGGTAAAGCTCCAAACGCTCGACTACGACGGCCTGACGAAGCTCATCGAGTCGCACCAGGGCACGATCGTGGTCGTCGACGTGTGGAGCACCTCCTGCCCCCCCTGTCTGAAGGAGTTTCCCGGCCTCGTGGCGCTGCACAAAGCCCACTCGCGCGACGACGTGATCTGCATCAGCCTGAGTCTCGACTACGTGGGCATCAAGAGCAAGCCGCCCGAGTCGTACGAGCCGCCCGTGCTGGGGTTCCTGAAGTCCCAGGGAGCGACGTTCGACAACGTGCTGGCCAGCGAAGACAGCGATGCCATGCTCACCAAGCTCAAGCTGAGCGCCCCGCCAGCCGTTTACGTGTACAACCGCGACGGCACTCTGGCCAAACGCTTCGACAACGAACAGGTCGCTTCCGAAGAGTACGCGTTCACGTACAAGGACGTGTCGGCGCTGGTAGACGAGCTGCTGAAGTAGGTCCCGCCTGCCGGGCGGGACCTCTAAAGTAGCTAAATTCGCAAGAGTTCAAGCTCGTCGCGAGCGAAGATATTCTGAACTCTTGCGAGTTCAGCGACCATCCGCGATTCAGCTAAAGGGTTCAGGTCCCGCTCGGCAAGCAGGACCTACTTCGCTCTCATCGCGCTTCTTCGACCGGCGAATAGCTGACGACGAAGCTTTCGAAGCCGATCCGCCCCGGCTGGTTCGGCGCCGCCGAGAACAGCATCTCCATCAGTTTCTGAAACCGCCCCGACAGGATGCGGTAATAGTTGTGCTTGCCGTCGCGTCGGGCTTCGATCAGCCCGTTGACCCGTAACAGGGCCAGATGGTGGCTCACCGCGGGCTGACTCTGCCCCAACAGGTCGCACAGCGCGCGCACGTTCAACTCTTCCTGCTGCATGAGGAAATGAAGGATGCGGAGCCGCGTAACGTCGGCAAGCAGCCGGAAGCACAGGACGACTTCCTGGGCTACATCGTCGGGGAGCGAGGAGACGGTCGAATCGGCCGCGTCCCCGGATTGTTGTCGCAGCATTTTGGGTTTCCCGGGCGGCTTCTGCCTACCCTCAACCAGCACGTTCGCCATTTATTCCTCGTGGCCGAGAAGCCGAGTATGTAAGCACCGGATCGGTGCAGTGGAATCGATACAATTCACGTGATGTTCCGAAGGGCGGCCGATTCGTCAGGGCAGCAGTCCGGATCACGAGCCAGCGCAACACGATGCGCTGCCGCCGGTGGTTGTGCCGTCGACTCGAACGCCTCGCTCCCTTGGCCCCGCGGCTGGAGCGCGACATGCAATGACAAAGATGGGAAGTGACACTCTCATGAACACCTGCCCGACGGCGCCACGAACGTGGACCCGTAATCTGCCGTCGGACGGATTGTTTTCGAACCCGTCAACGATCCCATTGTAAGCAAGTCGGCGGGAAAATGGAAATCGGATAGGGGTGGTAAATAGTGTGGTTTTGCGGAAAACTGCTGGCACTGCTGTCATGGGCGGACCGAGTCCGATGGGAAGCGGGAATCCAGCGATGCCGGTTAGCCGCCGCGTTTATGCGGCGCTGCCCGAAGCCAGGGACGGTTGGACGCGGTGGGATCGCCGTGTCCCCGCGATCGGCACGGGACTGGTTGCCGCGTCCCCAATGGTACACGTAACATGATTCGGCACGGCAAGATCGGCGTGCGGCAGAGCACTGGCAGAGCCAGTGGCACGCGGCGGAATGATTGATCCAGCCCCCCGGGAGGCGCCTTAATGCACCCCATTTTGCGGAGCGTTTTTCCTTACGCGGCATTGGCGGTGGTGGTGGGTGCGCTGGTGTGGGCCGTGTCGTTTGGCACGCTCCCCCCGGCCGATTTCAGCTTCAATAATGGCGACGAGATTCGCACCATCGACCCCGCCCGGGCGACGGGCTCGCCCGAGGGCCGGATCATCGACGGCGTGTTCGAGGGACTGCTGCGGAACCTGCCGCTCGATCAGGAGCCCGATGCTAACGGCATCGTTCCGCTATCGCCGCAGCCCGGCGTCGCCGAAGCGCTTCCTGACATTTCGGACGACGGCCGCGTGTACACCTTTCACATTCGCCCCGACGCCCGCTGGTCGAACGGCCGGCCGATCACCTCGGACGATTTTCTATGGTCGTGGCAGCGGATGCTGCATCCGGAGACGGGGTCCGAGTACGCGTACCAGCTTTATTACGTCGTAGGCGCGCGGCGATACAACGAAGGCACGGTCGAAGTGGGCGACAAGGTGGAGGTCGAGCTGTACGACCGCCGCGACCCCAACCAACTCTTTCCCCGCGGTACGATGCTGCGGGGCATTCTCCGTGAGATTCTGGCGCCCCATGAACCGATGATTGCCGCCGGGACGAGCGACAAGGAAAAGTCCCGCATCGAGGCGCTGTGGAAACGGCAGCACGTTTACGTTGTCGAGGTCAAGCCGGAATCCAACGGCGTCGTCGACTGGGATGCGCCGGGCGAGCGGCGAGCCTTTTGTTCCGAAGAGAAACCGGATCGCACGCTCTTCACCGGAGAGATCGAGCGCTGCCACCACGTGCTCGACGATTTTCACGAGCTGGTCGGCTTGCGGGCCCCCGACGACCAAACGCTCATCATCACGCTCAACAACCGCACGCCGTACTTCAACGAGCTGATGGCATTTTACCCGCTGTTTCCCGTCAATCGGGAGTGTGTCGAAAAGTACGGCTCACCCATCTGGACCAAGCCCCAAAACATCGTCAGCAATGGCCCGTTTCTCTTGAAAATGCGGCGGATTCGCGACCGCATTCGCATGGCGAAAAACCCGAACTACTGGAACGTCGACAATGTGCAGCTTGAGGTGGTCGACGCCCTGCCCATCAAGAGTGAGACGACCAGCCTGAACATGTACCTCAAGGGACAGATCGAGTGGACCACCACCGTGCCCACGTCGATCATGCCCGAGCTGAAGGACCGCCCCGACTTTGTCACCGCCCCCATGCTCACCACGTACTTCTACCGCCTGAACACCACCAGGCCGCCACTCAACAACCCGCTCGTTCGCCAGGCTCTCAACCTCGCCACCAACAAGCAGGAGATTTGCGAGCACGTGCTCAAGGCCGGGCAGCAGCCGGCACGCAGCTTTGTGCCCCCCGGACTGACCGGTTTCGAATCGGCCGAGTGTGGCGAGTACGACGTCGACAAGGCCCGCGAGCTGCTGAGGCAAGCCGGCTATCCCGAAGGGCGCGACATTCCCAAGCTCGAAATCCTGTTCAACGACCAGGGCGCCCACAAAGACATCGCCCAGGTGATTCAGCGGCAGTGGAAGAACAATCTGGGCATCGACGTCGAGCTGCGCAACCTGGAATGGGGCGTGTTCCTCGACAGCCTGCAGAAGAAGGACTACACGGTCGCCCGTAGCGGCTGGATCGGCGACTACCCCGACCCCAACACGTTTCTCGACATGTGGGTGACCGACGGTGCCAACAACCAGACCGGCTGGAGCAACGCGAAGTACGACGCGTTGATCGCCGATGCCGCGGCGGAGAGCGACCCGCAACAGCGGATGAAAATGCTGCACGACGCCGAACGAATTCTGATGGACGAAGTACCGATCATCCCCATTTACTTCTACGTGTCGATCAACATGGTCAGCCCGCGCGTGCACGGATTCGCCCCGAACATCCAGGACGTCCACCCGCTGAGCGTAATTCGCGTAGAGAAGTAGCAGCCCGCAAGCGCGGGAAATCCCAAATCACAAATCCCAAATCACAACGACCAGTGGTACGGGAATGACGAATGTCGAAACACGAATGACGAAGGAAGCACGAATGTCGAAGCTCGAATGACGAACGCCGACCACATCCGCATAGGCGACGCTGAGGAGTATTCGTTTGAGATTTGATTATTTTGGTACTTGAGATTTGTTTGTGATTTGCGATTTGTGATTTGAGATTTGGAACCCTCCTCGCTGGGGTTGATTTGTGACCCGACTCCTGCTCCGCCGCCTCCTGTGGATGGTGATTACCCTGTGGGTGGTTTACACCATCACCTTCTTTCTGATGCGCGCGGTGCCGGGTGGGCCGTTTTCCAGCGAGAAGAACGTTCCCGACAGCATCAAGCGGAATATCGAGGCCCGGTTTCTGCTCGATCGGCCGCTGTACGTGCAGTACTTCCATCATCTGGGCACGCTGTTCCACTTCGAAGTCGGGCCGTACCACATTCCCTATGTGTGGCTCGATTTCGGCAACAGTTACCGGCAGGAAGACTTCAGCGTCAATGAAGTGATCGCCCAGGGTTTCCCGGTATCGGCCTCGCTGGGCATTCTGGCGCTGGTGTTCGCGCTTACTCTGGGGATGACGGCGGGCGTGGTCTCGGCGGCGCGGCGGCATTCGATGTTCGACGTGTCGTTCATGGTGATGGCCACGCTGGGCATCGCCGTGCCCAACTTCGTGCTGGCCAGCGTCGGCATCATCGTGTTCGTGTTCGCGCTCGACGTGTTACCCGCCGCCGGCTGGGGCACGCTGTGGCAGATCGTGCTTCCCGCGCTGTGCCTGGGTGCACCGTTTGCCGGCTACATCGCCCGGCTCACCCGCACCGGCATGCTGGAAGTGCTGGGGCAGGATTACATCCGCACCGCGTACGCCAAGGGAATGCGCGGGAAGCGCGTGGTAGTACACCATGCACTGCGCGGCGCGATTCTGCCCGTCGTGTCGTACCTGGGTCCGGCCACCGCCGGCATTCTTACCGGTTCGCTGGTGCTGGAGCGAATTTTCTTGCTGCCCGGCATGGGGATCCACTTTATCGAAGCCGCCACGCAACGCGACTACACCCTCGCTATGGGCATGGTGCTGGTTTACACGTTGTTGTTGTTCTTGATGAACACGCTGGTCGATCTTTCGTACGCGCTGATCGACCCGCGGGTGAAAATCGAGTGAGGCCCCATGCCGCCCGAAGAGCCACAATCGAAGCGCACGTACCGGGCGTCGATCGCTCCGGCCGAGCACTACGCCGCGCTGTTGGCCGAGGCGAAGGCCATCAAAGGCGTTTCGCTGTGGCGCGATGCCTGGCGGCGGCTGAGGCGGAACCGGGCCGCCATGGTCTCGCTGTGGCTGTTGGCGGTTGTTTCGCTGCTCGCGATTCTCACACCGCTGTTGCCGCTGCAATCGCCGATTGAGACCGACCTTGCCAGCCGTCAATTCCTTCCACCTGGCCTCGACACCGTGCGGCTGGGCCAAAGGGAAGAGCTCAAGTTCACAGGCGGCTCGCTCGTGCAGGAATTGGCCCGATTCGACGCCGAAATCGCCGACCTCAAATCGCAGCGTGCGACCGCGAGTCCCGACGAGCGCAAGGCCCTTGACGATCAAATCGCCGCCAAGCTCCGCGTCGAACATCCCTTCGGCAAGCTGTGGCACAAGCCGGGGCCGGTCACGCGGCTGATAATTCGCGCGCGGTTGGCCATCTTCGGCGATTGGTCGCTCCCTTCGCTCTGCGGCACCGATCATTTGGGGCGCGATCTGTTGGCTCGCCTGTTCTGGGGCGCCCGCGTGTCGCTGATCGTGGGCGTGGTGGCCACGTGCGTGTCGCTCATGATCGGCGTCACGTACGGCGCCCTGGCGGGTTACGTGGGCGGTTGGCTCGACAACCTGATGATGCGGATCGTCGACGTGCTGTACTCCATTCCCTTTATCTTCGTGGTGATCTTCGTCATCACGATCCTCAGCGAGGAATCGATCAAAGCCCGGCTCGAAAGCTACGGCATCGACCGCATCGTCGTGTTCTACATCCTCATCGGCGCGATTTACTGGCTCACCATGGCGCGGGTCGTCCGCGGTCAGGTCATTTCGCTCAAAAACGAGCAGTTTATCGAGGCGGCCCGAACCATCGGCGCCGGCCGTTCGCGAATCGTGCTGGCACACCTGATTCCCAACGTGATGGGCGTGGTGATCGTATACCTCACGCTCACCATTCCCGCCGTGATGTTGTTCGAGGCGTTTCTGTCGTTTCTGGGGCTGGGTGTCACGGCCCCCGACGTGTCGTGGGGCCTGCTGGCCAACGAGGGCATCCTGGTCATCACGCCGATCAAGACGTTCTGGTGGCTGGTGCTGTTTCCCGGCCTGACCTTGGCCCTGACGTTGTTCGCGCTAAATTTCCTGGGCGACGGACTGCGCGACGCCCTCGATCCGCGGATGAAAAATCGATGATGTGCGTACAAAGCTCTCAGCTTTCAGCACTCAGCCGTCAGCCGGCCACCGACAATTAACAACCAACAACGAGCGTCCTCCGACTGAAAACTGAACACTGAAAACTGAACACTTGATCCGCCACTGAGCGCGACACCATCAGGCGCCCCGAAGACACGCTGAAAGAAACCCTCGTGCCCGACCCCCTCCTCCAAGTCGAAGACCTGCGGGTTCAGTTTCACACCGGCGACGGCGTCGTCGAGGCGGTGGGGGGCATCTCGTTCGATCTCGAAGCGGGCGAAACGCTGGGAATCGTGGGTGAATCGGGCTCGGGAAAAACGGTCGCCAACCTGGCGCTGTTGGGACTGGTGCCGCAGCCGCCGGGAAAAATCGTCTCGGGCCGCGCCCTGTTCGATGGCCGCGACCTGCTTCACCTCAGCCAGCGCGAGCTGTCCGACATCCGCGGCCGCCGTATCGCCATGGTTTTCCAGGACCCGATGACCGCGCTCAATCCGTTTCTCACCATCGAGCAGCAGCTTGTCGAAGTGACGCGCCGCCACCTCAAGCACACGCGGCGGCAAGCCAGAAAGCACGCCATCGACATGCTCGACATGGTCGGCATCCCCGCGGCCGCACAGCGCGTATCCGACTACCCCCATCAGTTCTCGGGCGGCATGCGGCAGCGCGTTATGATCGCCATGGCTCTGTCGTGCCAGCCCGACATATTGATCGCCGACGAACCGACTACCGCGCTCGACGTGACGATCCAGGCGCAGATTCTCGAGCTGATTCGCGATATGCAGAAGCGGCACGGCACGGCAGTGATTCTCATTACGCACGATCTGGGCGTCGTGGCAGCCGCTTGCCGCCGCGTGCTGGTGATGTACGCTGGGCGAATCGTCGAACAGGCCGAAGTGGGCCCGCTCTTCGCACAGCCGCGCCATCCGTACACGCTGGGGCTCATGGCTTCGGTGCCGCGATGGGACAGCGCCAACAGCCAAATGCTGCGGGCCATCGAAGGACAGCCCCCCGATCTGACGCGATTGCCGTCGGGCTGCGCGTTTCATCCCCGCTGCCCGTGGCAGATGGAGCAGTGCAAGAGCGAAGTGCCCGCGCTATTCGAGCGACCCGGCGGCGGCCGATTCGCATGCTTCGCCGATGTCACGAAGGCACCTGCGGCGCAAACCACGTCGGCACAGGCGCCCGCCGCCGAGGAATCGCCATGACGCGCGTCGCCACCAAACCCAAACCTGTCGCAAAGCCGACCAAGGCGCCGCTCTTGGAAGTGACCGACCTCAAGGTCCACTTCCCCTTCCGTCGCGGCGGGCTATTCCACCCCCAGCGCGGCATGGTCCGCGCCGTCGACGGCGTCACCTTCACGCTGCACGACGGCCAGACGCTGGGCATCGTAGGAGAGTCGGGCTGCGGAAAGTCGACCACGGCCCGCGCCATTCTCAACCTGATTCCCCCCACGTCGGGCGAAGTGCGATACGAGGGCCAGCGCATCGACGGCCTCTCCGACCGCCGGATGCTCCCCTTCCGCCGCCGCATGCAGATGGTTTTCCAGGATCCGTTCTCCTCGCTCAACCCTCGCATGACGATCGGCCGCATCATCGGCGAGCCAATGGCGATCTTCGGCCTCCACGATCGCCGCCGCCGCAAGCTCGAAGTGATGCGGCTGATGGACCTCGTCGGCCTCAACCCTCGCTACCTCAACCGCTATCCGCACGAATTCTCCGGCGGTCAGCGGCAGCGGGTCGGCGTCGCGCGGGCCCTGGCCGCCCAGCCGCGGCTCATCATCTGCGACGAGCCGGTGTCGGGGCTCGATGTTTCGATTCAGGCTCAGGTGGTGAACCTCTTGATCGAGCTGCAACAGACGCTGAAGTTGGCCTACCTCTTCATCTCGCACGACCTGGCCGTCGTGCGGCACATTGCCGACCGCGTGGGCGTGATGTACTTGGGCCGCATCGTCGAGCTGGCCGACGCCCGCGATCTTTACAACGACCCGCGGCATCCGTACACGCAGGCGCTACTTTCCGCGGCGCCGATCCCCGATCCCGCACGGCAATCGGAGCGCCAGCGCGTTATGCTTCGCGGCGAAGTGCCGTCGCCCGACCGCATCTACCCCGGCTGCCCCTTCGCCGACCGCTGCCCCATCGCCGAAGAAAGCTGCCGCCAATCGCCGCCCCGCCTGGAAGGCACCCGCCACGCGGTCGCCTGCTTCAAGGCCGAAGCGGAGTGGTAAAGGGAGCGCGACCGGTCACTCACCGGTATCCCACGTAAATTGATCGGTGCGAGGCTCTTCAATGGCAAACGGCACGGCGAGGAAGCATTCTGCATCTTCCTATCGTACGTATGGATGGCCTTCACACCGACGTACTGGGCGGTCGCGATGTGAATCGCGTCCGCCGGCTTGATCGATCGCCCCGACACGATGCCTTGTCGAATGAGCGCCTTTGCGTTGATAGTGATTGTGTCGAAGATGTCGACCAACTTGAACGGAGACGATGGCAGCCACAGCTTGTCGATTTTTTCCTCGATTTGCGGATCTAGCGCCTTGCCGTCCTTCTCGGTCTTGGCAAACGCTACTTCCGTTATCGACATCGTGGAAGTGTATATTTCAACTTCGCCTTTTTCAGTTTCGTGCAATATGGCGTTGATGACCTGAAGGCGAGCAGGGTGTCCTTCGATCAAAGACACGAAGACGCTTGAGTCCCAATAGCACGGATACGGTTTAGCCATCCCGCCCCTTTCTCACGGCCTCCTCCGGAGAAATGCTACCAGCAATAGCTGGAGCGCAGCCGATGGCCTCTCGATACTCGTCTGGCGCACCTTCGGGCAGCACGACGACACGCGTCACCTGCCGGACGGTCGATGGTTTGCCCGTCGCAAGGTTTCTACGCACAAGTCCTTCGACTCGCGCGTACTTTCCCCACGATTCACGCATAGTCTCTTCGCTTCCACTCTGCAGATAGCACGAGATTGCCCTGTCTTCCAAGTCATCGTACAAAGTGAACCGCAAACCCGCGCGGCTGCTTATGCTCTGAATACGGCCGCGCACAGAGCCACGCCGGACGACAAACGTCTGTGGCGCCTCTCCACGAGATTTACCGCGCGTAATCTCGGCATCAAACACGTTTGTTTCAAAACGGATCGAATGAATATGCCCGTTGATGAGGTTTGCCAAGTCCCTGGCAGGCCCTTGCACCGCGTCCGAATACGGGATTGGCGCCTCATCCTGCAGCGACTGTCCAGTTCGTTGGTACGCTTCCACAACCGACTCAACTGCGCCAACGTCGCCTAGGCCTCGAATCGTCGCTAACGCACTCGAAACCTCTAGACCATCAAGTCGCCAAGCGATTGCTTTACCTGCGGCAACCTCTTTGGTCAGTGCCACGACCATTCGGCGAAAGCAATCCATCGCATTGGCAAAATCGTCGATGTGGACTTCGCCGTTGAGCGCAATTGTTGCCGTGTCGTTTGCCATGTAGTTACCCGTCAAAGAGAGGCTACCAAATCCATTATCCCGCCCTTAATTGCGTCGGTCAATGAACGGAGGAACCATTACCTTCTTGAGCCGGCGCGCCACAAATGCTCGGTTTTTCCGGGCAATGAGAACAGGGGAATTCGCGCGCGTTCCTACCCGAACTGCACCGCCAGCTCGCGCACGTAGTCGAGCGCTTCTTCCAGCTCAGGCGCGGACACTCCCACGCGGCGGCCGTCGCGGTCGCACTCGGCCAAGAGCACCAGTTCCTCGAAGCTCTCGTTGCGGGTCAGTCGCCGGCGGGCTCGCACGCCGATCGTTCCCTCGACCAGCGAGTGCCCCAGCATGTGGTGCTCGATCATCCATGCCGTGCGGGGCGTGATGAAGCCGTCGAGCGCTTCAAGCGCCGCGGCCGTGTGGTCGGCCGGGTCGATCGCCTTGCCCACGTCGTGCAACAGCGCCGCCAACAAGAACTCCTCGTCGTACGGCAGCGCGTCGCGGGCCAGGTCGAACACTTGCAGGCTGTGGTACAGCGCGTCGCCCTCGGGGTGGTACCGCGGGCTCTGCTTCACATTCTCCAGCGGCAACAGCAGCGCCTCGTACACCTGGAAGCGGTCGACCTGCTCCTCGACGTCGCGCATGGCGTCGTCCAGGTCGAGCTCGGGATGCTCGCGCCGCAGCAGCTCCTCCAGCTCGGCGATGCTGGCCCGCTCGATGGCCTTGCCCGTCACCGAGCTTTTGAACACGTAATGAGCCTTGTTGGCCGGGTAGATGGTGAGCTCGAACGGGAAGCGGTCGCGGACGTGCACGTGGGTGAACACGCGCTCCTCGCCGTGCTTGATTACGCGCTTCCGCTCGACGTCGTACACCGCCCCCTCGTGGTCGAGCGCCCCGCGCACCGCCTCGATGCTGTCGGAGAAGAGGTGCAGATCGATGTCGGAGCCGTGCCGCACGTGGCCGGTCATTACGCTGCCGATCAGCCGCGGGCGAAACGTGCGCAGGATGCGCATCATCCGCAGGGCTTCGAGCCGCATCGCCAGCAAGTTGTCGTGGCGTCGGTCGCCTTCGTGAATGCGGGCGAAGGCCTGAATCTCGTCACGAATCTCGGCGTTCGAGGGCAAATCGGCGGGCTTGACCCAGCCCTGGCACAGCCGCCGCGCCGCCTTCATTTTGGCGCAGTAGTACTCCGACTCCTGTCGGTCGTACATGAGCCGAGCCGCCTCCCAGGCGATCTGGCGGCGAAGTTTCGAGCGATTCATCGAGGTGCGGCCGGGGTTGGCACGGGTTTCCGGCGGACCCGATTTCGGCAGGTTGCGGTGGGACGCAAGTGCAGAGTGCAGAGTACAGAGTACGGAATGCAGAATGCGGACAAGCAATCGCTTCCTGAAGTATATGCCGGGGTGGTTGCGTCGTTCAAGATCGGCGCCATCGGCACAGTCGTCATGATCGGTTGTCGATGTGGCGCGATCGCCGGTCAGGCTGGCAACCGTGATTTATGGTTGAGTGGGCCTTCTCATTCTCTCGACTCTGCCGCGAAAGGCGATTCCCGCCATGAAAGCACGCGATCGACAGTTGGTTCTCCGCCGGCCTCGCCATGCGGCCTCCGGCGTGGCGTCGCTCCGCGTCGAGATTCACCGCGGCGAGGGAGAGTCTCCCAACGTGCTCAAGGGGCAGCTTGTCGACTTCTCCCGCATGGGCGCGCAGTGCACGCTCCCCATGGTGCTGGCGATCGGCCAGAAGGCGGAGATGCGCCTGGTGCGCGCATCCGGCGAAGTGGTGCTGGCCCGCGACGGCGAGATTCGCTGGAACCATCGCGACGAAAAGGGGCAATGGTCGATCGGATTTCAGTTCACCACGCCGCTCGACTGGGAATCGCTCGGCGAACTTTTCCTGGTCGGCGTTTTGACGCAGGCCGAGTAGCGCTACTCGCGCGAAACCGCAAGCGACTCCCGGCGCGAACGCCTCTTTACACCGCCCGCTTTCCACTTTTGGGCGGCACTGAAAACTCGCGCCCGCGCTTGCACGCCCCCATTTCACGCGGGACAATACGCGGCAAGTCGCTCGCGTTCTCTTCGTCCGCATCGAACTACTTCGCCCAACTCCTCCGCGCTACACCGCGCTCGCCCGCATGCTCGCCAAGCTCTACACCTACTCGCTGTTGGGCATCGACGCCTTGCCGGTCGAGGTCGAGGTCGACGTTTCGCCCGGCGCGCTCCCCAAGACCGTGCTCGTCGGTCTGCCCGAGGCCGCCGTCAAGGAAAGCACGCATCGCGTCGAGCGAGCCATCGTCAACTCGGGCTTCATGCGTCCGCAAGATCGCGTCGTCATCAACCTCGCACCGGCCGAGCTGCCCAAGCAAGCGTCGTCGTTCGACCTGCCCATCACGCTGGGCATGCTCGTCGGCAGCGGGCAGTTCACTTCCGACCTGCTCGACCGTTACGCCGTCGTGGGCGAGCTCTCGCTCGAAGGGGGCACGCGCCCCGTCAAAGGCGCCCTCTCCATGGCAATGGCCGCTGCCAAGCAGCAGGGGCTCAAGGGCATCATCGTCTCGACCGACAGCGCCGCCGAGGCAGCCGTGGTCGAAGAGGTCGAGGTGATCCCCGTCAGCAGCCTGGCTCAGGCGGTCGGCTTTCTCGCCGGCCAGATCGAAATCGACCCCATGCCCTGCCGCGTCGAGCAGCTTTTCGACCAGTACGCCCGCTACGAAGACGACTTCGCCGACGTCCGCGGCCAGGAGATGGCCAAACGGGCCATCACGATCGCTGCCGCCGGTTCGCACAACCTGCTGATGCTCGGCCCGCCCGGCTCGGGCAAAACGATGCTGGCCAAGCGCGTGCCCACGATTCTGCCGCCGCTCACGGCCCCCGAGTCGATCGAAACCACGCGCATCTACAGCGCCCTGGGTCGGCTCAAGCCGGGTCAGCCGCTCATGGCCCGACGCCCGTTCCGCGCCCCGCACCACACCATCAGCGACGCCGGCCTGGTCGGTGGCGGCAGCATCCCCGCGCCCGGCGAGATCAGCCTGGCCCACAACGGCGTGCTGTTTCTCGACGA
>CAYQAJ010000137.1:0-12966 GCA_964415245.1 uncultured Pirellulaceae bacterium | reverse complement strand
CAGTGGCGCGGGGCGACGCGGCCGCCGTGGCGGCCTGGCTGGCCGAGGGAGTGGCCCCCGATGTGAGGGGCCACCGTGCAGCGACGGCATTGCACATGGCGGTCTTGCACAACCAACCCGAGATCGCCGAGCTGCTGTTGGCCAGCGGCGCGGCTTCGCGCTCCGCGCTTCAGGGGGCCGACCTGGTGGCGTTTCGGCAGGCGCTGCTCGAAGTGTGCATCGACTTGGCTCGGGCCATTCCCGACGATGGCGAAGGGGCGAGCCACCTGATCACCATCGAAGTGCGCCGGTGCGCCACCCGCGGCGACGCCCATCGCATCGCCAAGACCATCGCCGAAAGCGCCCTCGTAAAAACCGCGATTGCCGGCGGCGACCCGAACTGGGGGCGGATCGTGTCGGCGGCCGGTTACGCGGGTCCGCGATTCGACCCGGCCAAAGTGAGCCTGGCGATCAACGGCCACCAGCTTTACCGCGCGGGAGCGCCGGTATCGTTCGACGCCCGCACCGTGAGCGAGTCGATTAGGGGAGCGCGCGAAACGCACGTCGTGCTGGAACTGGGTGAGGGCGACGCCAACATCCGCTTCTGGACCAGCGACCTGACGGCGGAGTACTTGAGGATCAACACCGAGTACCATACGTAGGGAAGCGGCATTGGACGGATCGGGGTTTGGTGGCAGAATATCCAAATCCCAAAACACAAATCACAAACAAGCACCAACATTCAATACCCAATGACCAAATCCAAATGACCAATTAGCGAGGAAACCGTGATATGCAAGTATTTGCACACTTCACCTACGGCGAAGCGTTTATTCTTCTGGGTGTCTACGCGCTGGGGCTCGCTTCGGGTCTAACCCTGGGCTGGCTCCGCGCCCGGTTCCGCCTTCCCGGCAGCCGCTAAACGCAAACCGCTTCCCACAACATTCTCCGCGACCCCCCAACGCCCCACCCCGCTTGCGGTTTCGCGCTCCGAGCGATCTAGCGCTCTCCGCCGCTTCGCGCTCCCGCGATTTCGCGCCGCCCATTTGACCACCGGAGTGGACATGCGTAGTATTCTCTGCCACCCATCATGGGTGCGGTGCAGGAAGTACCTTCGCGCCAGGATGCGCAACCGGCAAAGGCGGCGCCAGCGCTTAGCGTGCCGCCAATCGACTCCATGCAACCCGCGCAGTTGGGGAACTGCGGATTGTGCGGGATGGAAGCGTCGAGATTCTTGCCGGATTTTTTGACCGAGGGCAAATCGCGACCTATATTCCCCTGGCCGAAGCCTCGTTTTCTTCGGTCGCCCTCCGCGATTGACTTGGACATCCTGATTCGGCGCTTGCCGCTTGGTGCGGTGTTTTTTTGTCGCGTTGCGGTGACTGTACGTCCGCAGGCGGCACACTCGTGCAACCAGTGAGCGAGCGCTCCCTACCGGGAGGCGATAGCGCTACATGCACTCAAGGACGCTTGACCGCACTCGATGGACCGTGCGCCTGGCCGTCGGGCTGGCGCTGCTCTTTGCCCCGCTGCTGTCGTTGGGGCTTGCACCGGCCGTGTCGATGGCCCAGGTGCGCATCCCGGCCGAAGCGCTGGCCGACGACTCGCACTTGCAAAACTTGCTCGAGCGCGGTCAAGAGCTGGAGCAAGGGGGTCACTGGGGCGAGGCCCTGTCGCATTATGAGCAGGCCCTGCGTGAGTATCCCGATCGACCCGACCTGCGGCAGCGGTTTACCTCCGCCCGCGCGCACTTCGACGTAGGCCGACGCTACAACGACCGCAGCTTCACCACGATGTTGGGGTCCGTGACCGAGGCCGAGGCGCTCGACTTGTATGGGGAGATACTGCTCAAGATCCAGACCCATTCCGCCTACACGCCCGATTGGTCCGAATTGGGACGCCGCGGAGAGTACACGCTCGAAGTGGCGCTCACGAACCCGGCCTTCGCCGGGGGGCATCTGTCGGACGTCGACGGGAACCGCATCAACGCGCTGGTCGACCAACTGCATCGCACCGTGGTCAACCACCCGCCGCAAAGCCGCGCCGAATGCCGCGACCTGGCGGCGTGGGCGGCCCGCACCGCGTGGCAGACCGCGGGGATCGCCCCGCAGGCCGTTCTGCTGGAGTTCACCTGCGGCGCGGTCGCCAGCCTCGACGAGTACTCCAGCTACCTCACCCGCGACCAGTTGACCGACGTGTACTCGCAGATTGACGGCAACTTCGTCGGGCTGGGCATCGAGCTGAAGTCGGAGCAAGGCCGGCTGAACGTGGTGAACGTCCTAGCCGACAGCCCCGCGCATCGCTCGGGCATTCACGCCGGCGATTGGATCACCAGCGTCGACGGCCGCTCGACCGACGACGTTTCCACCGACGCGGCCGCCGACTTGCTCAAGGGGCCCGAGGGGACATTCGTCAACGTAATCGTCGCCTCCGCCGACGGCACTTCGCGCGAGCTGCGGCTGGGGCGCGAGCGGGTGGAAGTGCCCAGCGTCGAGAAGATCCAGATGCTCGATCCCGAAAGCGGCATCGCCTACTTCCAGATCACCAGCTTCCAGAAGAACACCAGCCGCGACGTCGACACTGCTCTCTGGCAGTTGCATCGGGCCGGCATGCGGAGCTTGGTGGTCGACGTGCGGGGCAACCCGGGGGGCTTGCTCACCGCGTCGGTCGAGGTGGCCGACAAGTTCATCACCGGCGGCACGATCGTGTCGACCCGCGGCCGCAGCACGCAGGAAGACTACGACTACAAGGCCCACGAACCGGGCACGTGGCGGCTGCCGCTGATCGTGCTCATCGACGGCGACTCGGCCAGCGCCGCCGAGATTTTTTCCGGCGCCATCCATGACAGCCGCGCCGGCACGGTCGTCGGTGAGCAGAGCTACGGCAAGGGGAGCGTGCAGGGCATCTTTCCGCTCAGCCTATCAGGATGCGGAGTGCGGCTCACCACGGCCAAGTTCTACTCTCCCAGCGGTCAGCCGATCAGCCACCGCGGCGTGACGCCCGACGTGGCCGTGCGCAAAGTCGCCCGCGTGACCAGCGAAGGGCAGACCATCGACCAGCCGGCCGACGACGTGCTCAACGCGGCGGTGCAGATGGCGCGACAACAGGCGCGGCGGCCGTAGTCGCGCGGGTTGGACTCTGACGCGGGGACACGGAGACGCGGGGACGCGGCGACACCGGGAGCTGAGTGTCCAGGCTCTCGGTCGAGTTTCGGCGGCTTAATACGCGCCGATGCCGCGATGCGTGGGTCTGCGGAGCACCCTGCGCCATTCGAGGGCGACTCTGCCCGTCAACGGTTCAATACGCCCTTTTTTCCGTGTCCTTTGTCTTTACTGTGTTGATTCTTCGCGACGTCGACGGCGATAATGAACTGGATGATGGCAAACTCCTCGGGCATGTGTGGGAGTAAGGGATCCGCCCCAGATCGGTGAGCCTTGCCCATGGCGATCCCTCGCAGGCAGGTGCTGGGAAAAATCGCCGGTTATCGGCGGGCAATCGACTACCACCTGAATGTCCACATTCCGTCGCTAGTTGGCATGGCCGACGAGCGGCTTGTCGAATACTGGAGGAATGAAGTAACCGCGCGTATTGGCGCAATGGAAACGTGGGCCGGACGCTTGTCGAAGCATGAGGAATTACTGGCGGAAGCCGCCGAGTACGGCAGTCGGCTGAGCGAGATTCTCGATCAGCGATTACGAGAGTTGGCGGACTGAGCGAGGACATAACAATGACGAACGAAGAATTCGAGGGGCTTCGCAACCAGTTTCGTAAGGTGTTCGAGGCGAAATGGGATCGGTCGGAGCTACCCAACTACGAGGAGCTGCGGGAGAAATTCGCCTTCCACATGGCCGACGTGGCGCGGCACTTCGTGGCCCTGGCCCAAGCCTACACAAACCCGTCTTCATGCGACACGAAATGCCTTTCCGAGCGCACGGAGAGCTTCTTCTACGATTGCCTGCCCCATCTGATGGCGGCGGCGCAAATCTACGACGAGATTCCGCAACTCTTCGAGGAGCAAAAGGGCGTGCACGACTGGAGCCGCTTCGTCGACGATAACGTCACAGGTTAGCCGGCCCTCATTGCTCGGGAACGTGGCGGACACGCGGCTGGGCAAACGATCGCTAGCTTGAATCCTCAGTCCCATTCGATCTTGTCGCCGAACATCCATTTCAGGATTGAGCCGCCGCCGATCAGGAGGAGAACTACCGCGCCGATGGGAATTACCATCCATATCTCTTCGGCGAACACCCGAATTCCGGCGAAGAGCCAAATCAAGTACGTCAGCAAAGCCAAACCCAGCCCGCCGGCCGAGAGAAGGAGTCCCGTAACGAGGTACTTCTGATCCGACTTGTCGGGCTTTTTCGATTTCTTGGCCATGGGGCGAGGCGCCTTTCACAGAGCGAAGAAAGACGGGTCGGAGCGAGTGTCGGGAAACCGTTTTGGGGTTTAGGGTCAAGAAACCGTTCGTGACATTTTTTCTGTCTATTCCGGTTCCACGACTGCATCATTCGGCAACGCCTGAAAAGGAATCGAGAAACGTCGTTCCATCGACATCTCCTTTCTTGACAATCCCCGCCGAAAACGGCTGGCTACGAAACCAGTTACATCGTGTCAAGAAGAATACACAGTCGAAGTAAGGGATACCTCTTTGTGCTTGGAAATACTCGAGCTGGCAGGCTTGGACGCGGCTCACAATATGACGTAAATCCATTGATAGGCGCGCTTGGGGCACACGTTCCAGGGCCGGATTAGGCGTCTTCCATGATACGGTGCCGATTGGCCGCTTCAACTGAACTTACCGAAGTTGTCATCGTAGGCGCGGGGCTTGCCGGAACGGCAGCGGCGACAATTCTCGGCAGAAACGGCGTGCGTGTCGTCCTCCTGGACGCAATCGATCCGCTGCCCTACTGCTTCAGGGCGGAAAAGCTTAGCCCCGAACAAGTCGAGCGGTTCGAGCGCTTAGGGTTGGGAAGCGTTGAGCCCCAGGGCACATTCTATCACGAGCTTGTCAACGGTCTGCGGCGGAGAATGCCGACTGCCGTCGATTTCAGAATGGCAAAGGTCCGGAGAATTGTGACGGGACCGGTCAGGCAAGAGGTCGTCGTCGACAACGGCGAGAAATTCCAGACTCGGCTGGTCATTGTTTCCTCAGGCAATTCCGAGAAACTCTTAAAGCCGCTCACGATACGACGGCGCATGGTGAGCCGATCGCACTCGATGGCATTCGGCTTTACCGTGGCCCCTCGCAACGGGCATTTGTTCGACTTCGCGGAGTTTCTCTACAAAGGAGACCACACCGAAACTCGGATCGCCTTCCTCTCGCTGTTTCGCATCGGACAGGCCATGCGCGCAAACATGTTTGCGTACTGGGGCGCAGGAGACGCCGACGTGCGGGAATTCCTGGTCGACCCGATCGCCGCGTTGGAGCGTCGGCTACCCGCCGTCACAAGAAAGACCGGGCCGTTGCGCCTCGTGGGGCACGTGGATCGGTGCCCCAGCCATCTACGAACTGTGGAGGGGCACGTTCAATCAGGCGTGGCCTTGATCGGCGATGCGTTTCAGATCAATTGTCCCGCCACGGCCACCGGCATGACGAAGGTATTAAACGACGTGGAATGTCTTTGCACCGATCATTTGCCAGACTGGCTCTCCACTCCCGGCATGGGCGCAGAAAAGATCGCCCGGTTCTATGAGGACCCCCGCAAGGTAAGCGTGGACCGGGAGACGTTGCAGTTGGCCCTCGTCACGCGCCGCGCGGCGGTCGATGCCAGTTTGCCTTGGCGTTTGCGTCGCCAAGCGCGCTCCTGGAAGCGAACCGTGCAGGACTGGTGGCACGTGTCTGCGGCGGGTTCGTGGCTTGGGCGGAAAAGGTGTCCAGGGTAAGTGAACCCCACCATTTCCAACCTCCCGAAATGCGATCGCGGCAATAGAGCGCGACGACATTCGCTGGATTCCCGCGTTCGCGGGAATGACGCGCTGGGGACACTTCGGCGCTGCGGTGCGACTTTGGTTTACGGCGATGCTCTACGGCGCGAAGGGCGATTCTTCCGCCTCGGCTGGCTCCGGCTTTTGTGGCGATTCGGTTGTCGCGCGGCGCACCAGTACGTCGGTTGAGCCCAGGGCGCAGGAGTCGTCGCTGCAGACGAAGACGCGTACGTGGCACGGACCGATCGCTTCGGCGGGGATTTTTAGTTCGGTGCGGAACTCGCCGCCGGAGAAGTCGTACTGTTGCCGCGTCCAGCAGGGGTCGTTGGCCGCTTGGTAGAGATCGGTGAACGCCGTGAGCGCTTCGTCGGACGGGTCGAACTTGTCGCGCAGCGGAGGGACGAAGCGCAGCATGTCGCGGCGGCAGACCAGTTCGAGCGTGAGGCGGCCGGGCACGTCGCAGTGGCCCGAGATTTCGATGCTCGAGCCGGGCGTGGCTTCGCGGTCTGTGGTCAATTCGACCGTGTCGGGGTATTTCATCCGCAGCAGCGGGTCGCCCAGCAGGTTGAACAGCAGCAGGTGCTCGGCCCGTTCGTCGGCCAGCTCGTGTTTGCCGCCGCTGAGCAGCCGAGCCATGGGGTCGAGCAGGCGGCGGTAATAGTCGCGCGAGTCGTCGTCGGCCAGGGAGCGTTTGGCTTCGAGCAGCACCTCGCCCAGCGTTTCCTTCTTGTTCTGGAAGTACTGCCGCATGATCTCGTGGCTCATGAGGGCCATGGCGTAGGGCATGGTGACGCGGGAGCCGGAGTACACGGCCACGGGCCCGCCGGGAGTGCGAAGCATTTCCTCGGCCAGGCAGTCTTCTTCGCCGTCGAAGGCCCCGCTGTAGCAACAGAGCATGATGGCGATGGGCGAACCGGCGGCGGCGTGCAGCAGCTTCACGTCGCGCACGTCGAGGCCGCGGTACGCACCGCCGGGCACGCGCAGCCGATCGAGAAACGTGCGCTGGCCGTGCCCCACATACACCCAGAACAGGCAGCCTTCGTTCATCCGGTCGATGGCCGTTTCGCGAAACAACCGCGGGTCGGGGCAGTAGGGGCTGCGCCAGCTTCCGTACGTCATGCTCAGCTCGTACGGGCTGGGAACGTCGTCGGTGATGAATTTGCGCGCGGCCGACTCGATCAGCGGATCGATGATCGGGCCGAAGCCCCCCATGCCGGCCACCACGTTGATCCGCCGCCGCCAGGCGCCGTGATCGCCCGCGCGTTCGTAGGCCAGGATTTTGTCGACCATGAGCTTGAGCTCGTCGCGCGTGTCGGCGGTAAGGCGCCCTACGGCGAGGTCGGGTATCGAGTCGTCGTCGAGGTCGGCGTAGAAGTTGTCGGTGGCCAACTCGGGCTCGGAACCCCAGTTCACGTTGACCTTGGCCTTGGTGTGGAACGTGGGAAGCGACCGGGCTCGCACCGATTCGTTGTGTTCGAGTCGCGGGTCGGCGTCACCCACCAGCAGCACGTATCGCAGCTTGCCCCCTCGGGCGGCCTCGCGAATGGCGTCGCGCACTTCGTCGGCGGAAAGCGCGGCGGACACGAACTCGAGCTTGTGTCCTTGTGCAATGCGGTATTCGACCCAATCGCGCATCGCCGGCAACAGCGCGTCGGGGCACACGACGACCGTGTCGGGCGCATCGTCTCGGTCTGCGTCGAGAGGCTGCTTGTCGGCCGCGGCGGCCGTGCCGCATGCGACTAGCGCCGCGAGGCAAAGAAGTAGTGGTACGATCGTCATTCGCATCGCGGTTCTCTCCGTTCGCAGGCCCATCGAAGGGCACGCCTCAGCATATCGGGCAGGATGGATTAGGTACAGGTTTTTAAGCCCGTACGGCGGGGGAGTGTAGTCGCGGCGCCTGTGCGGAACAAGGCGAATCGCCCGCAACTTGCACCGGCTTGGCGGCGGCAGCTATACTGCCTTGGTAGATCATGCGACGGGCCGTCCGACGTGCCCTGCGCTAACGCGCGCCCGTGGTGTAGCGGCAACACGACAGCTTCCCAAGCTGTAAATGAGGGTTCGACTCCCTTCGGGCGCTTTTTTCGTGCGCCCGTTTGCGTGTTGTGGCCGGTCTCCCGACCGAGCCACGTGGGCCGACCACAGGTCTCAACGTTGGAGACCTTCGGTCGATGCTTCGGCGGGGTCGGGAGACCCGCGCCGAACAACGCGTCGAAACCAAGGTCTCGCTCGGCAAGCGGGACCTACCTTTCCTTGCCGCGACGAGCGTAGCACGCCGATCCCACCTGATACTTACTTCCCACCGATATCACGGAGACCCACTCGATGCATCGCTGGCCGAGTCGTTTGCTCACCTTGTGTTTGCTCGCTGGTCTGATTGCGCTGGCGATCGGCGCGTTTCGCCCGGTCGCTTTGGCTGACGATGACGCGCCGGTGCCGAATTGGATGTGGCTCAATCGGTCGGCCAAGCCCAACGAAGTCGCCTACTTTCGCAAGACATTCGAGATCGGCGGCGACATTAAGTCGGCCGCGCTCGACGTGGCCTGCGACGACGAGGTGACCGTGTTCATCAACGGCCGCCGCGTGCTCGACCACACGACCTGGCAACAGGGAGTGCGCCGCAACGTGGCCGAGCGGCTCACGAATGGAAAGAACGTCATCGCGCTGTGTGGCCGCAACGGCAACGGACCCGCCGCGCTCATCCTGAGCCTCGCCGTCGAAACGGCCGACGGCAAGCAAACGATCATCAGCGACGACTCGTGGCGCGCCGCCGCCGAAGTGCCCGACGATTGGCGCGAGCTCGACTGCGACGACTCGAAGTGGGTTACCGCCAAGACGCTGGGCAAACTCGGCGTCAAACCGTGGGGCGCCATCGCGTTCGGCGCATTCCAAGCTCCCGAGTCGCTTGCCACTCCCGCCGAAAACATTACGGTGCCCGAGGGATTCCGCGTCGAGCTGCTGTACTCGGTTCCCAACGATACCGAGGGTAGTTGGGTCAACATGACGACCGACCCCAAGGGCCGACTCATCGTCTCCGACCAGTACGGCAGCCTGTATCGGGTCACGCCGGGCAAGGACGCCGAGTCGACGCGCGTCGAGCGGCTCGACATCGAGATCGGCCAGGCACACGGCCTTCTGTGGGCCTTCGACAGCCTGTACGTGATGGTCAACGGCAACGCCGCCAAGGGGAGCGGACTCTACCGAGTGCGCGATACCGACGGCGACGACCAGTTCGACAGCATTCAACTCATGAAACGCATCTACGGCGAAGGCGAGCACGGCCCGCACGCGATTCGCCTGGGACCCGACGGGCTCTTGTATGTCATCGCCGGGAATCACACCAAAATCCCCGACGGGCTCGACCCGAATTCGCCGCATCGCAACTGGGCCGAAGACCTGCTTCTGCCCCGCAATCCCGACGGCAACGGCCACGCCACGGGCGTCATGGCGCCCGGCGGCTGGATCGCCCGCACCGATAAGGACGGCAAGAAGTGGGAGCTGTTCTGCGCCGGCTTCCGCAATACGTTCGACATGGACTTCAATCTCGACGGCGAACTATTCGGGTACGACGCCGACATGGAATGGGACACCGGCGCGCCCTGGTATCGCCCCACGCGAGTGAACCACTGCGTGTCGGACGCCGAGTTCGGCTGGCGATACGGAACCGGCAAGTGGCCCGACTATTACCCCGACAGTCTGGGTTCGGTGGTCGACATCGGCCTGGGCTCTCCCACCGGCATCTGCTTCGGCACGGGAGCACGCTTTCCCGAAAAGTACCAGCGGGCACTGTTCATCAACGACTGGACCTACGGCAAGGTGTATGCCGTGTATCTGGTGCCGCAAGGGAGCAGCTACACGGCCACCTTCAGCACGTTCATCGAGGGCAAGCCGCTGCCCATGACCGACATCGTCATCAACCGCGACGGCGCCATGTACTTCACCATCGGCGGACGGAAGACGCAATCGGGCCTGTACCGTGTAACGTACGTGGGGAATGAGCCGACCGATCCAGTCCGCCCGATCGACGATCCTGTGTCGGCCGCGGCGCGCAAGCTTCGCCATAGCCTCGAAGCGTATCACAGCCGCAAGGACCCGGCGGCCATCGAGGTGGCCTGGCCGTACCTCAATAGCTCCGATCGCGCACTGCGGTACGCGGCGCGGGTCGCCATCGAGCACCAGGATGTCGACTTGTGGCGGGAGAAGGCGCTCGCCGAATATCGCACCACCGCCGCCATTTATGCGCTATTGGCGCTGACGCGCGCCGACGACAAAAAAGTGCAGGGCCGCATCGTCGATCGGCTCAACCAATTGACCTTTGAAAAGTTGACCGAAGACCAGGCCCTCGCCGCCATGCGCGTGTACCAGCTCGCGTTCATCCGCATGGGCAAGCCGCCCCAGGAAATGGCCGACGCCGTGATCGCAAAGCTCAGCCCGCTGTTTCCCGGACAAAGCGAATCGGTGAATCGGGAGCTGTTCCAGTTGCTGGTGTACCTCGATGCGCCCGGCGTGGTCGAGCGGGGCATGAAACAGCTTGCCGAGGCCCAGACGCAGCAGGAGCAAATGTTCTACGTGTTCGTGCTGCGCAACGTGTCGCACGGCTGGACCGACGACCAACTCCGCGGCTATTTCAGTTGGATGAACCTGGCCGAGTCGCGCTACCGCGGCGGAGCCAGCTTCCCGAAGTTCATTCAGCAAATTCGCCGCGACGCGCAGTCCTGGCTCACCGACCAAGAGCGCGTCGCGCTGAAGGACGTGCTGGAAGGCCGCAAGAACGTCGAAGTGGTGCGGATCGAAACCACCCGCCAGTTCGTTCACAACTGGCAGATGGACGACTTGCTCCCACTCTTGTCGCAGGCCGACCACGGGCGATCGTTCGAGAAGGGCAAGGTCGCCTACGAAGCCGCCCAGTGCTACAAGTGCCACCGCTTCAACGGCGACGGCGGATCGACCGGGCCCGACCTGACCGGCGTAGGCAACCGCTTCGATGCCCGCTACCTGCTCGAAGCGCTGGTGCTCCCCTCCAACGTGGTGTCGGATCAGTACGTGAACACCATCATCACCACCGGCGACGGCGAGGTGCTCACCGGCCGCATCATCGAAGAGGACGACAAGTGGATCAAGCTCCGCACCGACCCGTTCGCCCAGGAGTTGGTACAAGTGCCCAAGGCCAACATCGACCAGCGTCAACCCTCGAAACTGTCGGAGATGCCGCAAGGCCTGATCAACACGCTCACGCCCGAGGAGATTCTGGATTTAGTCGCCTACATGCGCTCCGCCGGCAACCCAGACGACAAGGCGTTCGGGAACTGAAATCGAATGCCAAAATGGGGGACTGGCTCAGTTTGCGCAGTCTGCGGAGCAAACTGTGCCTGTCCCCTTTCCGGATGCGTTTCCGGACCGTTGATGAACGAGCGATCCGCCAACATCACCGCCGTCGCACTGCCCGTTCGATTTGCCGGCGGGCGTCGGCCTTCTTGAGCACCTCGCGCTTGTCGTGCGTCTTGCGACCTCGGCACAGGCCCAGCAGCACCTTGGCCACGCCGCGGTCGTTGAAGTACATTTTCAGCGGCACCAACGTGAGCCCCTTCTCGTGGGCCTGGGCGGCAAACTTTTCGAGCTCGCGCTTGTGCAGCAGCAGCTTGCGGGGGCGCTTGGGTTCGTGGTTCCACACCGAGGCCTGCGTGTACTCGGCGATGTCGGCCCCGACCAGCCACACCTCGCCGCCGCGCACGCGGGCATAGGCCTCGTCGAGCGACAGCTTGCCGTTGCGCAGGCTCTTCACCTCGCTGCCGACCAGCGCAATGCCGCACTCCAGCGTGTCGAGCACCTCGAAGCGGTGCCGCGCCTTGCGGTTCTCGGCAATCGCGCGTCGCGGTACCTCGCCGTTGCCGGATTGTTTGTTACGCTTGGCAGCCATAGTCACATTCTTCCATAAACCGTAGCGGCGAACAGCGGGCCGGCGGCCGAGTTGACCGCGATCTTTCCGATCCCGCCGGTGCCTGATAAAGTGGTCAGTGGGCTTGCCGCCCGACTCGCTTCCTGAATTGGCCTTCCACGCCGACCGCATGTCTACACTTACCGCACTGCCGATCGTGGAGCTTCCCACGCGCCCGGAAAGCCAGCGGCGTTTGCCTCGCTGGCTGAAGCGCGAAGTGCCCAAGGGAAACGACAACCACTTTACCGCGCGGCTGTTGGAGGAGCTGAAGCTGGAGACGGTTTGCGACAACGCCCGCTGCCCCAACCGCATGGAGTGCTATTCGCAGAAGACCGCCACGTTCATGATCCTGGGCAACGTGTGTACGCGGCCGTGCGGGTTCTGCGCCGTGTCGCGGGGTCGGCCCGAAGCACTCGAAGACGACGAGCCCGAGCGGTTGGCCGAAGCGGCGGCGCGGTTGGGCCTCAAGCACGTGGTCATCACTTCGGTCACGCGCGACGACCTGCCCGACGGCGGGGCAAACCACTTTTACCGCTGCGTACTGGCGGTGCGGGAGCGAACCGGCGCTTCGATCGAAGTGCTCACGCCCGACTTTCTTTATGACACTCACGCGCTGGCACGAGTCGTCGAGGCTCGGCCCGAGGTGTTCAACCACAACACCGAAACGGTGCCGCGGCTGTACCGCGCGGTGCGGGGACCGAAGTCGGACTACGCCTGGACGCTCGAGCTCCTGCGGCAAGTGAAGCGGCTCGACGCCGACATGAAAACCAAAAGCGGCCTCATGCTCGGCCTGGGCGAAACGCGCGACGAGCTGTTCGACGTGCTGGCCGACCTGCGCGACGCCGGTTGCGACTTCCTCACACTGGGTCAGTATCTGCAACCATCGGACAAGCACCTGCCCGTGGTGCGATACGTGCCCCCCGAGGAGTTCGACGAACTGGGCCGCGCAGCCCGCACTCTGGGATTCAAAAAGGTGGCCAGCGGCCCGTTCGTGCGCAGCAGCTATCACGCCCGCGACATGGCCGAGACGGAGTGAGGTCGTTTGCTGAGGGCCTGTTTCAAAACCATAGCGGAAAAGGGGACAGGCACATTTTGCTCCGCAGACTCCGCAAAATGAGCCAGTCCCCGAT
>CAYQAJ010000136.1:0-13114 GCA_964415245.1 uncultured Pirellulaceae bacterium | reverse complement strand
GGACATCGGATTCTCAGTCCGAAGACAGGGGTTCGACTCCCCTAGGGGGTACTTGCACAGCATGCAAGTATTCGCAATTGCTCGAAGGCCCCGGAAACACCGGGGCTTTCCTTTGCGCTACGCTCGCCGTTGCGATCGCTGCCGCGGGCGAACTTGGCTGGACGGTTCTGCCGCCAGAATCGGCGTAGCAAGGAGCGCGAGGCGGAAACGGCCTATCACGCAGCGAACGACGTGACCACCGCGTCATCAACGGCTAGAATGGGACTTGCAGCAAGCGAGCGGCTGCGCGCCCCTTGTCAACCTGCATATCGAAGAAGTACTTCAACACGCAGGGCTTACTGAAGAAGTTTCGATCTCATTACAAGTTAGGCGTCGAAAGCTATGCCCGCCAGCCGCCTTGCAGAACCACGTGCTCACGAGTTCCGCTACGAGCCATTGACACACAATCGGGCTCACCTGGAAGTCATTGCCCAATGGTTCTTTCAACAGTGGCGAGTTCCTCCGGCCGAAACGATTCACGAACTATCGGTCACGTCGACCGATCTCCCCACTCCGGTTGCCGCGCTGCGCAGGGAAGAAGTGGTGGGAATTCTTACCTTCAAGGTTTATCCCGTGGACGCGGTCAGTGATGCTGCCCTGTGGGTGAATTCACTCTACGTTCGCGAAGATTGCCGTGGTTGTGGCGTTGGCAGCCAACTGCTGCTTCGGGGAATGGCTCAGGCCAACCGCGGCGGCACGAAGCGCTTGTTCGTCTACACAGATATTCCCGGATACTATGCCGCGCACGGGTGGCGAGAATTCAAACCCAAGAACCCAGATGGCATGTCCGTGCTGGAATATCAGTGGTCATGAGTGGGCGTGGTAGTCTGCCGCCTGACATGGCGTTGCAGGTGACGTCCGGCCTGCGGCCGAAGGTCGGATGGCGGCCTAATCTCCCTTTGCTGGCTATTCGGGCGGCAGGACGGTGACTTCGTGAGATAGCACTTTGCCCTGAAAGCGATTCGGGGCTTGATAGTCGCCGGCCGCGGTTTGGTCGTCGAGGCCGATGCAGAGATTGTCGATCGGCTGCACGGGGATCAATCCGGGCGATGGTGTAGCAATCGGCTCCTGGTCGTCGATCGCCAGGGTCATCGTCTTGCTCGACAGCGTTGCGGCCAGCTCGATCTTGCCGCCCACCGCTTCCTTCGATTCCAACCGCGTAACCTTGCCGTTCACTCGGACGTCGAACGCGGGTCGACCGTCGATGAAGTGCACGGCGTAACCGTGTTGGTTGCCTCCTTGCGCAATCGCAACACCCTGCGGATTTTCGGCATCGACGACGACTTGAATTCGTAGCGGCCGGTCGGCGATTTGCGGATTCACGGCGTCGCCCGCCGCGGATTCGCCTGACTCCCAAGTGACGCCAACGCGCCGCGCCCACTGCTGCCACTGGGCCACCATCTTCGCGACGCGCTCCGGTTGTTCGGCGGCGAGGTCGTTCAGCTCACAACGGTCTTGTGCGATGTTGTACAGTTCCCACTCCAGCTTGTGCGGCATTCGTTTCGACCAGACGATCTTCCAGTTGCCGTCGCGCAGCGCGTGAGCCCCTTGATGGTCGAAGCCGATCACGCGGTGCGGGAGCGACCCGCCGCGCATCGCCGGCAACAAGCTGGTGCCTTCCAGCGGCGTCAACTTGTTGCCGTTCTGCTGCGTCGGATATTTGGCGCCCGCCACGTCGATCAGCGTCGGCAGGATGTCCATGACGTGGGCGGGCTCGCGGACCCAATCGCGGGAGGGCGGGATGCCCTTTGGCCAATGCGCGATAAACGGCGTGCTGATGCCGCCTTCCTGGGTGAAATGTTTGTAAAGCCGAAACGGCGTATTGCTCAGATTCGCCCACGCGCTGCCGTAGGATTGATGCGTTCCGGGTCCGCCGATCTTTCTGAGGTCGTCGCCGGTTCGCAGCGTGGTGGTACCTTCGCGCGAAGGTCCGTCGAAGCCAAAGGGCCCCCACTCGTAGCAAGCTCCGTTGTCGCTGAAAAACAGAATCAGCGTGTTGTCGAAGTCGCCGGTCTTCTGCAAATGTTCGACGATGCGGCCGACGCCCTGGTCAACCGTTTCGACCATCGCCGCGAAAACGGTCATTCGTCGAGCGAGGTCCCGTTGTCTGTCCGCGTCCAGCGAATCCCACGCCGGATTCTGGCGGCCGGAAAACCCATTGGCGATGTCGTCGCGATCGACCGGCACGATGGATCGCGGAGTCAGCTTCCATCGCTCGCCATCGATCAATCCCAGCTCTTGCATTCGTCCGAAGCGCTCCTCACGCAGCACGTCCCAGCCTCGTCGATAGACTTCGTCGTACTTGTCCGCTCGCTCCGCCGGCGCCTGCACCGGGAAATGCGGCGACGAATGGGCCAGAAACACTAGCCACGGCTTGCCGGACTTTTGGCCCTGTCGAATGAACTCCAATGCGTATTGGTTGAAGACGTCGGTCGCGTAAAAGTCGTCGGCCGGCGGGTCGATTTCTTTCGCTCGACCTTGGGGCAATCGAATGTAGTAGTCGGCGTCGTACTGATCGTGCGAATGATCGAGTGTGTAGCCGTAGAACTCGTCGAAGCCGCGCAGGATCGGCCCCGTCTTCGGGTGCAGATGCCACTTGCCGACGTAGTAGCAGCCATATCCGGCCGGCTTCAGAACTTCGGCGATCGTCGCGCAATGGTCGTTCAGCCGTCCGAGATAACCGGGCCCGCGGCTGCGATCCGGCTGGCTGGTCGTGAAATCACCGATTCCGGCCTGCGAAGGATAGAGGCCCGTCATCAGCGACGCACGACTCGGACAGCATCGCGCCGAGTTGTAGAGTTGCGTGAACCGCACACCGCCGGCCGCTAACCGGTCGATGTTCGGGGTATGGATTTCGCCGCCGTAGCAACCGAGATCGGAGTAGCCCAGATCGTCGGCCAAGATGAGGATGATGTTCGGCCGCTCGTCGCTGGCGGCGAAGGTCTTGGGAAGCGGCACGGCGAGGCCGAGAAGCAAGTTGGCGAGGAGCAAGGCAACGATCAGCGTTTTCTTCATTTTCGTTCGGAGCTTCGACGTGGAGTATCGGTGTTCGATTCCATCGAGATTCCCTCGTTGTGGTGAAGCCTGTTTCAAAACCGTCTCGGAGAAGGGGACAGGCACGCTCCCAGTTTTCAGTTTTCGGTTTTCAGTTTTCAGCCGGAAAGCGGAAATTGGTCAACTGTCATCGGACTGCGCAAATTGAGCCAGTCCCCGACGGTTTTGAAACAGCTTCGTAAACGGACCGTGTCACTGCGGCCCGTCTGCTTTCTTGGTCCTCACCTCTTGTTCTGCTCTTGCGTCGCGCGCGGGTCGGATTTCGACTTAAGCACCGGAAAGTAGCTGACTCGCAGCTTGGTCGAGCCGAAGGGAATCAGCTCCACGTTTTCCAGCGGCATGTCGCTTGTCACGGGGCTCTGCGGCGGTTCTTCCGCGTCGTGGTCGTCGCCGGCGACCGATTCGAGCCCCACGTAGTATCCGTCGTAGCCGTCGAGTTTGTCGGTGGGATGGGTCACGCGAAAGATCAATCCCGCGTTGCCGCCCGGCTGAATGGCAACCGTCGCCTCGAAGGTAAAATCTCGTAGCGACGTTGACTCTTGCCATATCGTTTTGCCAGCCGGCTTGGCCTCGACGACGTACTGGCCGTCATGGACCGACCACGAGCCTCCGTATGTTTTCCAGTTGTCGGTTTCACCCTTGTCGAAGTCCGACACCAGCCGACCGTTTAGGCGGACATCGTCGAATCTCGCGGTGGTGTTGTAGCTGCGCAGTCCGATCGCCCCGCTGGCCAACGTCGCGTCGTCGCGCTGGATCAGCGCGTGCTCCATATCGTCGACGAAGACACGCAGCGTATCGCCTTCGCACTCTACTTTGACGTGGTAAGGCTTGTCGGCCTCCAATCGTGCTTTTGCTTGGGTGATTTCCTGCCAGTGGCCGTCGGCTCGCCCCAGAAGCACTTTGCCGAATCGCTTCCGCAATTCCCAACTCGGCAACCGTCGGGCGGGAACCGTCAGCGTGACCGGCGGGTCGGAAGAGGAGAAAGGAATCTCGGATATGGGCTGGGTTTCCACGGTCGCCTGCGGCGACTTGCGATCGATTTGAAGTGCGTAATTCCAGGCCGACTCTGGCAGAATCTCGAACTCGTCGAACTCGCCCGGATAATCGTGGGCCTGGCGCCATTGCTCCTCGATCTTGAGCGCGAACGCGAGCGGGCCGCGTTCCAGGGCGACGGAGTCGTTGATCCACGTCGAGGTACGAACCGGCATCGGAAACGTCAGTTCCACTCGATCGCCCGTTTTCCACTCACGGTCGATTCGATGGAAGGTGCCCGGTTCGACGCCTTCGAGCGCTTCTGCGTTCACGGCGACGTGCGGAGTCTTGCACCAGCCGGGAATACGCACCACGAGCGGAAAGCGAACGGCATGTTGCGGCTCGACGTTCAGCGTCACGGTCTCTTGAAACGGGTATTCCGTCGTCTGTACGATGGTCACCGGAGTATCGCCGTTGACGATGCTCGTGACGCGGTTCGGGCCGTAGGCGATTAGCGCCAGGCCGCCATCGGCGGTCGCGGCCCACATGTGCTGCACGAACTTCGGCCAACCCATGTGCCAGTTGTAGCAGCAGCAGGGATACCCCGAATGCGGGCCCGGCATGTTGCCGTTGGGGTAGTCCTGGATGAATCCGTGTCCGCCCCGCGTGCATGCGACCTGGTTCGGAAGCTGATAGTAGGTCATTTGGTGAAGGTCGGCCGACGCATGCGCCGGCAGGGAGTTGTACGCTACCTTTTCCATCTGATCGCCGAGCGCCGCGTCGCCCAGAATCGTGATCGCAATGCCGTTGGAAAGAATGCGTTCCACGTCGGCGCAGAACTCGACGCCGTCGGTGCTGCTGCGGCCCGAAAGCAGCTCGGTTCCGCTGATCTGTCCATCGACTCGGCCATAGCGCCTTTCCAGATGCGCGATGCCCGCTTGAAAGGCGTCGCGGTCTTTCGGATCGTTCGTCAACCGCCAGCGCACGGCGGGCATCTTGAGCGCCTGACTGACGTTCACGATGTGGTGCGGGAAAACGTCGTCGCCGAAATCGAAGAAACGATCGTCCGCGTAGATCGATGTCCACGGATACGCTTGGTCGCACAGCAACCTGGCGAGATTCAGCAGAAACCGCTCGCCGGTCTTGTCGTACGTCCAAAGCACGACATCCAGATTGTCGCCGGCCCGGGCCCGACCCCAATCTCGCAGCGGCCGATCGGGCAGCGCCGTCAATTGATGTCGGAAGTAGCTAAGGAAAAAAGGAACCACACGCTTGTCGCCCGTTGCCTCGTAGTAGTCGCGAAGGTAATAGAGGACAATCATCCGCGGCCACCAGTCGTCGTTGCTCACCGGGCCGAAGGATCCGTTTTCGCGTTGACTTTCGAGCGCCCAATCAACCCACTTTTGCGCTCGTCGCTTCAGCTCCGGATCGTCGAGCGTGTAGGCGAGGGCGACCAAACCTCTGGTGTAATAGGGACTTCTCTCCCAGTCGTCGCCGCTGCCGCCGAGCCAGCCTGAATTGTGATCGAGCGCGTCGTAGAGCTGCTCCGCCGCGCCGGTGAGGCCGGACTTCTGCAATTGCAACTGACGCTCGAGCCAACCCGCCGCCTTGATGCTCCCCATCGGCAACCGCACGAAGGGCGTCTGCTCCAACGGCGCTCGATTGACAACAGGTCGAGAGTGCTGCGCGATTGCGTTCTGCTTGTTCGCGGTGGACTCCTGGGCGGCAAGCGAAACAGCGCTGCAATGAGAGATGAAGAAAACAGTCGCGATCGAGAAGAGCGCCTTTCCTGCACGCGCTTCGAGAGATGTCTTCGAGGCTGTTTCAAAACCGTCGGGGACTGGCTCAATTTGCGCAGTCTGTTGGCAGTTGTCCGATGTCCGCGTTCCGGCTGAAAACTGAAAACCGAAAACTGAAAACTTGGAGCGTGCCTGTCCCCTTCTCCGCAGACGGTTTGGAAACAGCTTCTTTGTCGTCGTGAGTCGTTTCATGGCCGGTCCTTCCGCGCAGAGGGTGACGTCAACCTCTGATCATAGTCCTGCGTGGGCGGGCTTGCAGCCGGCCGGAGCGCCCAAAGGCGCCGATTCGCGACAAGTGCGTCTACGGAATTGCCCGAGGGCGCGGTAATTGACCCGACAGCGCTGTTTCTTTGCGCTGATTTGGTCAAGATCCGCCCGCCGCTGCGACGAGTCCCCCGTTTTTTCGATTCCCTCGGGGGCGGCGTTGCATCGTCGTGCCAAGAGATTGGCACACAGCCCCGCGAGTGCCGGGCATTTTGATGCGCGGGTCGCGGACGGAATCGATTGAGGAAATGGCATGCCGACTGCGGCGCGCTACGCAAACCAGCAACTCGAAGCCGGTGATGAGTCGGCACGTAGCATGTCGGTAGCTGGAGTCGTGCGGGGCTCCAGCTACCGAGCCAGTGCTACGGGCCATGAGTGAGAGGCGCGAAGGGGCCGTCGGCGCGGTGGCGATGCGCGACGTCGATCGGCATCCAACGACACTACTTTCGACGATGTCCTTCCGCGCGGCTTAGACCATGTCCTTCAGCGCTTTGAGGGCGCGAATCTTCACCACGTTGCGCGCCGGCTTGGCCTTGAAGACCGTCTCTTCGCCCGTGAAGGGGTTGATGCCCTTGCGCTCTTTCGTGGCGGGCTTCCGCAGCACGGTGATCTTGCACAGGCCGGGAACGGTGAATTGCCCGGTGCCTCGTTTACCGAGCGATTTCTGGATTTCGGAGGCCAGCGACTCGAACACCTGCGAGACCTGTTTCTTCGTGAGGTCGGTCGCGGTGGCGATGCTGGTGTAGACTTCGGTCTTCGACGGCGCCTTTTTGCCCGCAGCTTTCGTCATGGTGGGTCACCCTCCCTGAAAGGAATTGCAAAAGTCTGGTTCTGTAAGTCCGTCCGCGATACGCAACGCGATGATTAGATACATTGGCCGCAAAATTTCAACCCGGATAGGCGGTAAAACGCGGGAAAAAACGCAAATCGGCGGCTCGCGGCTTCCCGGACCGGCACCGCGGCGGGACCGTGCTTCGGGGGGTAGGCCGGCGTCGTGCCGGCTGTGCGATCGATCGGGGAGGGCGACTTTCGGCAGCCGCCGAGTGTGCCGCGGTCGCGGCAACGACGCGGGGAGCGGCCCGCCGTTTCGATCCAATCTCCGGCGGTTGGCACCCGTTCCAACCAAGCCGACAAGCATCGCTTCGACGGCGTGCGCCGGCGTACACTATTAGGGTGCCCGTGACGATGCGCGATCGTGTTGCCTTGTGAGCGTCGGCTCTGTAAGATATTTTGTGACATGGGTTTGCGTGAAGCCCATCGCGCGGTCCTCTGCGGCGGTTGCCCCGGAATCGTTCGCCGACGTTGGTGAACCAGACTTTTCCGGGGAGCGACCCTTACGTGGGGCGCGGCTGCGACGGACGTTCCTAACCGACGGCGGCGGCTCAGCACAAATAGCAGCACTCGGTTGCTGGGGGCAATGCGGCACTTGTACGGAGGGAAGGTGGTCTGATGCGTCAATCGACCTCGACCGTAGCTCCGACAACCGAGACGAACATCCAACCGCGGAATCGTGGTCCGATGGTAGGGCGCGAGTCGCGGAAGAAATTCTTCCCGAAAGGGGGGGGATCTTTCGTCGCCAGGGTGGCATTTTCGGTCGTGTTGGTGCTGATCGCCGCCGACTCCGTCCTGTTAGCCCAAGTGAAGGCCCAAGCCCAAGCGCGCAAGGTCGGCCCGGCCGAATTGGATTACGACGAGTCGGAGTTGTTCGCTGCCTTTCCCCCGGCTCCGCGTGAGAAGCGGCAGATGCTGGTGCGAGCGCGGGAGGCACTCGACGAGAAACGCAACAGCGACGCCGTGGAGTACCTGGGCCGCATTCTGGTGGGCGAGGACGATGAGACCGAGGACGAGCGCGCCCAGGACTACTTCATTCCCGTGCCCGACGGAACGGGCCAGTGGTCGAGCCTCAAGACAGAAGCCCGGCGGATGCTGGGTTCCATGTCGAAGGACGGGCGCGACATCTATGAGCTGCAGTACGGCGCTCGCGCCCGCCGCATGCTCGACGACGCGCTGGGCAGTGGCGACGCGAAGAAGCTCAACGAAGTGGCGCGGTTGTACTTTCACACGCAAGCGGGCTACGAAGCCTCAGTGCTGTGTGGGCGATACAACCTCGATCAGGGGCGTCCACTTGCCGCGGCGCTGTGCCTGAATCGCGTGGCCGAAACTCCGGCGGCGGGTCAGTTCGAGCCCGAGCTTTCGCTGCTCTTGGCGACAAGCTGGCTCTACGCCGACCTGCCTCGGAAGGCCGAGGAAACGCTGCGCTCGCTGAAGCGGCGCTTTCCCCAGACCGAGATCCGCGTCGGCGATGCGCGGACGACGCTCTTCGGCGATGGGGAGCAGCCGGTGACCTGGTTGGAAGGGATCACCGGCCAGCGGCGCTCACGCACGCCTCTCGCCGCATCGGATTGGCTGATGCACCGCGGCGGACCCAGCCGCAACGTACCCAGCTCGGGCGGCGTGCCACTGGCGAACTATCGCTGGCGCTTGCCGACGGTGAACGACCCGAGCGACGAGGCGCTCGTGCGGCAGCTCACGGCGCAAATGAGCGACCAAGGCGTGGCGGCCTTACCGTCGCTTCACGTGCTGGCGGTGGGCGACACGGTGGTGATGCGCACGTCCAAACGACTGATGGGAATCGATTTTGCAACCGGCAAGCGGGTTTGGGAGTTTCCGTACTTCGAGCTCGGTGCCGCGAGAACCCCAGGGGAGACATCGATCGATACGGCCGCCAACGCCGCGGCGCTGCGGGCCGGCGAGTTGGCTCAGCGATTGTGGGAAGACGCACCCTACGGGCAGATGAGCAGCGACGGCGACTCGGTGTTCCTGTTGGACGATATGGGTTACGCCGCATTCGATTCCCGGAACGTGGTGGTCGTCGGCGGACGCCTTATTCCCAATCCCAACGCACCGCGGTCGTACAACCAACTCGTGGCCTGCAACCTGCATCGCGAGGGAGCGCTGCGCTGGAAAATCGGCGGGGCCACGGGTGAGGACGAGCCCAAGCTGGCCGGCGCATTCTTTTTGGGTGCCCCATTGCCGCACCAGGGAGAGCTGTACGTTCTGGCCGAGATGAACAACGAAATCCGCCTCGTGGTGCTCGATGCCAAAAATGGCAGGCTCCAATGGTCGCAGCAGCTTGCACTGGTCGAGACGAATCCCATTGAGGTCGACAGCCCGCGGCGGCTGGCGGGCTCTTCGCCTTCGTTGGCCGACGGCGTGCTGGTGTGTCCCACGTCGAACGGAGCCGTGGTCGGCGTCGACCTGGCGACGCGCACGCTGCTGTGGGGGTTCTCTTATCCACGACACGGCGACGCCGCCAACCTGTCGCGTAGTCGAAGGGCGATGGCGATCCGTGCCGGCCAGCCGTTGGGCAGCCGCTGGACGGACGCCACCGCCACGATCGCCGAGGGGAAGGTTATCCTGACGCCGGTCGAATCGGACGAGACCTATTGCCTCGACCTTCTCACCGGCAAGCCCGTTTGGCTTCCCGGGCAGAAGCGCAACAACCTGTTGTATCTGGCTTGCGTGAAGGACGGCGTAGCGGTGTACGTCGGCACCGACACGGTGGCGGGTCGCCGGCTGGACGACTACGCGCCTGCCTGGCCGGAGGACGTGAAGCTCCCCGCGCCGCCGAGCGGACGCGGGTTCGCCAGCGGAGAGCACTACTTTATTCCCACTTCCGACGCGCAGCTCGTGCAGGTCAATTTGAAGGAAGGCCGCATCGAGCGCGTGGTTCCCACGGGGCGAGTCCTGGGAAACCTGGTGTGCCACAACGACCAGGTACTTGCGCAGGGGACCGATTGGCTGCTTGCCCTATACCAGGCGCAGCCTCTTTGGGCAGTGGTCGAATCGCGGCTAGATGAGAATCCCGACGACGCGTGGGCGCTGACCCGCCAGGCGGAACTGTTGTTTCAGGACGGGCGGCGGGACGAGGCGCTGGCGAGTCTGCGTCGGGCCTGCGCGCTGGAACCGGACGATGATTCGATTCGCGCGCTGTTGGTCGACAGCATGATGGCGGCGCTGAAGGACGACTTCGTTGCCTACCAGCATCTAGCCGCCGAGTTGGAGCCCCTGATCGAGCGGCCGTCGCAGCGCGTCGAGTTTCTCGCCCTGATGGCGAGCAGGCTCGAACAGTCAGGGCAGTATGACGCCGCTTTCGATACCTGGCTTAAGCTGGCGGAACTCGAAGTGGAACTGGATTCCTACCTCACGACCGAGGCCGCTCCGTCCATCATGGACCATCTCGAGCCGCACGTGAGTGTACGCGTCGATCGTTGGGTATTGGCACAGGGGCCGCGGCTCGTCGAGCACGTCGGCATGGCGCAGCACGATCGCCTCGATCAGCTCGTCGCCGCGCGGCTCGAAAGGGCCATGTCGCTCGATACGCCGCGCGCGCTCATTGCGTTCGTGGAGACGTTTGGTTTCCACCCGCTGGCGGACCGTGCACGCCTGCGGCTGGCCGCCAAACTGGACGATGCCGGCGAGTGGCTGGAGGCTGAGCAGTTGCTTGTTCCTCTGGTCGAGGCGAGCGACCCCGCTGTTGCAGGACCGGCCACGGTGCAGTTGGCGAGAGTGTTTGAGAACGCAAAACTGTTCGGCGATGCGGCCGAGTTGTATCGCCGGCTTGCCGGGCGCTGGCCCAACACTGTGTGCGTCGACGGCATGACGGGGACGCAGGTTCTCGAGTCGTTGGCGCCGAGCAGCGCCGTGGCCGCGCGGCTCGCGGCCGTCGACCCGTGGCCGGCTGGAGAGGTGGTGGTTCGCGAGGGCGCCGGTCAGGATGCTCCGGTTTTATCGAGCCGGTCAGTGTTTCCTGTCGACCTGCGTCAGACAGGCGGTCTGCTTCCCCCTGGCACGCAACTTACTCTCGATCAGCAGCGCTATCTGGATCTATACGACGGACGGGGAGCCCGCGTGGCCCGCGTTTCCCTGGCCCAGGCGCTCGATTCCCGCAACTATGTGCAGAATTACCGGCTGACCCACGCCCGCGCCCACGGACACCTGCTGATCGTGTCGGTTGGTTACGAGTGTATCGCGGTCGACGCGCTGCGGGCAGCCGGCGGGTTGAGCGATGCGGTGCTATGGCGGCACGAGCTGTTGTCGGCCCCGCCCGAAACGACGACCAACCGGGCGATACGTCGTCGCGTGCAGCCCCGAAAGGTCTCCAACGTGTGGGGCGAATCGCGCTACGTAGCCACCGACTCGCGGGGCCAGCGAATCGGCGAGACGGGACCTTTGCTGTCGACGGGCCTGTGCTTGCTGAATGGGCGCGCGCTGGTGTGCGTCGACCCGATATCGGGGGAAACCATTTGGTCGCGAGACGACATTCCTGCGGACGCCGAGTTGTTCGGCGACGACGAGTACTTGTTCGTTGTCGGCGAGGGGAGCAGCGAGGCGATCGTGGTGAGCCCGATGGACGGCCGCCTTCTCGGCACGCGCCTGCTGCCGACGGACGAAGAACGCTGGACCACGTGCGGCCGCCGCGTACTGACCTGGAGCGAGCAGGGAAATGAGCTGCGCCTGCGACTCTACGACGTAGGCGAGCAGCAGGACGTTTGGGTGCGGAAGTACCCCGTCGGCACTCGGGGAACACTCGTCGAGCGGGACGAGGTGGCAATCCTACGTCCGGACGGGTTTTGTGAGATCCTCTCGCTTGAGGAAGATCGGCCGACCGTCGCGACCCAGCTCGAACCCGAGCCATCGCTCGATTCGATCTTGGTATTGCGCTCCGCCGATCAGTACCTGCTGATGACAAGCGAGCCGGTAAAGCAAGCCGCTGCCGACCTTCGCATTGAAGCAGCGCCCGGAGGCTACCACGCCCCGCTGGTGAACGGTCGGCTGTATGCCCTGGACCGTGGCACGGGCCAGCCGATGTGGCCCACGCCGGCGGTCGTTTCGCAGTTTGGTCTGCCGCTCGATCAGCCGCGCGAGTCGCCTTTTGCACTCTTCCTGCGCCACATCACGACCACGGGGGGACGAACTCCCCGGGCTACGCGCACGTCGGTGGTCGTGTTGGACAAGCGCGACGGGCGAGAAGTCTTTCATCGCGACGACATCCCCACCACCACCGGGGCTTACGCCCTGCTGGCCGAGCCCTACAATCAGTCCGTCACTTTGCTTTTGCCGGGCAAGGCGTACACGATGGACCTTACCGATCAACCCACCCCACCCGCTCCCGCGGCTCATGTAGGAGACCCCGACGACCTCCCGGAAGAAATTCGTGGTTCGTCGGAGTGAGCGGTCGCGGCCGACGCAAGGGGATGGACCCCGGGGGACGGGCGCTGGATTGGTCGGCACGCGGATAGGGCGATTCAGTGCCAATTGGCAGGCGATGGAGGGGGTGCAACCGTCTCCATTACCCCATTGGGGGGGTGTCATGGAGGTTTTCGGGCCCCGCAATCGATTCTCGGGGTTGAACAAAGGGGCTAACTTACCGCACAAAACACTGTTGCGATCATAAGTTACATCGTGGCAAGGCTATGCTTCCATGGGGCGTCCGTGAAGAGCCAATTGAATCCTCGGCCTTCCGGCTGGGGCTGTTTTGAATAGGGGCGCGGCGAATTGGTCGCCACGCAGTCTTCGACGGGCTGGACAGCCTGCCTCATAAATCGCGGCGCCCAATCAACCTCCCTAGGAAAGCCAACCGTATGTCGCCGGAAAGCAAGGGTGCGCGTACCACCGGGCCCGAGTATCTCGACGGGTCGAGTCCGCAACTGGCCAGCGCCGCGGGGTCCGACGCCATCGCGCGATTGGGCGAGGCCCGCCAACGTATTCAAGACCAGTTGTCGCAGATCATTGTGGGGCAGAAGCAGGTCATCGAGGAGCTGCTCATCTCGCTGTTCAGCCGCGGCCACTGCCTGCTGGAAGGAGTGCCGGGCCTGGCCAAAACGCTGATGATCAGCACGCTGGCCCGCGCGCTCAACCTCTCGTTCAGTCGCATTCAGTTCACGCCCGACCTGATGCCGGCCGACATCACGGGCACGGAGATC
>CAYQAJ010000135.1:0-13578 GCA_964415245.1 uncultured Pirellulaceae bacterium | reverse complement strand
GCCAGCTCGAAGCGGGCGTCCTCGAACATGCCGAAGTGGATCAAGGAACCTGATGTACGAGACGGCCCCGTTCATTACATCCTCGTCGAGTCGGATCCGGACATGGATATCGACGAATGTCGGCGTGGGCTGGATGAGAAGCTCGAAGCGGCTGTCAACGAGTACATCGACGATTACCTGGGAGTGGCAGGAGCATCGCGACTGGTTTCGTACGATGCCGAGACAATCCGCATGCGCCTGGTTCGACCGACCGACCAATACACTGGTAAGATCAAAATCCAGAGTCTTGATCCGATGCTGAAATCATGGGCGAGGCTCACCATTGACGAAAACTTTCGCGGAGAGTTGGACCAGCGTTGGCGCGTGGAACGACGCAAGTCGCGTCTGATGCAGACCGCCCTGTTCGGGGGCGGCGCCGTGGCGGTGCTGGCGCTGATCTTCGGCTTCTTCTCCATCGACACGGCCACGCGCGGGTACTATACCGGGCGCTTGCGAATGGCAGCGCTGACGGCGATATTGGCGGTAATTGTGGCCGGAGTGCTGGCGGCTCGATTCGTCCTTTGGCTCTGAAACCTCTTCGCGCCCAAGAGGGTACCGGCTTTACAGTCGTGATGGGCTGGTTGCGCCGTGATCGGCGGGACCTGCGCAAATGAGGTCGGCGCGGCCTTGACCTGCCATGTCGGGGCGCTCAGATGGATACCCGCGCCGGCGCCAGGCGCAGTGTTCCGATCGGCCGGGTTCTCTGGCGTTGTCTCCCTGTATCCTGGTCAAACAGAGGGCTCCCCAGCTCGATGGCCGCCCCCACCGAAACCGACCGCCTGCTGATCGACCGCATCCGCGGCGGCGACTCCGACGCTTGGGGCGACCTGATCGGCCGCTACGAGGGGCGACTTCTGGCGTTCGTCGAGAGCCGCCTCGGCCGCCGCGCTATCAGCGAAGACATCGTGCAGGAGACGTTCGTCGGCTTCTTGAACAGCCTGCCGAATTACGACGGTCGCCGCTCGCTGGAAAGCTACCTGTTCTCGATCTGCGCCTACAAGCTCACCGACCACCTCCGCCGCGAGGGGCGCCGCCCCGCCGTGCCCCTTTCCACCGGCTCCGACTCCGGCGGCACGTGGGAGCTGCCCGGACCGGGGCGAGCGGCCAGCAGCATCGTCCGCAGCGGCGAACGAAAAGGGCTGGAAGAAAAGGCGATCGCCGCCGCGCTCCGCGAGCACGTCGAGCATTGGGGGCAGCGCGGCGACTGGCTCAAGCTCAAGTGTATCGAGCTGCTCTTCGTGCGCGGGTGGAGCAACAAGCGCACATCGCAGGAGCTTGCCATCAGCGAGCAGCAGGTGGCCAACTTCAAGTTCGACTTCCTGAGCCGCGTAAAGACCATCATTCGCAAGCAGCGGCTGTCGGTCGACGTGTTTCCCGAGCTGCACGAGGCGTAAGACCAAGTACTGGGGCGCCCGCCCGGTTGGCGTGACCTATGCCGAACATGGCCCGACAATTCACCGAACTCGAGTTGGAATCCTACCTCGACGAGGCGCTCTCGCCGCAGGAGATGGCGTCGGTCGAGAAAGCGCTCCGCAGCCAGCCGGCGCTGTTGAAACGGTTGACCGCCATCAACGGCCGCCGCGACGCGGGCCTGCACACGCTGGGCGCCATCTGGCGGCGGCACCGCGTGAGCTGCCCAACGCGCCAGCAGCTCGGCGGCATGATCCTGGGCACGCTCAGCACCGAGCACGCGGAGTTCATTACCTTTCACATCGAGCGAGTGGGTTGCCGCTTGTGCCGCGCGAATCTGGAAGATTTGCAGCGTCAGCAGCGCGAAGCCGAAGCCGATGCGGTCACCCGCCGCCAGCGCTACTTCCAATCGTCGGCCGGATACCTGCGCCCGAAACAGTAACCCCTTCCTCGGTTGGCCGCGACGCGAAGCAGAGCGCGCTCGGGTGGCAGCGCGCAAACTCCAAATCACAAATCCCAAATCACAAACAAATCTCAAAGCGGGAAAACCCCAACCTCCACACCGAGTGCGAACTACGCGGATCGCTGGCCACCGCGCCACACGAATCTGGCGACTATCTTCGCCGTTTGTAGTTTTCACCTTTGGGGATGTGAAGTTTGTTTGTGATTGGGGATTTGCGATTTGGAGCTTCTACCGGCAGGCCCCGGCCACCCGATGCGCCCCCGACAACTCATTGCCCTTTGGGCCGCGCCGGCGGGAGCCGCTCGTCCGACTCCCGCATCGAACGAATCAATGCGGGCACCGCCGGAGCGGCGGCCGGACCGATTTGCCCCAAGGCGCGGGCCGCCGCCTTACGGACCTGTTCGCTTTCGTCTTCCAGGGCCACGATCAAGTCGGGCACGGCCGACTCCGCCTCCGGCCCAATCCGCGCCAACACTTCGGCCGCCTGAATGCGCACGCCCGGGTCGACATCGGCCAAAGCCCGCCGCAACTCGGGAACGGCCGGCGCGCCAATGCGCCCCAGCGCCCGGGCCGCCGTTTCGTGCATGTCCAGATCCCTCTCGAGGCGGACGACGAAGGGTGACGAGTTCCGTCGATCGTCGGCGCTGGTTTGAGCCCGGCCCGATGGCACATTCGACCGCAAGTCGGAATCGCGCTGCGGCGTGGCATCGCCCGAAATCCGTGACATGTCCTTCTTCGGCTTCGAATCGCCGCCGCAACCGGTACAGTTTGCAGCCGCTGCCGCTACGACAACCACGACAACAAGAGAGTACCGCCCCCGACCGGCCTGCGGGTCGCCGCCGAACCCGTGCTTTCGCCGCTGGAACATGTTCGGATTGCTCCCCACAACGCCCCACCGCTCCCGTACTCCCCGTCCTCTACAATCGTCGATCCCAGCTTCGATGTCCACAATCCCCCCCGCGGCGCCGTGTTACCTCCCCGGGGCCAAACAACCGGTCATCACCTCAAATGAGAGGCCACCGCCGAGCCAGCTAGACGATTCGATTCGGTTGACGCCCGCGGTCAACCGCAGTTACAACGGAAAGATGGGGAGGTTAACGGCTGGCGCTTCTGCAGGGCGTACGGTAACTAGAATAGGAACGTGGTGCGAACCAATTCGTCTACCAATGTTACGGCTCGCCGGCGGCTCACGTGGTGGCGCAAGGCCGCTTTCGCACTGGTAACCGTATGCGCGTTCTTTCTCCTACTTGAGCTTGTGCTCGCCGCCCTGGGGGTAAAGCCCGCCAGCCAAACCCGTGACCCTTTCGTGGGGTTCGACGGGAGTTCCCCGCTCTTCGTGCGGCAGGGGGACGAGTACGTAACCAGCGAACTGAAGTCGAGATTCTTCAACCAGCAGCGATTCTCAGCGGTCAAGGGCTCCAACACCTTCCGCATTTTTTGCCTGGGGGGATCGACCACCTTCGGCCATCCGTACGACTACCGCACCTCGTACCCCGAGTGGCTCAAGGCGCGGCTGGAAGAAGTCGCTACCCAGCGCAATTGGGAGGTCATCAACTGCGGCGGAATCTCGTATGCCAGCTATCGCCTGGCACGGCTGACCGAAGAGCTAGTCAACTATGAACCCGACCTGTTTATCGTTTACACGGGCCACAACGAGTTCCTGGAAGAGCGCACTTACGGGGCGGTGCGCGATCGCAATCCGCTGCTCACGAGCGCCATCCGCGTCGCCTCGCACTCGCGGACCTTCAACCTGATTGTATCGCTCGCCGACCGGACGCAGACTCCCGAGGGGCCGAAGACACAGTTGAACGGCGAGGTCGATACCGTCTTCGAGCGCTCCAACGGACCGGAAGCCTACCGGCGCGACGCCGAGCTTCAAGCCAGCGTGCTCGATCGCTATCGCTTTAGCCTGGAGAGGATTGTGCGGCTTGCCCGAGAGCACGACGCGGAGGTGATTCTCGTTCAGCCCGCCTCGAATCTGAAGGACTTTTCTCCTTTCAAGAGTGAGTACGCCATCGACGACACGGACGAGCGGAGTCGATGCGACAGCCTGTTGGAGAGTGGAACGAAGCAACTCGCCGACGGAGATGCCGAGGGTGCGGTGGCGTCGCTCCAAGGCGCCGAGGCAATCGACGACCGGCACGCGCTACTGTTATTCACTTTCGGGCAGGCACTTTTCGAGTCGGGACACACCGACGAGGCTCTCACCTGCTTCCTTCGCGCCCGCGACCAGGACGTTTGCCCGTTGCGGGCCACATCGCAAATGCAACAAATCGTGGCCGAGGTGGGGCGACAGGAAGGCGTCGAAGTAATCGGACTTCCAGCGATGCTCGCCGACCAATGCCGCCAAAGGAATGGCCACGAAGCAGTCGGAGCTGACGTTTTTCTCGACCACGTGCATCCGCGGCTACTCGTACATGCCGACCTGGGGCGCGTGCTTTGCGAAAGAATGGCCGAAATGGGCTTCGTCGACGGCCCCTCGGACCGCCCGGGACTGTCGAAGCAAATCGAATACAAAGTGCTCGGCCAGTTGACCTCGTACGACAACGCGAAGTCTCTCGACACGCTGGCCATGACACTAAGCTCGTGTGGCAAGTATGAAGAGGCACGAAGATTGTCCGAAGAGGCCCTTCGCTTGCTTTCCGACGACGCCCCCCTTTCCTTTCGCGTCCACCTGCACTTGCAGCTCGAGCGGTACCTTGAGCAGTTGGGTGACCAGGAGGCGGCCCGACAGCAGCATGAGGCGGCGGTGGCGCTCGACCCGGAGCTCAAGACGGCGCCGCAAGCAGCGGACGACTCGGTTCCCTGATCGCCGAGGGTGCGCTTGCCCCCTTCCCTGTGGACCGTTCCTTGATGACCGCCATTCTCGGCATCTCCGCTTTCTATCACGATTCGGCCGCCGTGCTGGTCGTCGACGGACGCATCGTTGCCGCCGCGCAGGAGGAGCGATTCACTCGCAAGAAGCACGATGCCGCGTTCCCCCGCCACGCCATCGAATACTGCCTCCAGGAAGGCGGCCTCCAGCCCGGACAGCTCGATTACGTCGGCTTCTACGATAAGCCGCTGTTGAAGTTCGAGCGATTGCTGGAAACGTATCTGGCTTACGCGCCGATCGGGTTCCGTTCGTTCTTGGCCACCATTCCGATCTGGATGCGGCAGAAGGTGCATCTGCCGGCGGTGATCAGCCGCGAATTGCCCGGCGCCCGTGGCAAACGCATCGTTTTCGCCGAGCACCACGAGTCGCACGCGGCCAGCGCGTTCTTTCCCTCGCCGTTCGACGAAGCGGCCGTTCTCACCGTCGACGGCGTCGGCGAATGGGCCACCGCCAGTTACGGCGTCGGACGGGCGAATCGCATCGACTTGTCGCACGAGCTGCACTTCCCCCATTCGCCCGGGCTACTCTATTCGGCGTTTACGTACTACTGCGGATTTCGCGTCAACTCGGGCGAGTACAAATTGATGGGCCTGGCCCCCTACGGCGAGCCGACGTACGCCGACATGATTCGCAAGCGGATCATCGACCTGAAAGACGACGGCTCGTTCCGGCTGGACATGTCGTATTTCAACTACTGCCAGGGCCGCACCATGACCTCGCGCAGGTTCCACGACTTGTTCGGCGGCCCGCCGCGACAACCCGAGGAGCCGATCGACGAGCGGCACATGGACCTGGCCGCGTCGATCCAGCAGGTGATCGAGGAGATCATGCTCCGCATGGCCCGGCACGTACATCGGGAGACTGGCATGCGGCGGCTGTGCCTGGCCGGCGGCGTCGCGCTCAATTGCGTGGCCAACGGCCGAATCTTGCGGGAAACGCCGTTCGAGTCGCTGTGGATTCAGCCCGCGGCGGGCGACGCGGGGGGCGCGCTGGGCGTAGCGCTGTTGATCTGGCATCAGCTTTTGGGCAATCCGCGAACCTGTGCGCACGACGATTCGCAGCAAGGCTCGCTGCTCGGGCCGCGGTTCGACGACAACCAGATTCAATCGATGCTCGACGCCCAGGGAGCCCGCTACCGCCGCTTCGCCAGTGACGACGAACTGTGCGACTATGTCGCGCGGCTGATTGCCGAGGAGAAGGTCGTCGGCTGGTTTCAGGATCGGATGGAGTTCGGACCGCGTGCTCTCGGCGCCCGCAGCATTCTCGGCGACGCCCGCAGCGAAAAGATGCAATCGGTGATGAACCGCAAGATCAAGTTTCGCGAGTCGTTCCGGCCGTTTGCGCCGTCGGTGCTGAAGCGACGCGCGGCGGAGTATTTCGAGCTGAATGGCGATACCGAAAGTCCCTACATGCTGCTCGTGGCGCCGGTGCGCGACAAGCAGCGGGTCGGCTGCGACGGCGCTCATGCGCTACGCGGCCTGGACAAGCTCAAAGCACGGCGATCGGTGGTGCCGGCGATCACGCACGTCGACTATTCGGCCCGCATCCAGACGGTCGACCCCGCGCGCCACGGGCGATATTGCAAACTGTTGGAGCGGTTCGAGGCGATCACCGGTTCGCCGGTGATGATCAACACCAGCTTCAACGTGCGGGGCGAGCCGATCGTGTGCACGCCGGAGCAAGCGTACCGCTGCTTCATGGCGACGAACATCGACGCGCTCATGCTGGAACATTTCTTGTTATTGAAGGAAGAACAACCCGACGCTCAGGAGCACAAGGTAGACGAGTATTTGGCCCAGTTCGCACCGGATTGAACGTGATGTGCTGCCCGGAGCGCGATTACTAAGAACAGCCCCCGGCGGAAGCCGGGGGTTACAGACAAGCACAAATTCAACCATGCCCCTCATTGAATTCAACACCAACCCCTCGCGCCGCATGCTGCGGGCATTCGCGTTGTTTTTGCTCGTAATTGCCGCCGCATTCGCCGCCGTTTGGCACTTGCGCACTGGCGCGATCGTCTTGCCCGTCGTCGCAGCGGCTGTCGGCGCGCTGGTGGGCGCAATCGGCCTGATCGCCCCACTCGCCGTGCGCCCGGTTTACCTCGTCTGGATGGGCATCGGCTATCCGATCGGGTGGGTGGTGTCGCTCGTTCTTTTAGCGGCAGTGTATTTCCTGGTGTTTACGCCGGTCGGCCTGGCATGCAGACTGTTGGGATACGATCCCATGAAGCGCCGCTTCGAGCCCGACGCTTCGACTTACTGGATCGCGCGAAAGACCAACCGCGACGTAAAGCGCTACTTCCGGCAGTACTGACGCCCACGCATCGAAACCCGAAGCGTAAGCGAGGGCTTGATCAGGAAAGCGTTATGACGAACGCTCCGACTCCCAATGACGATTCCTCCCGTCCGGACGAAACCACGCCGTCATCCGACGTCGAAGAGTTCGTCACAGCGGCTCGAGAAAAGCCGCCCGGTCTGTTGGCCGAATACTGGGACTTTTTGATCCACAACAAGAAGTGGTGGCTCATTCCCATCGTCGTCATACTGCTGGTGCTGAGCCTGCTGGTGATTCTCGTGGGCACAGTCGGCCCGTTCATTTATCCGTTCATTTGAACCTTCCCATGATTGCGCAGGGCTAACGACGTGATGATTTGCCGCCGCGCCATGCTGCCCGCGTTCGCGTTGGCACTTTGCTCTTTTGCCCACGCACAGGAAAGCCCTTTCTCGTTTCGCGATGTAACCCAGGAGGTCGGCATTCTGCCCTCAGCGTTTGGCATCATGGGGCACGGCGCGGGATGGGGCGACGTCGATGGCGACGGCTGGGCCGATCTCTACATCGGCACGTTCCACTATCCCGACACCCAGCCCAATCTTTTCTTTCGCAACCACAAGGGCAAGTTCGAGCTCGACAAGCAGCCGCAGTTGCAAATTTCCGCCCGCGCGACCGGCGTGCTGTTTGCCGACCTGGATAACGACGGCGACCTCGACCTCTACGTCAGCAGCATGCCGGCTGCGGCCGACAGCAAGCTCGCCGCGCGCTCGGGCCATGCGCTGGCCGGTTGCACGCTGTTTCGCAACGACGGCGGCGGCAAGTTTACGAATGTGTCGGACGATAGCGGCGCTTGCCCGGCGGCGTTCGGCGGTCGCAGCGCGACCGTGCTCGATTTCGACGGCGACGGTCTGCTCGATCTTCTGGTTGGTGAAGAGCCTCACATCGGCTACAACGGCTCGACCACCAACAGCTCGCGGCTGTTCAAGAACCTGGGCGAGCTGAAGTTTGAAGACGTTTCCCGAGACGCCGGTCTTCCCGAAAAAGCCGCCGGCCTCGGTGTCGCGGCTGCCGACGTGAACATGGACGGCTGGCCCGACATCTTTCTCGCCTCGACGCTGGGCAACTACTTGCTCGTGAACGACGGGCACGGCCACTTTCGCGAACCGCCCGGCAGCCACGACGTGTTTGCCTGGCCCACCGCCAAAGGCGACGACATGGTGTGCGGCGTGGCGATCGGCGACGTGAACGGCGACGCGCTGCCGGACGTCGTCCTGGGCCAGCATTACGACCATCCGTGGGTCGAGGGCGTGCCCAACCGGCTTTACCTGAACCGCGGTATCGCCGACGGCGTGCCCCGATTCGAAGACATCACCGATGCGGCCGGGCTCGTTCCACTGCCGCTGAAAGGGCCGCACGTCGAGATGCAGGACTTCGACAACGACGGGCGACCCGACATTTACACCAGCATCGTGAAGTTTGCCGAGGGCAAGCCGCATCCCGTCATCTTTCGCAACCTGGGCAATCGCGATGGGCTCCCGCGCTTCGAGGAGTACGCGCTGCGCGTGAACGATTTTCCCACGGTCGAGGATCGCGCCCTCAAGCGCTCTGGCCCGTTCTTCGAGAAAATGATCGCCGATCGCAAGATCCTCTACTGTGCCCCGGGGCCCACCTGCGATTTCGACCGCGACGGCCGGCTCGACATGTTCCTGCCCAACTGGTGGGTAGAGCTGCCGTCGATGCTGCTGCGAAACGAAACCCAGGGCGGCAACTGGCTCGAAGTGCAGGTCGAAGGCGCCGATGGCGTTAACCGCATGGGCATCGGCTCGCGGGTGTTTCTCTACCAGCCCGGGAAATCGGGCCAATGGGAGAAGCTGCTGGGATTCCGCGAAATCGCCACGGGCTTCGGGTATGCATCGTCGCAAGAAGCGGTGGCCCACTTTGGACTAGGGAGCGAAGAGCGCGTCGACGTGCACGTCGTCTTTCCGCACGGCAAGGGGAGCGTCAACGTGTTCGACGTGAAGGTGAATCAGCGGATCACGGTGAAGCGGCAGTAGACTTCCGATGGATTTCACACGAATCGATGGTGATGCAATGCGAAACCGCAAGCGTGTTGTCCGCGTTATTCTTCTGCTCTCCGCGCTGTTGGTTTGCGGCGCTCTGGAACGCAGTTCACCGGCCCGCGCTCAAGAAGTTTTGACATTCCCGCCGAAGTTGCCCGATGGAAAGACGATCGTCACCGACCGCTCCGACGAGTTTCTGAAACCGCCCGACACGCTCAACAGCGGTGTCGCAGTTGCCAAGACCCCGCCCACGGTCGACTTCCTGTTCTATCCCGGCCAGGACTATCTCGGCGCGCCGTGGTCGAACTGGGGCGACTCCCTGGCGGCCAACGGAAAGTACTATTCCGCCATCGGCGACCACCTGGCGATCAGCGGCAAAGGCGACGGCACACACGGCACCGGCACGGCGCATGTGTTCGAGTACGACCCCGATAGGCAGACGCTCCGCCACCTGGTCGACGTATCGAAGTTTCTCAAGCTCCCGTTGGGCCACTACACACCGGGAAAAGTCCACACCCGCCTGGACCTGGGCAGCGATGGCTGGCTCTACTACGCCACGCATCGAGGGTCGCCCCGCGCCACCACCGACGCGTTCCACTACGAGGGCGACTGGATTCTCCGCACCAACCCGGAAACCGGCGAAACGCAGGTCGTCGCACACGGTCCGGTGCCCAAGCACGCGATTCCCTGCGGCGTGCTCGACCCCGATCGACTCATTTATTACGGGGGAACCGCTGCCGCATTCGATCGCGAGGAAGAAGGCATACGCTTCTTCGTTTACGACGCGAAGAACGGGAAGTTGCTGTACTCCGGTCCCGACGGTCCGGCGCGGTACATGATGTTCGCCCGATCGACGGGCCGCGTTTACTTTGTGCCCGGTACCGACGAGGGGCCGCTCGTGCGATTCGACCCGGCGTCGGACAAGAAGCCGGTCCACGTAGAAGGGGCCACGATCGGCGTGCGGGCCGCCACGCAGGAGACGCCGCAAGGTTTCATCTACACTGTGTCGCTGGGCCAGCGATCGGACGACGCCGCCATCTGGTCGTTCAACACCAAGACCGAAGAGGCGCGAAAGATCGGCACCGCCGCCGTCGCATCGCAGGCGTACGTCGCGTCGATCGACGCCGACCCCAGCGGCCGATACCTGTACTACGTGCCCGGTGCCCACGGCGGCAGCGACCGGGACGGAACGGCCGTCGTACAATTCGACGTAAAAACCGGCGACAAAAAAGTGATCGCCTTTCTCGAACCGTTCTACACGAAGAAATACGGATTCACGCTCAAGGGCACGTATGCCACGGCCGTCGATCCCCAGGGCGACAAGCTCTACGTCACCTGGAACGTTAGCCGCGGCAGCCGCGCCTGGGACTGCTGCGGCATGACGGTCATCCACATCCCCGAATCGGAACGGCAACCGTAATCTAAGAGCTTATCCAAAAGCCGTCGGGGACTGGCTCATTTTGCGGAGCCGCTCGATAGTGCCCCGTTTTCCCGGGTTCCGCGGAGCAAAATGTGCCTGTCCCCTTCTCCGGGACGGTTCTTGGATAAGCTCTGATTTGAGTTCACGACTCGCGCTCGCAGTCGCAACCCAGAGACGAATCGGGTGCTCTGCAACGGACAACGGACCACGGACAACTGACCGGGCTGCCCGTCCTCACCGCTCCGGCCAATCCAAGTGCTTGCGCAGGAACTCCAATGTCCCCTGCAAGTGGATTTCGTGGACGCCATCGAAGAATTCGATGCCCGTCTGATCGCCGATCCCTAGTTCCGCGTACAGCCGCCGCACCTTGGCGTATTCGTACGCCACCCATTCGTCGGGCGCCACGCCGTCGCGGTGACCGCGCTCGACGAAGAACGGCCGCGGCGCGATCAGCCCGGCGAGCTCGGCGTAGTTCACCTTGTCGCCGAAGTCGAACTCGCTGTGGTCGTGCTCGATCGTGAACATAAAGCTGTAGGGCGAGTCGATGCTCACGTGCTTCCACACCTCCTCGTTGAAGTCGCCCGAGCAGATCGAGAGTGCGTATCCCTCGACAACGGCCGGAATCAGCATGGCGCTCTTGCCGCCGTACGACAGACCGTAAAAGCCGATTCGCTTGGCGTCGACGAACGGCAGACTCGCCAGCCAATGAAGCGCCTGCTCGTGCTCTCGCACCATGGGGCCGAAGAACGTGGTCTTGAGCGGCGTGCACTTCCGCTGCAGCATGCGGTACTCTTCCTCGCCGATGAACAGGTTTTGCGGCGCGAACACCACGAACCCTTGATCGGCCAGTCGGGCACCGAACGAATGATAGGCCCGCGTGTCTTCGTCGGGGTTGCACACATCCTGCGGTCGCCCGCCGCGCCCGTGCTGACACACGACCACCGGCCGCCGCTCGCCCGTCTCCAGGTCGCGGGGAACCAGCAGAATGCCGTAGGCGATTACCTCGGGCCACACGTCGAGCACTACTTCGTACCCCTTCCAACGCGGAGTGTCGTAGATCAGCCGCGTGCGGACATTGGGCGGAAGCGACGCGGGCGGAAGCCAGCCGATGATCTCGCGATGCACGTAGTCGCGGTACTCGCGGCAACTCGCCCGCCAGCGCTCGAGGCTCGATGAATCAGCACGCGACCAGAATTGTTTGCGCGCGTCGGGGCTTTGGCGTGCCAACAACTGCACGTGATCGACAAGTTGTTCGAACTGCCGCTTCATGCGTGAGCGCGGGTCGAACGAGCTGCGGGAATCGGCCCAGGCGGCGTCGCGCTTTGCGCCGTCGTTGTTATGGTTCGGCAATTCGACCTTGACGCCCAGTCGATCGAGCAGCGCCTGGCATGCGGAGCGCGTGCCGTACCGTCCTTTGCCCTCGTCGCTGATAACCAGCGATATCTGCTTACCAAGGCCAAGTTTGCCGAATTGCTGTTGTGCGCGGGCGAACTCAACTTGCACCGAGTCAAGCGGCGCCGTGGTGAGGCGGCCCGATGCGGCCTCGCTCCGGCCGTCGCGCGACGGAGGGGGACGGGGCACTTCGGGCCCGATGCACGCTTCGACGACGAGCCCGCGCGGCGCGATGAGCGAGGCGATTTCCGCGTCGCCGAACTCTTCCAGCAAACCCCATACGTTTCGGTATACCGGCTCCTGCCAAACGCCCTCGCGCTGTTGGAAGTAGCCGCTCACCAGCACCGCGTCGATGCGCTCGTCCAGCGCCGCGGCATACAGCGCGATCAGCCCCCCTTCACCGTGCCCCGCCACGCCGATCGGTCCAGCGGCCCGCTTGTCTGCATCGTTCGACTTGCCATTCTTGGCTTCGCGGTTGGCCGCTTCGCGCATCGAAAAGTAGTCGACCGCCGCCAGCAGCTTTTGCACTTCGTAGCCGATGATGTGCCGCCCCATGAAGTACGCTTGGCGGTAGATGAATTCGCGGTGGGTCTGGTTCGTCATCCGCACCCGCGGGTTGCCCGAGAACGTGTTGTCGCGGTCGATGAGCGTCGGTACCAGCACGCGGCACCCGGCCTCGGCCAGACGACGCGCGAACTGCGACTCCACGGGTACACCATCGGCCAAGCCCACGAGCATCTCGGGCGACACGTCGGCATCGGGCAGAGCGACGATCTGAGCGATTGGCTCGCCCTTCGGCTCCAGCAGCAGCCCCTCGGCTTCAACGCCATCGAGCACGCCCCAGCGGACCGCGTAGACCCGCACGTGCTCCGACTCGGCGATGAGTCCGTCTGATGTCGTCTCTCGCTCCGCGAGAGAACGCCCTCTCGCGGAGCGAGAGGCGACTTTGCTACCGCTATGCGTAGCGACAAGCTCCAACTCACTTGGCGGTACGCGCTCGTCGACAACGCCGATGATCCGTCGCAGCCGTGCCCGATTGGGCTCCACCGATTTGCGGTAGGCGTCGGCCGACGTGTAGTCGCGGTGCCAGTGCTTCTGCCGATCGACCACCGACTCTTCGATGCGCCGCAGCATGTACCGGTCGACGCGGTGCAGCACCTCGAACGATAGATCACCCTCGGCCGTAAGCGGCTGAGTGTCGGGCAAGTGCTCGACGTCGTCGGCGCGGGCGGGCGGGCACGTAACTGCACAGATCGCCGTGAAGAATAGCGCGGCGGTCGGCATCCAAACAGTCGAGGGAGTTCTCACTTCGGGACTCCTTTGATTTCGCGCGAAACGCGGCTCGCGGTGCTCCTTGGCATTGCCCGCACCATACAATACCATCGTCGGGGCGCAGACGCTGCACTTTGACATCGAGCCTTCACTCACCACCGGACTAAAGGGAAATGGCCAAGGACCCCATTTGCGGCATGGAAGTCGACGAATCGACCGACCTGCGAGTCGAGCGCGACGGGCAGACATTCTACTTCTGCTGCGAGGGTTGTCGGGAGAAGTTCTTGGCCAAGGTGGGCCAAACTTCGGGTGAATCGGACCACGACCAGCAATCTGCCGAAATGCCGATGGTGGCCTCAATCGGCACTTGGCCGCC
>CAYQAJ010000134.1:6944-13752 GCA_964415245.1 uncultured Pirellulaceae bacterium | reverse complement strand
AATCCCACCGGCGGCCAGACCCAACGCAAACAGCCGAACCAGAGCGTGATGTCCAACAGGCCCAGACCCACCACCGTGAGTCCCATGACGGCGCCCGATCGGAACGCCACCTGAAGCCCTTGGTTGAGCGACTTCTGGGCGCCGGCGGCGGTGCGGCTGCTGGCCCAAGTGGCCGTCTTCATGCCGAACCAACCGGCGAGACCCGAGAAGAAGCCGCCCGTGAGAAACGCAAACGGCACGAAATGGCTCTGCACCTTGAGACCGAACGCGGCGATGGCAAGCAGCACGACAATCACGACAAAGAAGCCCGCCACAACAATGTACTGCTGCCGCAGGTAGGCGTTGGCTCCTTGCCGCACGTAGCCGGCGATTTCGACCATTCGCGGGCTGCCTTCGTCGGCGGCCATCATGTTCTTGTAGAAGTAGAACGCCTGCACGAGTGCCACGATCGAGCTGACGAACGCCACCAGCCAGATGGCGACGTAAATCATCTCGCTGGTTTCCGCGGGGGGACTCGCCGTACCGCCGGGCTCATTGGCCGCGAAGGCCGATTGCAGCGCGACGCCTGCCGCCAGAAACACGGCCACCGCGACGGCCACCAAGGCGAGCGCCCGCATCCATTGAATCCGTGCCTTGCGCCGTTGCGAACCCGCAGTGCGCCGCTCTGTCCGTACTTTGCGCCTTTGCATGTCTACTCCTGCCCTGAAACGTGGTTTTCTCTTGGTGGGGATTCGTGGTGAGAGTGCGAAGCGTCAGCGTGAGTCGGACTTTCGTAACCCGAAGCGTCAGCGTGAGTCAGTTTTCTCCCTGACATCACGGCGATGAAAGCCCGCCCACACTCGGTGGGTTGCCCCGATTACTCGGCAACACGGGTGGCCGGGCGAGTTTCACGCTCGGCGCAAACCGTTGATACCAAACCAGTTTGTTGAGCGTGGAAGTGTAATGAATGGCCCGAAATCCTGTCAACCGGGGCAATAGGACCGCTGGGGCGGGCAAATCCCAAATCGCAAATCCCAAATCACAAAGGCGGTGGGGTAGGAGTGCAAAGTGCACAGTGTAAAGTGCCGAATGCAGCGAGGTTTTCCGAGTTCATTCATCGCGCAAGCGGAAAGCGGTCGGCGATCTGTGACTCCGCTCGCCCCTTTTTCGCCGCGTCGAAGGGTCCTAGCGCTCGTGCGGTCCAGCCCGGCCACGCAAGAACGAGCGCCGTCCACTCTCCGTTTGGGATTTGGGAGTTGGATATTGTTTGTGATTTGTGATTTGCGATTTCACCGCCAGAGCGCCACATGAATGTGGCGGCTTTCGCGGAAAATGCACGAAACTGGCACTGTCGTTTTCGCCGCGTCTCCGTGTCGCCGCGTCTCCGCGTCAGCGCTCCACCGGCTCCCCCCAGTTCGCCACGAAGCGGTGCTGGCAATTCTTGCACTTCACGCGCCGCGTCAGGTAGGTGCCCCGCAGATCGGCCGTGCTTCCGCAGCCGGGGCAGGCGACCGTGTAGCGGAGATTGGCCAGATCGAGATTCTCGAACACGTGGCTGGGCACGCCGGGCAGACGCACGTCGACCGGTTCGAGCACCGTGAGCAGCTTGCGCGTAATCGGGACGACGCCCGCCACGCGCGTGGCCAGGTTGCGAATGGCCGACTCGAAGATGTTGCGCACGAGCCGCCCGTTGGAAAAGTGGTCGTCGCGCTGCTCGTACAGCCAGCGAAAACTCTCCAGCAGCTTGGCCTGCGTTTCGGCCGGGGCGACGTAGCTGTTCTTGTCACACATCAGGCCGAAGATTCGCCCCAGCTCGCCGGGCGAGTAGTCCTCGAAATCCATGTGCTGCTGGAATCGCGATGACAGGCCCGGGTTGATCGACAGCAGTCGCTCCATCGGACCCGGATAGCCGGCCAGCACCACGATCAGCCGATGCCGCTCATCCTCCATTCGCTTGAGCAGCGCTTGCACCGCTTCGTGCCCGTACGGGTCGTCGCCCGATTCGGCCACCAGGCTGTACGCTTCGTCGACGAACAGCACGCCGTCCAAGGCGGTGTCGACGGTCTTGTTGGTGCGGGGGCCGGTCTGGCCGGCGTATTGCGCGACCAGCCCCGAGCGATCGGTCTCGACCATGTGCCCCTTCTTCACGACTCCCATCGCGCCGTAGATGTGGGCCAGGATGCGGGCGACCGATGTTTTCCCCGTGCCCGGGTTGCCGCGCAACACCATGTGCAGGCTGAGCGTGGTTTCCGGCAAACCGATGCGTTGCCGCTGCTGCTGCACCTTGAGAAAGTCGGCCAGCGAACGGACATCCTGCTTCACGCCTGCGAGCCCTACGAGCTGGTCGAGCGATGTGAGCGCTTCGGCCAGGCGCTCGGCCGGTGGCTTGATGAACTCGGCGCTGGCCGGCGAAGCCTCCGGCAGCTTGTACTCCTGGCGAACCTGCTGCGCGTGGACCTGCATCTCCTCGACCGCTTGCGGACCGAGCACGCGTGCCGCCTCGTGCTGGCCCGGTGCATCGAGGGGGATGGGCCGCAGATGCGTGTGCAGTTGTTCCTGAATGGTGCGGAGCATGTCGGCCTCAATCGGCGCTAGCTCGCCGTCGCACTTGGCCACGATGTTGGCCAGCCGCATGACGATGGTTTCCAGCTCGCCGATCCGCGAGCGCAGCGGGCCGATCTGGTCGAAGGGCCGCACCAGGCTGTACCAGGGGAGGGCGTCGGCGTTTTCGAACATGCGGTACGCGGCTTGGCGAAGCTGCGATGGCGTGAGCCGCTGCTGCCAGACGTGCTCGATGAGCACTTGGGCCAGACGGCGCTCGTTGCGGCTCCACTGCCGATCGCACTGCGAGACGTTGGTGTAGACCTTGATCACCAGCCCCTTGTGCAGATCGTCCATCAGCATCCGAAAGTTCTCGGCCGTGCTGGGGAGCAGATTGGGATGATCGGCGATGATCAGGCGGGCGCTACTGGCGTACAGATCGCGGCAGGCCAGCAGGGTCTGACGGAACGCGGTGAGGAGGGCTTCGTCCATTACTCGTATCAGAGACGGGCGATCGTCCGTAGAAATGACTGGCTCACGTTGGGCGCCGGCAGTCAGTTGTCGGTTATCCGTTGTCGATGTGCTACCACATGCGTCCTATAAGTCGTATACGTCGCATGGGACTAGGTTGCCGAATCCTCCGCCTGAAAACTGAAAACCGAAAACCGAAAACTTACTTCCTCACCGCGTAGGCCTTGTCCTTCATGGCGGCCAGCAGCGGGTTGTCCTTCTCTCCGCAAAAGCCCAGGTGCAGGTGTCGCCGCCAGCCCTCGGCAAACTTGAATAAGGTGGACATGCGGCCCAGCTCTTCGTCGAGATCGCGCATGGTGTTCAGGTAAGCGCTCACGCCTTGGCTTTCGTCGAGCCATCGCTGCTGGCTGGCGTGGCAGGCGAGCATGGCGGTTTTGCGCTGCATCAGGTCGGTCACGTCGACGTATATCTCCGGCTCGACCAGCCGCCGCAAGGGGTCGCGGTGCGAGTACGGCTGCGCATGATACACGGTGACCGGGCTCGAGACCGGCGCGCGGGGCGGATCGACAGGAAAGTTGGGCATGCCGCGGGCGAACGCCGCCGTCACCGCCAGCCGGCACGCGTTCATGTGATCTTCCATGTAGTCGGAAGGCGAATGCGTCAGCAAAATCTCCGGCGCCACCTCGCGAACGATCGACGCCACCCGGGCCAGCGTGGGCTTGTTATAAAAAATCTCCAGGTCGCCCGTGATGCTTTCATGATACACCGCCCCGATGCTCTCGGCCGCCCGCATCGCTTCGTCGCGGCGGATGCGGACAATTCCTTCGGCGTCGTGCTCGGAGCTGCCGCAGCTTCCATTGGCCACGTTCAGGTAGTGGATTTCGTACCCTGCCTCGGCCAGGCGCATGAGCGTGCCTGACATGAAGAACTCAATGTCATCAGGATGCGCGGCAATTGCTATCGCGGTTTTCATGGCGTTCTGCTGCGCGTCACTTGACCGTCCTTGGTCATTTGGGCTTGGTCATTGGTCATTATCGACTCGCTGCGTCTCGCGCCCGAGCCCACGCACTCAGTGCATTTCCACCGCGCACGTGCCGATCCCCGCGCGCAGGTAGTTGAACTGCACATTGGGGTGGTCGGCCAACAGCGACATGGGGACCGCTGTGTCGGGAATTCGCTTGGCGATCATCAGCGCCGTGAGCCGCTGGCCGAACGGATTGTCGTGCTGGCCGGCGTGCCAGATCGACACCTTCTCGGCCTGCCACGTTTCGACCGGTCCCACGCTCACCGCCTGCAAGGGAACCGTCGTCACCACGCCGCCGCCGGAGGTGCGGGCGTTCTGGATGATCGTCATCGGGTGCAGGTCGACCACGCGCGTCGTCAGCTTGCGGTACTCGGCCGGCGGAGGCGGCTCCTTATCCCACGGCGGCTTGCGCCGCGGCGGGTCGTTGAACGCCCAGTGCTTCACCTCGCCCTGGCCCCCCTGCATCACCAGGCACCGCGCCCGCTTCCACGACGCGATGTACTGGCGCGCGTCGGCCTTGGGAAAGTGGATGTTGCTCTCGGGCATCGCCAGATCGGGCCGGATGCGGTTGAACAAGAGCTCGCGGTCGGTGCGGGCGAAGCTGAGCGGAAAGTCCTCGGGCACCTCGCGGCCGTCGAGCACCCATTCGTCCATGCCCCAGAAGTGGCAGTTCCGCAGGTTCAGGTTCAGCTCGTTCACCAGCCGCGCCACCAGCGGCAACTGCTCGGTGGGGCCGATCGGCCCGCACACGCCCACGGGGTCGTCATCGGTGGCCTTCTGCCAGGCGGTGACGTACTCCAGGGCTTCGGCGAGATAGAAGTCTTCGACGGTATCGTAAATGCGGACCGAGAATCCCTCGCGCGACAACGCTACCAGTTCATTGGCGGAGAGTCGGGCGGCATCGTTCAGCAGCTCATCGTCGAGCGTCGTATAGTCCCACCACTCAGGCGCGACTTTACTCAGCGGTCTCATGCGGACGCTCCTTGCGGGGGAATCGCGCGACACGGGCGGTGCCCGTTCGGCCGGCGCAAGTGGCAAAAAATCGGCCGACGCCGCGCGTCAATTGTCGCCATGTGTCAGAGCGGTTGTCAAACGGGCACCGCAATCGCGCGAGGACGCGAATCAGAAGCGCTCCGACAACACGGATTTGAGCTGCTCGGCCATGTAGCGGGCGTCTTCCTGGCGGAGGCCTTTTTCGGAGATGTCCTCGGCAGCGCCGCCGAATGTTTCGATCATCAGCCCGCCCCAGAACACGCCCTTGGTGTACCGCACCGAGGCGACGCGGCTGACTTGAATCTCCTGGTGGTGCGTGCGCAGGCCGAGCAAGGTCCAGCGGGTGACGCGAATCCGGCCTCCGGAAACGGCAATGACGGGAGGAAAGAACACGCCGGTGAAGTTGCCCCCGCCCAGCCACGCTCCCAGCCGCGTGGCGATCACCGAAACGTTAAGAGCCTTGGCGACCAAGTCCTGATCGGTGGGCCGCTTCTGCGTGCAGTACGGGCAATAGGTTGCGTCGTCGGCGATCGGCTCCTGGCACGACGGACAGGCGACGTAGCGGATCGCGCGCCTTGTGCAATTCCGGCAGTACAAGGCACCGGCAGCGATCTCGCCGCCGCAGTGAGGACAATGTGAGTTGCTCATGTCTTGCTCTCGCGTTCAGCGACTACTCGGAGAAAACTCCAAATCACAAATCCCAAATCACAAACAAAACTCAAACCGCCAAAAGCCAAAACTCCAAACGCCGCGGAGCGTACGGTAGGTCAGGCTGTGCCTGACGGCGAACAGTCGCCGCGATTTGTCAGGCGGAGCCTGACCTACTGGTCTTGGTGCAGGGCGCGCACAGCGGCTCCGCCTTTTGGTTTTCGCATTGGGAGCTTGGATATTGTTTGGGATTTGTCATTTGGGATTTGGAACTTGCCCGCTGCATTGGAAATCGCGTCAATTCGCGTGCACGGGTGAGTAAGCCTTCAGCGCGGGCTATTCTCCTCGCAGAGCGGGCAGGAGCGGCGCGCGCAGCACGGCCCGCACGGCGGCAAGACCGGCCGCCAGGCCGATGGCGACCACGGCCACAAGTTCCACGAGCAGCAGTCCGCCGGGAAGCGTGGCGCCGCCGACAATCCAATGCGGCACGATCGCCACGGCCGCGGCTGCCGCGCCGATTGCCAAACCGCCCAACAGCAAGAGTGCGTTCTCCAACATCACCATCACGGCCAGCCGACGACGCCGAAAGCCGGCCGCACGCATCAGCGCCAGTTCGCCCCGCCGCTCCAGCACGCTGCGAAGCTGCACGGCCGCCAGGCCGAAAGTGCCCAACAGCAGGCCGAGCGCCCCCAGACTCTGGAACGTGGCCAGATACGTGTTCTGCACCGCCAGCAAACTAGCGAGCACGACCGACGCCGATTGCGTATCGAACCCTTCATCGCCCAGTCGGTCTTCCAGCGCTTCGGCCACCACCTTGCCACGATCGGGCGGCGTGCGAATGAGAAAGTACTGATAGCCGCCGCGCTCCGGGAACAGCCGCACGAAATCGGCCTCGCCCACCAGCAAGCTCCCCTGGAGCACCGTGTTGTTCAGGAGCCCGGCGACGCGAAACTGCACGGTGCGTCCCTCGCCGTAGTCGATCGAAAACTCTTCGCCGACGCCCTGCATCAGGTTCAAGCTCCACATGGCGGTGTTGTTGTCGAGCACCACCGGCACGGGCCCCTCGCGCGTCGGCGATTCGAGGCCCAACAAGAGCCACGGGTTCGCCTTCTGCTCGGCGGTTTCGGCGGCGCTGGCGGCCCAGCCGAACGC
>CAYQAJ010000134.1:0-6844 GCA_964415245.1 uncultured Pirellulaceae bacterium | reverse complement strand
ACGGGTTCGCCTTCTGCTCGGCGGTTTCGGCGGCGCTGGCGGCCCAGCCGAACGCTGGCGTATTCGGCTCGCTGAAGTGCGCGGCCATTAACGGCGTGACTCCCAGCGTGCGCGGCCGCGTGGCACGATACAGATTGTTGCAGCTCGCGTCGTCGCCGGGCTCGACGCGCAGGGGGAGAATCACCGATCCATCGAGCTTCGCAGCGTTGCCGGCCCATAGATCTTTGCGCACGCTGTCGTCGTTCAGGTCGCGGTAGATGGGCAGATCGCTTTCGGCCAGGTAGTCGAAGCCACCGGTGCCCTCCTCGTTGGGGTTCGCGTGAAAGGCCCCCATCGAGAGAATGAGGAACGAGGCCGAGGCGATCAGCCCCATGGTGAGCGCGCTGCGGGTGGGGTTTCGCGCGCCGTTGCGGGCCGCCAGGCCGACAAAGTGCAACGTGCCGCTCGGACGCTGGCCGCCGTAGCGCAGCCGCGTCCAGGCAAAGAGCAGTGCGGCCGCAAGCACCATCGCACCCGAGCCGAGGAACGCGCCGGCCTGCGCTTCGCCCCCGAGCTTCAAGGCGTATAGGGCGGTCGCGCATGCCGCGGCCAGCAGCACGAGCGCCGATCCAACCAAAATGCGGACCATCACTCGATGCCGCCGCGCGGCATGCGCCGCCGGGCCATCGTCGGCGACACGGCCCGAAAGCAGCCGCCGCACCGCGACCCGCCGCGTGGCGCGCAGACTCCACCAGATGGTGAGCGTGGAGACAATCACTCCGCTGGCATAGCCGATCACCAGGCTCAGCGGGTTGTCGAGGTACAGCCGCAGAAACGGCGTGCCGATCGCGCCCAGCCACACGCCGGGCGTCGTGAGGCCGACGATCATCAGCCAGGCATAGCCGATTCCGACGGCGACGCCCAACAGTCCGCCCAGTGAAGCCACGATCGCACCTTCGGCCATGAGCAGTCGGGCGGTCTTTCGCCGCGAAAGTCCCACGGCCAGCGCGATGCCGATTTCGGAAGCCCGCCGCTCGACGCCCAAACGAAACAGCAGTGCCACGAGCATCACCGCGGCCGCGATCAAAAACATACTCAGCATCAAGAACAGCACGCCGAACGGTGTCGTGCCCGACGACGCTTCGAGCGCCTGCCGCTTGACGGGCAGGAACTCGAAGCCGAGTGCGGCCTTTTGCGTGTCGGCCTCGCGCAAGAAGTCTTCGCCCAGTTTCTCGGCGGTGAGTCCCTCGCGCGGCGCGATGCGGAGCGAAGTGAGCCGGCCGAAACGGCTGTTCCACAGCTTCTGGCCGGCGGCCAGCGAAACGAACGCCTTGGGAGTCGTGCGGTAGTACGACCAGTAGTCGTCGTCCTGCGACCGCAGCTTCGACCGGTCGATGTCGAACGGCGCATCCCAGCTTGCCAGCGAATCGCGATCGGTGATTCCCTCGACTTCCGGCGTCAAATGCGGGTCATTGGCCCGTGTCGGCGGTTTGTCAAACACGGCCGGTTGCGTGCGGCGGAACGGCTCGGCCGGCTCGGTGATCGGCACGATCGCCTTCAGTTTGAATCGAGCTGACTTCTCGATCGTCCGGCCGTGCGTGGTTTCCGGCTCGAAGTAGGTGATCCGCACGGTGTCGCCGACACCGGCGCCCAGGTCGTCGGCCGCCCAAGAGTTCAAGGCGATTTCGTCGTCGGCCAGTTCGATCGGCTTGCCGACGTCGTCGAGCAGCGGGCCGAGTCTGGGAACGGAATCGACGGCGGTGATCGTGGAATAAGGAATCTCGGTCCCCGTCACTTTCCCGTCGGCATCTTCGAGCGCGATTCCATTGGCCAGATAGGTTAGCACCGGCTGCGGCTCGTACTCAGAGAAAGCACGCAGAGCGACGCCTTCCACCGCCGAGGGAAAGAGAAGCTGATCGCTCGTGAAGCTGAAGTATTCGAGTTCGGTCTGATCCTCGCCGGTCTGCGGGTCGTGGTAGCCGATGCGAAAGGGCGTGACCGCGAGTCCGTAGTCCTCTATCTGAGGATAAAACATGGCGGCCAGAGCACGGCTGGCCTCTTCATCGGGAGGGCGGTCTTGCGAGCGGCCCGCCACAAGCAGCGCATTGGCCTCGTCCGGCTGGCGGAGCACGTCCTGTAGCGCTTCGATGGATACGTACGCGTTGCGGGGCGCGCTTTGGGCCGATCGGAGACTGAATCGCCCCAGCCCTTCGGCGGGAATAATCTCGACGACTTTCAATCGGGGCAGTCCCTGCGAGGGATCAGTGCGGCGTCCCAGCGCGCTCTCGGCGGGAATATTGTTGATGCGCGGCAGGCGCAGGGATACATCGTCGCCGACTGCAACCCTCAGCTCGTCGGCCACCAACTGGTTGAGCACGATCTCGCCGCGCTGGGGAATGCGACTCGGCTTGAACTCGGCCGGGCCAAGATTCCAGAATCGCTCGTCGCAGCCGACGATGAGCACGCCGGCGGCACGGGCCACGTGCTCGACGCCCGAGTCGGGGTCGCTGTAGCGATATACGATCGTGCCCCGCGGCAGCAGAACGACGGGCGTGGCCGATTCGTAGTGCTCGCGAAAGCCCGGGTGCGAGGCGAGCTCGTCGGCGATCTTCGCGCGGAAGAAGCGGCCCGTCACCAGCGCTTCGTCGATGCGTCCCAGCCGGTCGAGCGTGAGATGCTTGAGGCTGCCCCGCACCGAATCGCCCACCAACAGAGCGCCGGTGAGCACGGCAGTAGCCGCCATCACGCCGAGCGCCACGGCGACGTGCATCCGCCGATGGTACACGAGACTGCGGAGAATGAAGCGCCAGGAGGACATGGTGTCGAATCACTCGCTCAATTCGGGCCGTTGTTGTGCTGCGGTCTCCCGACCGCGGCACGTGCCGCACGATCTTCGACGCGTGGCGCGGTCGGGAGACCGCGCCACAACGCAAGTTGCACGAGCAACACCAGACGCTATCCCTTCAAACGGCCCTCCTCTAACTCCAATTGCCGATCCATCAAGCCGGCCAGTTCGCTGCTGTGCGTCACCACCAGAAGCATCACGTTCTCCTGCTTCCGCAGATCCAACAGCATCCGGCCGACCGAGAGCGCGTTGTCGCGGTCGAGGCTGCCCGTCGGCTCGTCGGCCAACAGCAGTTCCGGGCCCAGTATCAGCGCTCGGGCCACCGCCGCACGCTGTCGTTCGCCGCCGCTCAGCTCGCCCGGGCGATGTTCCACGCGGCCCGACAAGCCCACGCGCTCGATCAGATTGCGGGCCCGCTCGACCTGCGCTTGTTGCGGCGAGCCATCGGCCAGAACGGGCAACAGTACGTTTTCCAAGAGCGACAATTGCGGCAGTAGAAAATGCTCCTGGAACACAAAGCCGATGTGGTGATTGCGAAAATGCGCCAGCTTCGCTTCGCGGAGAGCGTACGGGTCCTGGTCGGCGATTTTGACCGAACCCGACGTAGGCGCGTCGAGCGTGCCGATCACGTTTAGCAGCGTGCTCTTGCCCGAGCCGCTGGGCCCCACGATGGCGGCGCTCTGACCGCGGTCGAGCGAGAGCGACACGTCGCGCAGCACCACCAGCGGTTCGCCCCGCGTGGGATACTCCTTGGCTAAATGCTCAACGACAAGGTCGGCCATTGGGGAGGAAGTCGGAAAGCGGAAAGCGGAGAGCGGAGAGCGGAGAACGGAAGGCGGAAACCGGAAGGTCGAATTCGGAAGTCGCAAATCGGGATTCCGAAGTCGGACGCTAATCTGCGTACTCGGCCAGCAGGGCCAGGCAGCCGAGGCCGTAGAATGTGTACTCCACGTCGGTGGTCACGTCCCAAGCGGCGGCCTGGAATCCGCCCTGGTCCCATTGTAGCGATTCGACGAACGTTCTCATGGCCCGCAGATCCAGTTCGTCGATCGCTCCCAGGTCGGCGAGCGTCCAAGCACCGGTAAATGAGCTTAGCAGGTCGGCGATGGGAATGCGCGTGTTGGCCCGCAGGCCCCCCTCGTCAGTCTGCATGTCGACGAGGAATTCGATGGTGCTGGCGCGACGCGTTTCGTCCAACGCGTCCAACAGCCGCAACGAGCCGATGGCCGCGGCCGTGGGATTCGTGCCCGCCCGCTGGCTGGCGCGAATTTCGCGAAACCCCCCGTCCTCGGCCTCCTGGCTGTGCAGAAAGCGGACGATTCGCTCGGGCTCGGGCACGGGTCGGTCGATGAGCTGCATGCACAACAGCACGAGAAACGTGTGGTACGTGCTGCTGGCGGCTCCTTCGGCACCTTTGGCGTACCCGCCGTCGTCGCGACGCAGTTTTTCGAGGGTGTTCTGCACAGCGTCGCGCCAGCCGGCGGGGGCGTCGGCCAATACGTCGATACCCGCCGCCGCACGCACGAGGGCGGTGCTGTACAGGAGCGAGAAGAAGTCGACGATCGACTCCTGTCCGCCCAGCCGGCTCTTGAGAAATTGCGCGGCTTGTTGGGCCGGGTCGCCCGAAAGCTCGCCCAATACGGCGAGCGCCCGCAGCGCGAAACCCGTGTAGTACAGGTCGCTGTTGCCTTGTCGGCCGACGAATCCGCCGTCTTCGCGCTGAGCCGAGGTCAGATACGCGGCATGACGGGCGCGAACGTTGTCCGGCAGTTTGCCCAGACCCGCGCTGAGCTTGATGGTGAGCTGTTGCAGGTAGTCGGGCGTGGGCATGCGCTGGGTGGGGTGCCCCCTGCCTTCCGGCAGGGGCTGTTTGCAAGGACTAGCTCAATTACGACGTGCCATTTTCGTCCATCGATTCAGCGGTGCGCTCGGGTTCAGCGGCGAGCTCGGGTTCGGCGGTCACATACTCGGCCAGCTTCTCGGCAATCGCCGGCGGAATGGAAATCGATCGCGGTGGTCCGCCCCCCAGGTCGAGCCGGCAGCAAACGGCCGTGATGCTGCCCAGGGCGAGCTGCGTATCGTCGCGCGTGAAACGAAAGCGGTAGGTGACGCTCTTTTCGCCCAGCCGCGCCACGCTCACGTGGATCTGAAACACGTCCTCGAATCGCGCCGCTCCGAGATAATCGCACTTGGCCGACGCGCGGGGCCAACTGATCACGCCCTGCTCGTCGCGCAGGTGCACGCTTAGGCCGAGGTGCCGCAGGAACTCGTGCTCGGCCTGCTCCATGTAGGTGAAATAGGCCGAGAAGTGCATGATGCCGGCGGTGTCGGTATCGCGGAACTCGACTCGCCGCGTCGTAGTGTAATGGGCAGCCATGCCCCGATTTTCGTCTGGGGCAAGCGATGCTGCAACCGAGCGCGGGAGGAATGTGGCGACCCTAGCGCCGGCGCGCGCCGCATGAATGTAGCGGCTATCGGGCACGCGCCGTGGGAATGGGGTGGCAAGGCAAGCGCGACATGAATGTCGCGGCTATCACACAAGCGCCGCGTGAATGCGGCGGCTTGGCGGCTATTCGCCCGTGAAGGGGAGCAGGGCCATGTACCGCGCCCGCTTGATGGCGTGGGTCACGGCGTGCTGGCTGGCCGCGGTGCAACCGGTCTTGCGACGGCCAACAATTTTGCCGTGCCGGTTGACGAGCTTCCTCAACAGCTCGATGTCCTTGTAGTCGACGTACATCGGCCGCGGACGCTTGCCATCGACGAAGATGGGGTCCTTGCGAGTGCCGCGCGTTTTGGCGCGGGCTTTCTTACGGGCGCGGCCGGCCCGGGCGGCAGGACGTTTCTTGAACTGATTCATGGAGTTCTGGATTCAGCGTTGAACGATACCGAGGCGAAACAAGCAAGCCTCGCGTAGCCATCCACGCTCAGCCCTTCGCTTGCCGTTTCGCCTCAGGGCCCCACATTGTGCCGGAAACCGCTCCGGCATGCAAGGTGTGCGCGCGAAGCGTCATTCTGCGAAAAACCGCGATAATGTCTCGCGGCTCGGCGGGCGCGTGACGGCGGAAACGGCGAACATCACCACGGCCGTCGCCACCGTGATGGTTACCACCGGCAGCATGGGGGGAATCGCCAGTCCGCCGAACAGTGGAATCGGCTCCTTGGGGAAGGCGTACCCGCGCGTGGCACCGAAACCGGAGTGCCAGAACATGACGATCCAAACGACCACCGTGGTCAGGATGCCCGCCACCGCTCCGGGCGCGGTGAGTCGTCGCCAATAGATGGCGGCCATCACCACGGGAAACAATCCCGTGAACCCGCTGAAGCACCACACCGACATTCCGAACACCGTGGCCGGCGAGATCAGGCTCAGCACGTACGTCACCGCCACGATGGCCACGATGAACCCCCGGGCCAACAGCACGATCTGCCGATCGCTGAAGCGGTTCTTGCCGCCGTAGTGCGCGACGATGTCGTTGGTGAACATGGTGCCCAGGCACAGGAACTGGCTGTCGAGCGACGACATCACCGCGGCGAGAATGCCCGCCGTCAGCAATCCCGCCAGCACGGGACTCGCCTCGTTTCCCACCATCGTGGCCAGCACCTGGTCGGGCGGCACACCTTGCATACCGGCTTTCGGGGCACTGGCCCACACGCCCAACAGCACGCAGGGCAGCCACACGATCATGATGAAGATCGGGTGGGCCACGATCGCCAAGCGAAACGTTCGCGCGCTGCGGGCCGTAAGCCAATGTTGAAACACGTGCGGGAACATCGCCACCGACAGCGGAATGAGCAGGAACGAAAAGTACACCGATGGCGGGATCTTCGCCCGGGAGATCATGTCGGGATTCACCTGGCTTGACGCAGCCCGCATGTCTTCGAGCAAGCTCTCCTGCCCGCCCAGTCCCTTGGCGACTGTTACAAAGGTGAGAACGCCCAGCACCATGAACACGGCCGTCTGAAACGTATTGGCCCAGGCGGTGCCGCGCATGCCGCCGAAGAAGACGTACGTGAGCACCA
>CAYQAJ010000133.1:0-13782 GCA_964415245.1 uncultured Pirellulaceae bacterium | reverse complement strand
CGTCACCTTTCCCTGGAAGGACGTAATCGTCAATCTTCTCGATACGCCCGGGCACGTCGACTTTACGGCCGAAGTCGAGCGCTGCCTGCGCGTGCTCGATGGCGTGGTGGTGGTGTTCAGCGCCCGCGAGGGCGTCGAAGCCCAAAGCGAGACCGTCTGGCGGCAGGCCGACAAATACCACGTGCCGCGGATCGTCTTCATCAACAAGATGGATCGCGAGGGGGCCGACTTTGAAGCCGTGTACCGCGAAATCGAGCGGCGGCTTTCCGGCACCCCCATTGCCGTGCAGGTTCCCGTCGGGCAGGGGCCGCAGCACGTGGCCGACCCTTTCCGTGGCGTGATCGACCTGATTGCGTGGAAAATGCGCACCTTCAGCCGCGAAAGCGAAGGCAAGGAGGTCATCGAGACCGACATTCCGGAGAACCTGGTCGACTATGCCACACTATGGCGGGAGTCGATGCTGGAGCGACTCTACAACTGCAGCGACGAGCTGATGGAGTTGGCGCTGCAGGAAGAGCCCATCGGCCCCGACTTGATCCGTCGCGAACTCCGCCGCGCGACGCTCCACCGGCAAGTGCATCCAGTGCTGTGTGGTTCGGCGCTGCATGGAATCGGCGTGCAAAGTGTGCTCGATGCGGCCGGCTGGTACTTGCCCAGCCCCGCCGACTTGCCGCCCGTCGCGGGCATCGATCCCACGCAGACCGACATGACCATCAAGCGGTCCGCCGATCCTGCGCAGCCGTTCAGCGGGCTGGTGTTCAAGGTGCTCCCGGCCAAAACGGGCGACTTGTACTGGGTCCGCATCTACTCGGGCGAGTTGAAGGCCAACAGCCGCGCCTACAATCCCCGTCTCGACAAGAAGGAAAACATCGCCCAACTCTGGCACATCCACGCCGCCAAGAAAGAGCAGCAGGTGCCCAAGGCAGAGGCAGGCGACATTGTGGGGGTGATTGGGCCGCGCGAGTCAATCACCGGCGACACGCTGTGCGACCCGAAGAATCCGATTCTGCTCGAGTCGATCCGCTTTCCCGAGACGGTCATCGCCATGGCCATCGAGCCCGAGACCAGTTCGGAGCGAAAGAAGCTGGCCGACGTGCTCGAGATGCTCAAGCGGCAGGACCCCACCTTCCAGGCGATCGAGAACGTCGACACGGGCCAGACGCTTATCAGCGGCATGGGCGAATTGCACCTGGAAGTGATCAAGCACCGCCTGCTCCGCGATTTCAGCCTAAATGTGAAGGTACACAAGCCTCGCGTGAGTTACCGCGAGACGATTGCCGAAGCGGCCGAGGTTACCGGCGAGTGCCACCGCCAGCACGCGGGGCAGGCGCTATTCGCCAAAGTGACGATTGCCGTCGAACCGTGGGAAGAAACCGGCGGGGGAGTGGTGGTCATCAACCGCTGCCCGCCCGGGTCGTTGGACGAGTTGTATCTGACGGCTGCCCTGGAGACGTTGCGAGCCCGGGCGGAGGGGGGCGGCATGATCGGCGGCTTCCCGCTCAGCCGGCTTCGCGTCACGCTGTTGGGGGGGCAGACGCACGAGCAGCATTCCAGCGAAATGGCATTCCGCATTGCCGCCGACGATGCCTTCACCCGCGGGCTGAAGGAAGGGGGCCCGATCGTGCTGGAGCCGGTCATGCGGTTGGAAATCGCCACGCCCGACGAGTTCCTGGGCGATATTGTGGGCGACTTGCAGCAACGGCGGGCGATCATCGTCCGCACCGAGAACCGCGAAGTGATGAGCGTGATCGAGGCCCACGCCCCGCTGCGTGAGCTGTTCGGGTATTCCAGCGCCATCCGCAGCCTGAGCCAAGGCCGGGCGAGTTTCACAATGGAGCCGCTGAAGTACTCGGCAGCACCACAAGAGGTGGCGCAGGGGTTTGGGTTGTAGCGTTCGGGGCTTTCGGTCTGCCCGCCACCTCGCGAAACCGCAAGCGAGGTGGCGGTCGGCTTTCCGCAGTTATCGGTAAATCGCCGATCGCCCATTTTCCGGCGGCGAACGGGTGTTGACGCCATCGGCACCCTGCCTTAAATTCAGTGGTTTCGCCACAGGCTAATGGGCGGCGAAAGTCGCGGTACGCGGCCCTCTTAGGGGGCGACCGGCCGCGGGGGGATCGGGCCACAGGAGCGTTTCCCGTGCCGGCGCAATCTCAGGAAGTCATCCGCATCCGCATGGAGGCGTACGACCACAGCGTTCTGGACCAAAGCGCCCAGGAGATTGTGGACACCGCCAAGCGGACCCACTCCGAAGTGCATGGCCCCATACCGTTGCCCACGCGGATTGAGCGGTACACCGTGCTTTCGGGTCCCCACGTGGACAAGAAGGCCCGCCAGCAGTTTGAAATCCGCACGCACAAGCGATTGATCGATATCGTGCAGGCGACAGCGAAAACGATCGAGGCATTGAACAAGCTGAGCCTTCCGGCCGGCGTGGAGATCAAAATCAAGGCCTCGAGCAGGTAGAGTTTTCAGTTTTCAGTCGGAGGATTGTTTGTTGTCGGTTGCCGCTAATCACACGCAACTAACAACAAGCAACGAACAGGTGACAACGGAACAAGTCTCCGGGGAGTGAACCGGTCCTTAATGGTTTTCGGGCGCCTGCCCAAAACGCCGCAGCAAGAGGTTGCTGTGGCCTTTCCTCAGGCGAGAGCGACGATATGAAACGGAAGCCGCTGGGGTAAACGGGGGCATCGGGCCTCGCAGTTCCCACGCGGCGACGCACCCACAGGGCGTACGCGTGATGGCTAGGGGAATACTCGGCCGCAAGGTCGGGATGACGCAAATCTACGATGAGTCCGGCGCCGTCGTTCCGGTGACGGTGCTGCAAGCCGGCCCCTGCCACGTGCTCCAGGTGCGCACTGCGGAGCGTGACGGCTACGAGGCGATCCAACTCGGTTACCTCGATAAGCCCCGTCGTCTGGCCCGTCGCAGCGAACGCGGCCACGTTGCCCGGCTCGGCAGCAAAAGGGCCAAGAAGCGCAGCGCGGCGGGAACTTCTGCTCTACCGAAGGCCAACTGCGAACCCAAGCGGTTCGTACGCGAGCTGCGCGGCTCGACCGAGGGCTTCGAGATCGGCCAGCAGGTGAACGTCGACGCGCTGGCCGAAGTCAAGGCGGTCGACGTTACCGCCACGAGCAAGGGGCGCGGTTACGCCGGCGTGATGAAGCGGCACAACTTTCACGGACAGCGTGCCACGCACGGTGTGAAGAAGGTGCACCGCCACCCCGGCTCCACCGGCATGAGCGCCTCGCCCAGCCATGTGTTCAAGGGGCATCAAATGGCCGGCCAGTACGGCAACGCGCGGATTACCGCACGCAATCTTCGCGTCGTGAAGGTCGATGCCGAGAACGACCTGTTGCTCGTATGCGGCGCCGTGCCCGGCCCTAACGGCGGGTACGTGGTCATTCGGGAGACCAACAAGCTGGGCTGATTCCGCTACGCGGAAGCGGCCACAGGTGAATGCCATGCCGAGCTTACCCGTCTACAATCGAAGCGGCAAGAAAGTCGGCTCGTACGACATCGAGCCCCAGGACCTTGCGCCGCGGATCAGCAAGCAACTCTTGCACGACGCCGTGGTCATGTATCAGGCCAACCGCCGCATGGGGACGCACAAGACGAAAACCAGGAGCGAGGTCGCCGGTACGACCAAAAAGATGTATCGCCAGAAGGGGACGGGCAACGCCCGCGCCGGTTCGCGGCGCAGCGGCATCCGTCGAGGCGGCGGACGCATTCACGCGATACGACCACGCGACTATTCGTACTCGCTGCCGCGTCGAGCACTGCAGGTGGCGACGTGCATGGCGATCGCCTCGAAGATCGCCGACGACCAGATCGTGATTGTCGACGAGATCGACTTCGCCGTGCCGCGCACCAAGGAAATGGTCGCCCTGCTCGATGCCGTCGGCCTCGCGGGACTGAGCACGCTGGTGGCCACCGAGCAGCACGATGCCAACGTTTACAAGAGCGCGCGAAACATCGAAGGCGTGTCGGTTTCGCCGGTGGCGGAGTTGAACGCCTATACGGTGCTGGCCCCGCGGCGGATGCTGGTAACCCGCGCCGCGCTGGACGCCATCAAGAGTCGCGCATCGATGCGCAAGCGCCGCACCGCTGAAGCGGCCGGAGCGACGGCGTAGTCGCCCGAAGCAAGGCAGCAGGTAACAGCCATGGCACCTCCGCAAGCACCGACCAAGGCCGCCGCGAAGACGCGAAAGCCCCTGGAGGCTTACCAGGTGGTGCTGCGTCCGCTGGTGACCGAAAAGGGAATGCACCGTTCGTCGCGCGACAATCAGTACGCCTTTGAGGTGAACCCGCTGGCCGACAAGGACGACGTGCGTCGGGCCGTCGAGGAGCTGTTCAACGTGAAGGTGATTAAGGTCCGCACCCAGAACCGCCGGGGCAAGCCGAGACGATACCGATTTCGGTACGGCATGACCAAGCGCTGGAAGAAGGCCGTTGTAACGCTGGACTCCGAACATCGGATTGATTTCTTCTAATGCAAAGGGCTGAAGCCGTGGGGCAGACATCCCTGTCGGCCGCGCGGTAAGAAGTTAGGGTTGTTGGCAGGTTGGAAAACCTGCCCCACACGGATATGGGCATTCGACAATACAAACCGACGACTCCCGGCCGCCGCGGCGCCAGCGTGAGCGACTTCGCCGAGCTGGCAGGGCCGCAAGAGCCCCCTAAGAAGCTGCTGCGCCCCTTGCGCAAGAAGGGGGGCCGCAACAATCAGGGATTCATCACGGCGCGGCACCGCGGAGGCGGCCACAAGCGGCAGTTGCGGATTATTGACTTTCGCCGCAACAAGGACGGCATCCCCGCCCGCGTCGCCGCCGTGCAGTACGACCCCAACCGCAGCGCCCGGATCGCCCTGCTGCATTACGTCGACGGCGAGAAGCGATATGTGCTGGCGCCCGATGGTATCAAAGTGGGCGCTACGCTGGAGAGCGGCCGCGAAGCGCCCCCCACGGTGGGCAATTGCTTGCCGCTGTTGAACATCCCCCTGGGCATGACGGTGCACGCCGTCGAGATGCAGCCCGGCCGCGGGGCCGCCCTTTGCCGCAGCGCGGGTGCTTCGGCGTCGCTGGTTGCCCGCGAGGCCGAATGGGCGCAGATCATCCTTCCCAGCGGGGAGATTCGCCGCGTGCCGTCGGCGTGCCGTGCCACGATCGGCAAGGTGAGCAATCCCGATCACATGAACGTGGTGCTGGGCAAGGCCGGGCGCAAACGGTGGATGGGCCGCCGGCCCCACGTCCGCGGCACCGCCATGAACCCCATCGACCACCCGCACGGAGGTGGCGAAGGGCGCACCAAGGGCGGGCGCCACCCGGTCAGCCCGACCGGCAAGCCGGCCAAGGGTGGGCACACGCGGAACCGCCGCAAAGCGTCGAACAAGGCCATCGTGCGCCGCCGGCGCTCCCGCAGGTACGGGCAGTTGAAGCTCCCGTCGTAACGAACCGAGAACCTGGAATTCGAATAGACGCCAAGAGAGAAATGACACGCCGTCCATGAGTCGATCGCTGAAAAAGGGTCCCTACGTCGACCCCAAGCTGTACCGAAAAGTGCAAAACCAGGGGGCCTCGGCTCGCGAGCCCATCAAGACCTGGGCCCGAGCATGCACAATCGTCCCCGAGTTCGTGGGCTGCACCTTCCTGGTGCATAACGGCAAAGTACACAACAAGGTGTTCGTAACCGAAGATATGGTCGGCCATCGCCTGGGAGAGTTTTCACCCACGCGCACGTTCCGAGGCCACGGCGGTAAGGGCAAGCGGTAAGGGCCGGCAGTAACGGCAAAAGGACACGGCAGCATGGCATTCCAAGCTACGCACCGATTCGCCCACATCAGTGCGCGCAAGGTCCAGCCGCTGGCGACCATGGTCCGCGGCAAGTTTGCCGACGATGCGCTCGAGCTGTTGCGGTTTCAGCCGCAACGCGGGGCGCGTCTGTTGGAGAAGGTGATTCGCAGTGCCCTGGGCAACGCCCGCGACCCCGACCAGAATCCGGGCCGGACGGTACACGTCGACCGGCTCATCGTGAAGGATGTCCGCGTCGACCGGGGGCCGATGTTCAAGCGAGTTCGACCGCGGGCACGCGGCATGGCGTTTATGATCCTGAAGCGGACTTCCCACGTACACGTGACGCTGGAAGAATTGACTTGAGACTTGAGCGTTGAGAGTTGATAGCTGAAAGCTGAGAGCTGCCCATGGGCCAAAAAGTTAATCCAGTCGGGTTTCGCACCGGCGTGATGGTGGGCTGGAAGAGCCGCTGGTACGCCTCGAAGCAGGAGTTCCCCAACCTGCTCATCGAGGATTGCAGAATCCGCGATTACATCAAGAAACATCCCACCAAGTCGCAGTATCGCAACGCCGGTATCGACCGTATTGAGATCGAGCGGACTCGTGACGAAGTCAAAGTAACGCTGTATGTTGCCAGGCCGGGCCTCATCATCGGTAAGAAAGGGCAGGAAGTAGAGCTCTTGCAGGCTGACCTGCAAAACCTGATCGGCCGCCGCGTGAACCTGAAGATCGAGGAAGTATCGCGCCCCGAGCTGTTCGCGCAGCTCGTGGCCGAGGAAATCGCACAACAGTTATCCAAGCGAGCCAGTTTTCGCCGCACGATGAAGCGGGCGATGGAGCAGACGATGGACGCCGGAGCCAAGGGCATCAAGGTGCAATTGGCGGGGCGGTTGGGCGGCGCCGAAATGGCGCGCCGCGAAAAACAGATCTCCGGCTCGATCCCGCTAAGCACCCTGCGGGCCAACATCGACTACGGATTTACCGAGGCGAAGACGGCACAGGGGCACATCGGAGTGCAAGTGTGGATCAACCGCGGCATGTACGAGGGAGGTGAGTCCGATGGCGCTGATGCCCAAGCGGGTGAAGCACCGAAAAAGCCAAAGAGGACGTATAAAAGGTGATGCCACCCGCGGCAACCGCGTCGTATTTGGCGCCTTCGGTCTGCAAGCGCTGCAAGGCGGTTGGATCAAGGCACAGACGATCGAAGCGGGCCGCATCGCGGCGCAGCAGTATGTGCGCGGCGAGGGGCGGCTGTACGTGCGCGTCTTCCCGCACAAGTCGGTCACCTCGACGCCGCTGGAAACTCGCATGGGAAAGGGGAAGGGAGAACCGGAGTTTTGGGCGGCCGTGATCAAGCCGGGCACGATCCTCTACGAGTTGGGAGGCGTGACCGAGGAGCAGGCCCGCGTCTGCTTCGCGCGATTGGCCCACAAGATGCCCGTTCGCGTAAGATTGGTGCGGCGACGAACGGCGTGAGAGCGCAGTGTCGGGTACGCAGAGTAAGTGATTGGCCGGACCGTATTGCAAGAGCGGAAAGCGGTCGTTGTCAGTGGTCAGTTGTCCGTGGTTGTCATTTGTAGCGTCACACAGAATCGCCGGGACGCGGCGATGCGAGTGGTTCACCTCCGAAGCAACTGACAACTGACGTCCTCCGGCTGAAAGCTGACGGCTGAGCTGATAGCTCCATAATAACCTGACGCGTAAGCGAGGGATGAACAGGGTAAAGCGATGCGAGCCTCGGAACTACGAGAAATGAGCGACGAGCATTTGGATCTCACGCTTAAGGAAACGTGCGAGGGACTGTTTCGTCTGCGCATTCGGGCGCAGACCGAGCGGCTCGACGCGCCCAGCGAGCTGCGCCACCACCGGCGCCTGGTGGCCCGCATCAAGACGCTTCTCCGCGAGCGGCAGATTGCGGCGGCCACGGCGGGACAGAGCTAGTCGCGTAGTGAAGGAACGTCAGGCCGGTGCGAAGCGGAGCACGGCCCATGGGTCTGCACGGAACCGACACAACTAGACAGATACCGAACGAGTAGCAGAAAAGATCCTTAGTCATGCCTCGAAAAGTCGCCACAGGCGTCGTCACCAGCGACAAGATGAACAAGACCCGCGTGGTCGAAATCGCGCGGCGGGTGCAGCATCCCCGCTACGGCAAGATCATGCGCCGCAAGACGGTTTGCCACGTACACGACGAAGGCCAGGAGTCGTCGATGGGCGACACCGTCGAAATCGTCGAGTGCCGGCCACGGTCGCGAACGAAGCGGTGGGAGCTGGTGCGCATTGTCAAGAAGAACGAAGGTGCCCGCGCTGCCGCGTACCGAGCCGAGGAAGGGTCGCCGCCGGAGGGTGCCCAACCGTGATTCAGCAGGAAACACGACTGGACGTTGCCGACAACACCGGCGCCAAGCAAGTGATGTGCATCAAGGTGCTGGGAGGTTCGCGCCGCCGCTTCGCGCGGCTGGGCGACACTATCGTGTGCAGTGTCAAGAGCGTCATCGCCGGTAGCGACATCAAGAAGAAAGCCGTGGTGCGGGCGGTCATCGTGCGGTGCCGGCAGCCCACGCGTCGCAACGACGGCAGCTACATCCGCTTCGACCGCAACGCGGTGGTGATTATCGACAACGACGGGAATCCTCGCGGCACTCGCATTTTCGGCGCCGTCGCCCGGGAACTGCGGGAGCGCAACTTCATGAAAATCGTCAGCCTGGCCAGCGAGGTGGTGTGATGCACATCAAGGTGAGCGACATCGTCGAGGTAATGGCCGGCGACGACCGGGGCCAGCGCGGCAAGGTGCTGAACGTCGATCGCAAGGCGGGCAAGCTCGTGGTGGAAGGGGTGAACCGGGTGTACAAGCACGTGCGCCGCAGCCAGCGCAACCCGCAGGGGGGGCGGCTGTCGAAGGAGATGCCCGTGGATATCTCGAACGTGCTGCCGGTCTGTCCCCGCTGTGGCAAGCCCACGCGGGTCGGCGCCCGAATCGTGCAGGATGGTAGCAAGGAGCGGTACTGCCGCCGCAAGACGTGTGGCGCTTCCATGGGGCAGATCGCGCCGCCCAAGACGGCGCGGGCGACGGCCTAGGTGGAACGTGAGGAGCCGCGATCGCGTCTGGGGGAAGTCAACGAGGTTTTCAGTTTTCGGTGTTCAGTTTTCAGTGGGCACGAAGTGGCAGGGTCCGTGGTGGAGCAGGACTTGGTGGAGAAGGGCCGTAAGCAGACATGATCCCGCGACTGCAAGAGCGATACGAAAAGGAGCTGGTTCCGGCCATGGCCCAAGAGTTTGGCCGGTCGAATCGGCACGCGCTGCCCCGGCTCAAGAAGATCGTGGTGAACATGGGCGTGGGAGCCGCCATCGCAGACAAGAAACACCTGGAAGAGGCGGTCGACGCGATGACGCAAATCGCCGGCCAGAAGCCCGTCGTCACTCGCGCGCGCAAGGCGATCGCGGGCTTTCGACTACGCGAGGGGATGCCCATCGGGTGCATGGTGACGCTTCGGCGGCAGCGAATGTACGAGTTCCTCGATCGGCTCATTGCGGTGGCGTTGCCGCGTGTGCGCGACTTCCGCGGCGTCAGTTCCACGGCCTTTGACGGCCGCGGCAATTACACGCTGGGACTTTCCGAACAACTGGTGTTTCCCGAGCTGAATCCCGACAAGTTCAACCGTGTGCAGGGCATGACCATTACGTTCGTGATCGCCGCCGCGAGCGACGACGAGGCGCGCACGCTACTGAAAGGCCTGGGCATGCCGTTCCGGGCCGAAGGTGCCGAGGCGGACGCCGCGTAAGCGCCGCCGGGAATCGCAGCGGGCCGCGTCCCCGGACGACTTGCGGCATAGCGAACAACTAACCGACCCAACGTGCCAACCAGATCAGGTCAACTACGTGGCAAGTAAATCCAAAATCGCCAAGGCCAACCGCGTTCCGAAGTTCGCCACGCGGGGTGTGCGACGCTGTAAGTTGTGCGGCAGGCCTCGCGCCGTATACCGCAAGTTCGCCATCTGCCGCATTTGTTTCCGCAAACTAGCCGACCAGGGCATGATACCGGGAGTTCGCAAGGCGAGCTGGTAAAGGGGACCCTAACGGATATGATGACCGATCCCATTGCCGACATGTTGACTCGCATCCGCAACGCGGTGCAGGTCGAGCGGCCGCACGTCGATGTGCCGCTCTCCAAGGTCAAGCGCGGCGTAGCCGACGTGCTGCGGCGTGAGGGCTACGTTTGGGAATGGAAGGAAATCGAGGCCGAGCCGATCCGCCAACTGCGGATCGAGCTCAAGTACGGCCCCAACGGCGAACGGATCATTCAGCGAATACGACGAGTCAGTAAACCGGGACGCCGCATCTACCGCCGCGCTCGCGAGTTGAAGCCCGTGCTGAACGGACTGGGGATCACCATCCTTAGCACCAGCCGTGGCGTGGTCAGCGACCGGGAGGCGCGGCAGCGCAACCTGGGTGGAGAAGTTTTGTGCGAAGTGTGGTGAGGGCGCGTCTCCCAATCCCCTCTCTCTCTGGGCGAGGGTGACGGCGAGGGCTCGAATCACGAAAAACGTTTCCGAAACAGTGAGTTACTAAGGCAGTAGTCAGGCCAAGCGATGTCGCGAGTGGGAAAGAGACCGGTGACCGTCCCCGACGGTGTCAAGGTGGCAGTCGCCGAGCGGACCGTCACCGTCGAAGGGCCGTTGGGCAAGCTCCAGTGGCAGCACCGCCCCGAGGTGAGTGTCCGCTACGACGAAGCGGAGCACCGCCTTGTCGTCGATCGCGCCCGCGACGATCGCATGTCGCGCGCCTTTCACGGGCTAACCCGCTCGCTGATCAACAATATGGTGCTGGGCGTCCAGACGGGATACGAGAAGCGGCTGGAGATCGTCGGCGTGGGGTATGTCGCCAGCATTCAGGGCAAGGAGCTGGCGCTGCGCGTCGGTTACGCGAACGAAGTACGCAAGACGATTCCCGAAGGCCTCAACGTAACGTGTCCCGACCAGACGCACGTAGTCGTGAAGGGCTGCGACAAGCAACAGGTGGGCGAATTCGCCGCCGAGGTACGCTCGATCCGAAAGCCCGAACCGTACAAAGGCAAGGGGATCCGCTACGAGGGCGAGCACATCAAGCTCAAGGCCGGCAAGGCGGCCACGTAGTCGCCAATCGACGCCGCGAGGCTGGGACTCGCCATACAGGAACGCCCCCGTGAACAAAGAAAAACTCCTCGGCCGGCAGCGGCTGCGAAGGCGCCATCGCGTTCGCAAGCGAGTCCGCGGTACGCCCGAACAACCGCGCTTGTGCGTGTTTCGAAGCAACCGCAACATCTCGTGCCAGTTGATCGACGACCTGGCGAGCAAGACGATTGCGGCCGCCAGCACGCTCGAGGCGCCGCTTCGCGCCGAAGTCGCCTACGGCGGCAACAAGACAGCGGCCCGGCTCTTGGGCAAGACGCTGGCCGAGCGAGCGGTGGCCAAGGGCATCCGCAAGGTGCGTTTCGACCGGGGAAGCTACCGCTACCACGGTCGAGTGGCCGAGGTGGCCGAAGGAGCGCGCGAGGGAGGGCTGGAGTTTTAGCGCGCATCGGAAAACCGTTGGGGACGGGCATAATCTGTGGATCTGCCGTCCGTTGTCCGTTGTACTCTCGCCTTCCGGCTGAAAACTGAACACTGAAAACTGGGAGCGGAGCATTCTGTGGCAAGCGACAAACCGCATAGCGACTTCATCGATCGCGTTGTAAAGATCAAGCGCTGCGCCGCCGTGGTCAAGGGAGGGCGCCGCTTCAGCTTTGCCGCCATGGTGGTGGTCGGCAACGGCAAAGGGAAGGTCGGTTGGGGCTACGGCAAGGCCAATGAAGTGCCTCCCGCCGTCGAGAAGGCCCAAAAGCAGGCCACCCGCAACATGATCGAGGTGCCGCTGCAGGAGGGCACCATTCCCCATCCCGTGCTGGCCCACTTTGGCGCTGCCCGCGTGAAGTTGATGCCTGCCGCGGCGGGGACGGGCGTGATCGCCGGGGCCGCCGTACGCGCGGTTTGCGAAGCGGCCGGCATTACGAACATTCTCACCAAGAGCTACGGTACGGGGAATCCTGTCACCGTCGTCAAAGCGACGATCGACGCGCTGACCAAGCTGCGGACCCGCTCCGAAATCGAGCGCATTCGTGGAGTGTCGCTGACATGAATCTGGAAGACGTCAACCGCAACGTGACGACGCACCGCAAGCGCTTGCGCGTGGGCCGCGGCACCGGTTCGGGGCACGGCAAGACCGCCGGTCGAGGGCACAAGGGCCAAAAGTCCCGCGCCGGATGGTCGAGCCACCCCGCTTTCCAGGGCGGCACCATGCCCATGGTGCGGCGCGTGCCCAAGCGGGGTTTCCACAATCGCTTTGCCCTCACTGTCGTCACCATCAACGTGGGCGACCTGGAGGAGGCGTTTTCCGCGGGCGACGAAGTGACGCCCGAGTCGCTCCGCGAACGCTCCGTCGTTCGCCGGCGGTACGATGTGCTCAAAGTGCTCGGCGATGGCGAGCTGACCACGAAGCTCAAAGTGTCGGCCCATCGCTTCAGCCAGTCGGCCAGGGAAAAGATCGAAAAGGCAGGAGGGAGCGTGACCGTGCTGCCGGGCAAGAAGCCTGTCGTACGCGCGAAGATGCGGACCGGTAAGGGCGCAAAGGGCGCCACCAACGCGACGGACACAAAGGGCGCTACCAACGCGACGGACGCAAAGGCCGCCACCAACGCGACGGACGCAAAGGGCGCCACCAACGCGACGGACACAATAGACGCTACCGACAGCTAGCGCGCCATTACGGATTGTTTTACGAGCTTGCGGCGGCGCGTCCGGTAAGGGCGTGGCGCCGGGTGGCGTGGATGGGTTACCCCACACACGTCGTGCCAAGGCCCGACAAGTGGGCTGGGCGGCCACCACGTGAGGACGGACCGGAGCCATGTGGGAAAAGATTCGCGTCATATTCACGATTCCCGAGCTGCGGCAGAAGATCCTGCTTACGCTCCTCTTGTTGGGTATTTATCGCATCGGCTGGCAGATTCCCCTGCCGATGATCGACCAGGAGAAGGTCCTCTCTGCCTTTAGCGGCAGCCAGTCGGGCCTGGGGCAATTCATTGTCGCGGCCAGCGTCTTCAGCGCCAGCAACCTGAAGCAGGCGACGATCTTCGGTCTGGGCATCATGCCCTACATCTCGGCTTCGATTATCTTCCAGCTCTTGGGAACGGTATGGAAACCCCTGGAGGAGCTTCGCAAGGAAGGAGAGGCCGGCCGCAAGAAGATTAACGAGTATACGCGCTACATGACGGTCGTGCTCTGTCTGGTGCAAAGCTGGTTCTACGTGCACTGGGCACTGGGCACCGGCGAGGGTGGCCTGATCGCCGACGAGTTCTTATCCGGCGGAAAGCTGAATTTCGGCTGGCAGATGACCGCGGTGCTCACCATGACCTGCGGCACGATCTTCCTGATGTGGCTCGGCGAGCAAATCGACGAGTTCGGAATCGGCAACGGAATCAGCCTGTTGATTATGGCCGGCATTCTGGCCCGCATGCCCGGCGCGCTGATCGACCTGTTTCAGAACGCCGAGTTTCAGCTTACCGGCTTGGAAAGCCTGGGGGTCGAAACGCTGCTGGTGCTGGCCTTCCTGTTCGTGGCCGTGGTCACCGGCGTCGTGTTCATCACGCTGGGGCAGCGCCGTATACCCACCCAAAGCGCCAAGCACGTGCGCGGCCGCCGCGTGTACGGCGGAACGCGGCAGTTTCTGCCCCTGCGCATCAATCAGGCGGGCGTGATGCCCATCATTTTCGCCAGCAGCCTGCTGATGATTCCGTACATTCTTTTCAGCTCGCTCAGCAGTTGGCCAAGCTTGGGGTCGCGGACCATGACGACGCTGGCCTGGCTCTCTCACATGTTCGGACGAGGCACTTCGTTCGTTTACAACGTGCTATACGTAATCATGATCTATTTCTTCTGTTATTTCTGGACCGCCATTACCTTCAATCCCAAGGACATGG
>CAYQAJ010000132.1:0-13886 GCA_964415245.1 uncultured Pirellulaceae bacterium | reverse complement strand
TCGTGCGCGGCGCAACACTGATGTCCGGCGCCAAAAAATGTGGGTAAGAACAAGCGGGGCTATGGCGAACGAACATCGCGGTGAACAACCGGGTACACCGTGCGATTCATGGTATTCCAGCAATCGGTGTGGCGGCAACACGCCGCCAATCCATGTTCCCCAGATTCACCCATCGGACATGGCAACCAAAACCGCCGCATCGCCCCCGCTTTGCCCAACTAGGAAAGGCGGAAAACTCTTCTAAACCGTCGCGACTTTATCGGCCGATGAACGGAAGCGCTGTTCCACATTCTCGCCACAGCCGGGGTACGTCATGTCGCGTCGAAACTACGTTTTGGTCGGGTCGTCGATCGCAATCGTGTGCGTCGTGGCACTGGTGCGGGCGCAAGATGCGTCGCAGCGGTCGGCCAGTTCGTCATCTCCCTATGCCGCTGCGTCGGAAAGCGATTCTGACGAGCCGCGCGCGCTTTCCGCCGACGATCGCGATCCCACGCGTCGAGGGACCGACGTAGCCCGTCGCCTGCGATCGATCCGCGACACCCGTGGGTCTTCCCCGGTCATCGAAACGTCGCCAGTGCAGACGCCGACGCCGGCGACGCCGATAGCCCCCTCCAACCGTCGCTACAGCGACGAAGGTTCGGTCAGCGTGAGCGACGAACCTCGCGACGGCACGAATCGGGCCAACACCGCCACGCAAGTCGAATCGCAGAATTCGGTAGCGCCTCGCTGGCCGTCGCCGCCTATCAGCGCTCCGCCTGGTGGCGCTGCGTCGACAGCGACTCCTTACGACCGCAATCCGCTACCGGCGGGACCTCCCATGAGCGGCGCCGTGCCTTCGGTTCTGAAGCGGGGGGCACCGAGCGCCGACGCACACGACGCTGTCGAGGCAACGTCGCCCGCGCGCCTCCCCGAGACGATCCACCAAACTGCAATCGAACCGAGCCCGCGCTCTGCCGTCGAACCGTATTCACCGCCTGCCCTCGAACAGAGTCCGTCGCCCGTCATCGAGCACAACCCGCAGCCGGTCATCGAACATGTCCCGGACTCTGCCATCAATCAGAATCCGCCAGCGGTCATGGAGCATGTTCCGCACTATGTCGGCGGCACGTCGCGCGGTGTCGGCGGCGCGTCCGGCAATGTCGGCGGCACCGCCGACGATGATTCGACATCTTCGCGCCGCACGTTGCGATCGCCGCGGGAGTACGAATCGACTCCATTTGCGCCGCGCTCCCAAGCGCTTGTGAGCAGTCAGATTCCGGCGTTGCGCATCGAGACAATTGGACCGCAGGCGGTATCGATCGGCAAGGAATCGGTCTACACGGTCCATCTCGTCAACGACGGGAACGACTCGGCCGAAAACGTGACCGTCACCCTGCGCGTTCCGCGGTGGGTCGAAGTCGCGGGCGCGCACCCCGATCGAGGCGATGCCCGACCCACGCACGCGGGCGGGGAAGAAAACCAGATCGAATGGTCGATACACTCGATCGCGCGCCGTAGCGAAGTATCGCTTTCGCTCCGGCTCATTCCGCGGAGCGATCGCCCCTTCGAGCTGGCGGTCGACGTCGCGGCGCGGCCGATCACTTCGTTTGCCCGAATCGACGTCAAAGTGCCGCGGCTCGACGTCCAGATTTCGGGACCGAGCGACGTGCTCTACGGCGAAATCTGCCTGTATCAGGTGACGCTCACCAATCCGGGCACCGGCGACGCCGAGAACGTAATGCTGCACGTACATCACGACACAACGGACGGGCCACCCCCCCCGGGCACCCGCATCGGTACGATCGCCGCCGGAGAGAAGAAGCAGCTTCAGTTGGAGTTTACGCCGGACGCCGCGGGCGCCACGCAAATTCATGCGGAGGCCAAGGCCGATGCCGAGTTGACGGCCGAGGCCCGACACGACGTATTTGTGCGCCGCGCCATGCTGGAAGTATTCGCCGACGGACCGCCGCTGGCGTTCGCCGGCGCACCCATTCAATACGAAATCGAAGTGGCCAACACGGGCACCGCTCCGGCCGAAAACGCCGTGCTCACCGTGACACTGCCCACCGGCAGCCAGTACCTCGGCGGCATCGACGGGGCCAAGGAAGCCGGCGGAGTTCTCACGCTGCCTTTGGGAAGCCTTCCGCCGCAGAGCCGGCGAGCCTACCAAATCGGGTGTAGCACGAGCGCATCGGGCGATGCCCGGCTCGACGTGGAGGTGCAAGCATCGCGAAAGGCGTCGGCCTCCGCGACGGCGGTCACCCGCGTCGAAGCGCTGGCCGAGTTGAAGCTCGACATGGACGAGCCGCGCGGCCCGCAATCCGTGGGCACCGACACCCAATACGTGGTACACATCAAGAATCGCGGCACCAAGGCGGCGCGGCAGATCCAGGTGGTCGTGCAGTTCTCCGACGGCGTCGAGCCGGTGTCCGTCCAGGGAGCAAAAGCCGAGCTGGTGCCGGGACAGGCAGTTTTCCAGCCTGTAGTGAACTTGGGAGCCGGCGAGGAAATCGCGCTCACCGTCAAGGCACGCGCGGATCAAAGCGGCAACCATCTGTTCCGCACCGAAGTGCGGTGCATCGAACCGGAAACGCGGCTGGTGTTCGAGGGAACGACGCGGTTCTACGGCGAAGTATCGGAGAGCGGCGAAACGGCGGCGCGAGGTGGCTCGCTGAGGCGGTAACGCAATGAGCACGGAGCGATTAGCGACGCGCTAAATCGGAACCCACGGAGCGATTCGAAATCGGATTTCGGAAGTCGGAGGTCGGACTTCTAATCTCCGAGTTCCGAGTCCGGCCCTCGTCGTCCGACGGAAACCGCTGGCCGCACTTTGCATGGTCCGCTCTGCACTCAGCCGTGTCACGGCATGGCATCGCTCGACTCGGCACCCTGCCCACTCGGCAGCGCGTACTCGAAGCCTTTCACGCCCAGCTCCAGGCGAAACACGGCTTCCTTCGAAGCGATCGTTGTGTAGAGCCACCGGCCGTGGAAGTGGCAGTTAGTGGCGTTGGTGCCGCCCGCATTGTACTGCCGCAGCAGCTTCCCCGACGGGACTTCGACCACGTTGATCACCGCCCCCGACCACATGGCCACGTAGAGGCGCGACTTTTCGTCGAACACGATCCCATCGGGCTCGAACTTGCCTCCTTTGATGTCGCCCAATGTTTCGGTCGGAAAATCGATCAGCACGCGACGATTGTTGACGACTCCCTCGGGAGACAGGTCGAAGAGGAGAATGCGGTACCTTTTGCTTTCCACCACGCACAATTGCTTCTGATCGGGCGTGACGGCCAGCCCATTGGGAAACGCCAGGTCCTCGGCCAGCAGCGTGACTTTGCGGGTGCGGATGTCATAGCGGTAAACGGACCCGACTGGATTGTCGGCATTGGAGCCGCCGGGATCGCTGAAGTAGATGTTGCCCGCCACGTCGAGCGCCACGTCGTTGACCGACTCCAACCGCCTCCCCTCGCAACGTTCGGCCAGAACCTCGGCTTCGGTGCCGTCGGCGCTGATGCGCAGCACTCGCCCGCCGCCCGCGTCGGCAACGATGAGCCGATCTTCACCGTCGATTTTCAAGCCGTTGGCCTGTGCCCTCTCCTCTTCCAGCGGTGCCAACTCATTCACGTTGCACCACACGGATGCCGTGCCGTCCGGCGTAATACGGCCGATGTTGCCCAGGCCGCGGTAGTTGACCACGAACAGATTGCCGTGGTTGTCGAGAGCGGGCCCCTCGGCAAACTCAAAACCCGTGGCGTAAAGCTGCGGCGTGACGGAGCCGGACGGCGGAAGGTCGTCGCTGCCGAGCACGTCGTCGCCGGCGCAGGAAGAAAGCGGCATTGCCGACGCCAGGACGAGTGCCGGCGCCAACACGAAGAAGAGCGTGGCGACTCGACGCAACTGCGACACATGCCATCGGGCCATTCGCGATAGGACAGGCATGAGCGGAGGTATGGCGCGGCAGCCGCGCAGTTGTGCAAGAGAGTCGGTCGAACGGCGGCGTTACGATCCGGAAGTCGGGGATGGGGCCCACATCCAGACTAACCACGGAGGCGGCGCGAACGCAAGGATTTGTTGCGCGAAGCCGTGCCCCAATGGAGTGATTCGCGCGGTCAGCGCGGTTCTCGTGATTCGTGTGGTTCGCGCGGTTCGAACGCAAGCGGCTGGTCGGCCAGCGGGTCGGCGATGCGCACGGCGAGCCGGCCCTCGACCAGGTCTTCGATGAGCCGCCCCACGACTTCGGCTCTCCATCCACAGGCCAGTGACGGCGGAGAATCGGCGGCTCCCGCCAAACCGAGACGGTAGGCCACCAGGTCGCGCACGTCTTGCACCGTGCCGACCAATCCCGACGCCACCTGCGCCTGATGGCAGGCGCTGGACAGCGTGGTGTTCAAGAACTGACCCAGCAGCGTAAGAGACGGCCCTGACTCGCGCGGCCGGGAGCGCGGCAGATCGTTCTCGGGTGATGCCAGTGCGCGCTGGATTGCCTGCGCCATGGCGGGCAGTTGCGGGTTCAAGTCGCGACGAACCAGGCCGCGCACCGAGCGAATGCGTTGCACATCGGACGTCTGCCGCCGCGCCAGCTCGACGACCAGGTCGTCGCGCAGAATGCGACGTGGGGGAAGATCCCGCCGCTGCGCCTCCGAATCGCGCCATCGCCACAGCTCGCGTACAATCGCCAGCGAACGCGGCGACAAGTTGGACATCCCGGAGAGGCGCCGCCAGCGCTCCTGGTCGTCGGCCTCTTGCACCTGCCGCTGCCATGCTTCCATTTCGGCAGTGAGCCAGTCGCGGCGGCCCAACTTGTCGAGGCGGCGGTACAGAGCGTCCCGCAGCGGCTCGAGGTACGCCACGTCCTGCGCGGCGTACTCCAACTGCCGCGCCGCCAGCGGACGCACGCGCCAATCGGTGCGGGTTTCTCCCTTGCCGAGAGTCTTGCTCAACAATCGATTCACCAGCGTGCCGTACGAAGCCGGGTACTCCAGCCCCACCAGTCCCGCCGCGATTTGCACGTCGACCAGCGAATCGGGCATCCGGTCAACCGCCGACAGGCAGAACCGCATCTCCTCGCGGCCGGCGTGTACGATGTTCTCGCGGCCCGGGCTGGCGAGCAGATTCCAGAAGTCGGACAGATCGCCCGCCGCCGGCACGTCGACGATCCACAGCATTCCGCCCGCCGCCACTTGAATCAGACACAACTCGGGCCGGTACGTGTACTCCGACACAAACTCCGTGTCCCACGCAACGGCCTGCGACGCGGAGGCCGCATCGCACAGGGCGGCAAGCTGTTTCGGATCGGCAACGTACTCGTAGCGTACCATGTTGTCCGTTGTCAGTGGTCCGTCGTCAGTGGTCCGTCGTCAGTTGTAGGTTGTCGGTCGTTGGTTCTTGCACGATACAATGCCGCTGAGATGTGGCGACGCGGTGATGACCCGACTTCCTCTCCGACGCAACTGACCACGGACAACTGACGACTGACCTCCTCCGGCTGAAAGCTGAGGGCTGTAAAGCTGACAGCTTATGTCCAAGCTTAGTGCAAGGTTCCCCCAGCTACCAGCCGAATGCGCGCCGCAGCGCATTGCTGCCATTCACACTCCTGGGGATGTGCCGGCGTTTCTGGTAGACTTCGCGGCACGGTTGAGCGGGTGCGACAGTCGCCGAATCCCCGACGCATCATGAAGTGCCAGTCCTGGCTTGGGCCCAACGTGCGAGCAGTGCCCGTCGCGCTCGTTGCACCGGCACTCGTGATATCGACGGGAGCCGCGCTAGCGGTCGTCGGCCAATTGTGGGTCAGTAGTGCATGGCTGATCGGTCTGGGTTGGGGCATCGTGGCGTGGGGCGTTGTGTCCGCGATGGTGCTGACCTACTGGCTGACTCGGCCCCGGCTCGCTTACCAGGATGCCGAGCTGCTGGTCAATCTTCGTTTCGGCGCTCCGATGCGCGTGCCGATTGAAATCGTGGAGTGTTTCTTCCTGGGGCGTACCAAGTCGCGCGTCACTCCAAGTCAGAAAGCTTCTCCGCAGACCGCCGCGCTCGTCGTGCGTTTGGCCGAATCGGCAACCGCGTATCACCAGGCGAAGGTGACGCGATTTCTCGGCACGTGGGAGGGCGGTTACATTACCATTTTTGGCACGTGGTGCGAACCTCTCGGCGGCGAGCTGGTCGGCCGGCTCAACGAGCAACTGGTTCGCGCTCACCGCCAGCGGCGAAGCGATCGAGACAAGGAGTCGACATGACGGGTCTGCTCGTTAGCGTACGCAGCGCCGAAGAGGCAATTGCCGCGCTGGCCGGCGGCGCGCATGTGATCGACGTAAAGGAACCGGCACGCGGTCCCCTGGGACGGGCCGAGGGGGGCGTATGGCGCGACGTGCGGCTCGCGATCGGTTACGGCTTCCCCTTGAGCGCCGCGCTGGGCGAACTGCGGTACGACTGTAGAGACGGCTCGCTCCCCGATGCAATCGGATGGATCGCGGCTGAGCAAATTTCCGTCCCGGCTGAAGCAGCGCACCTGGACTTCGCCAAGGTCGGCCTTGCCGGCTGCGCCAATGCCGTCGGTTGGCACGAGCGCTGGCGGTGTCTGTTCGACGCGCTTCCGCCAGGCGTCGTGCCGGTCGCGGCAGCGTATGCCGACTATGAAAGCGCCGATGCGCCTCGCCCGCGGCAAGTGCTCGACCGCGCCGTTTCGCTCCGCTGCGGCGCCTTGCTCTTGGATACCTACGACAAGGCCAGCGGACCACTTACGGCGCATCTGCCGATGGCTGAGCTTGCATCGCTCACGCACGCCGCGCGGCGTGCGGGAATGCTGGTGGTGCTGGGTGGCTCGATCACATCGGAGGTATTGCCGTCACTCATACCATTGGCGCCGGATTTGCTGGCGGTGCGCGGTGCTGCGTGTCGGGGAGGTCGCAACGGCACAATCGACTCGCGACTCGTACGCCAGCTCGTCGATTTGCTGCCCGATGGCGGCGCAGCGCTTCCGCGCGAGCGCCTCGCCCGCCCATCGGCGGCTCCCGTGCGAAGCGTATATCCCACTGTGTGACGGCCTCGTGCGCCGTTTGCTTGACATTCGCCCGTCAAGGGTTGATACTCTGGTCTTTCAGACGGCGGCAGCCCGCGATTTCGCCCTTTCTGGGGAATCGGCTCAAACAGCACGTGTTGGCTGCCGCGTTGTTCGATACACCCGTTGGCGCGTCAAGTTGCCGCGATTACTGCGTGAGGGAAACGGAGCATGTTGGGCCCCACATCAGTGCTGGAAGCCATCAAGGACGGCATTTGGGATTTTGAACCCGAGGAAGCAACGAAGTCGGAATACGACGCGACAGGTGCGTTGCCGGGCACAGACGAAAAGCTGGCCATTCTGGCGGAGCGGGTCGAGCGCGGCCTGCCGCTGTGGCATCCAAGCGACCGACAGTGCTTCGACGACAACGAGCCGTGACGCCGCTCGCGGCCGTAACTCCGCAAGCGAGCGAGTCGCCGAGTGCGCGCGGGCCGCAGCCATTGCCTTCAGCTTCCGGACCAGGCGCGCATCGCCTCTCTGAGTTGTCGCACCAGCATGCGCTGCTGGATCGTGGCGACCAACTGCTGGAGTTCTTGGCGGTCCTCCGGATCGGCGCGACGCAGCCACTCGTCGACGAGCGACAAAAATCGCTTTCGCCCGGCCGCGACAAGTTCGGCGTGCGTACGCCGAGGAGCTGGCGCGATGGCCGTGGACGAGGTTGCAGCGCCGGCGCCGCCCGTTGGGGCCGAGTTGCCGGCTGTGCCGACTGAGGTGCCGGCTTGGGCGCGTGAATCTGCGGTGGGCGTTGCGGACGGCGCTTCGGCAAGCAGCTCCAGCACGCCCCACCGCAGAAAGCTGTCGATGCACTCGTCGACGTGGGCGGGCCGCTTGTCGGCCGGCAATGCGAAATAGCGATCCTTCTCGTCGTAGAGCCACGCTTCCAAGAGCAGCTCGCCGTTGGCCGCCAGCCGGACGCGCTGCTGGTGCGTCAGTCCGCTGGCCGACTCGTCGGCGCGCCTGCCGGCGTCGAGATGGTTGGCGATTCGACGGGCGAGATGCCGCCGCGAATCCATGCCGTAATCGCTCAGGTCGTCGGTGGCCAGCCAGCAGACTACTCCCTCGCACACGGCTTGACGAGCGATCGGCCGCTGTGGCTCAGGCGTCCCTTGGATCCAGGTCTCGACCTGCGAAATCAGACTCGGTGCGCGGCCGCCAACCGGCGAATCGGCCCCGTCACCGGGCGACCTCGCGGCATCATCGGCATGAGCAGATGCGAGCCACGCGTCGACTCGCGACCAGGCGGCCAGTTTATCGACCTGCTGCTGGACGAATCTCCTGCGCTGCGACTCGCGGCACTGGGCGTATTCCTCGAGCCGCTGTTGGAACCAGTATCTCTTAAGAAAACTGACGTTCTCCAACAGTTGGCGGTGCTGCGCGTGGCTCAACGAATCGCCCGTGTCGGTGACGACCGTCTCTTGCTCCAACTCCTGCTCGACACGTTCGAGCACCGCCAATTGGGTCTCGGGAGATTCCATCGCCAAGTCGCGCAGCACGAGCCACCGCATCAGCCCTGCGCGCGAGGCAGTTTCGGGGGCGGGCACGTACGTAGCCCACACCCTGAGCGCCACGACCAACACGGCGACACCCAGTGCGCCGAGCACAGCGGCCGCCAGAATGCCTCGATGCTTACGAGCCATGGATCAACGTCGCCCCATCGCTAAACGGTCCCCTCTTCGCCAAGTTGCTGCAGTGCGAAAGCCCACTTGCCGCACGGCAAGAACTGCGGCATGCTGCCCACTGGCAAACTTTCCCCAGCCGCACCATTATACCGTATCGCCACGCTTGCGGTTTCGCCGGCTTGCACTCCGGCAGCAGGAGCCCGCCATGCCAGGATTCAGCACCAAAGTACCGCACCAGCTTGGCCAGGAGGCCGCTCGCCAGCGGCTGGAGTCGTTTCTGGACACGGTCCGCGAGAAGTATAAGGATCAGGTCAAGAATGTAGAGGGCCAGTGGAACGACCACAAGCTGGATTTCTCCTTCACCACGTTCGGCATGAAGATCAGCGGCATTATGACGGTCGAGGAGGACCACGTGCTCATGGACGGCACCATTCCTTTTGCCGCGATCGCCTTCCGCGGGCAGATCGAGCAATCGATCCGCGACGGGCTCGAAAAGGCCCTCGCCTGACGCACCGCGCTCCCCCGCAAGCGCCTGAGGCGCGGCGCGGTCGCATCGGTCGCGACGAGGGCGCCGGCACGAGTTGGTTCGACGGCGCCAAAGATATGGGCAGCGCCCATCGGGCGATCATGCTACTCTTTCATGGATAGCCGCCGCATTCACGCGGCGCTCCGCTTGGCCGCCGCATTCATGTGGCTCTCTCTGACGTTAAATATCGATCCATGTCACAACGCGTGCTCGTCGTCGACGACGCCGCCACCATGCGAAAGATCATTCTTCGCCTGCTGTCGGCCATGGGCCCCTTCGAGGTAATTGAAGCGGCCGACGGCGACGATGCGCTGAGCCTGTTCCAAGCCAGCCGATTCGACCTGGTGCTGACGAACTGGAACATGCCCGGCCGCGACGGCCTCTCGCTCGTTCGCGAAATCCGCCGGGTGAACCGCAGCGTGCCCGTCATCATGGTCACCACCGAGTCGGAGAAGTCGCGCGTCTTGCAGGCCATTAAGGCGGGCGTATCGGACTACATTGTCAAGCCGTTCACGGCCGACACGCTGCAACAGAAGGTACGACGATTCTGCGGCGCCGTGCCGCTAGCGAATGCTACGCCCGGTGCGAACGGCGACGCGGATTGAGGCGCACCGGTCGCTACGGCTTGGCGGGAAGAATCTCGAGCGTGCGCCCCTCCAGGCGGTACGTCAGTCCGGCGGGATCGAGCACGGAGCGCATTAAGGTATCGAAGCTGGCGTCCTTGAGTTCGATGCTGACGTTCACCCGTAGTGCGGCCGACGTGCGGCGATCGAATTTCACCTCGACGTCCATCCGCTCCGCCAGTTGGCGCACCATGGCCCCGACCGACTGGTTGGCGGCCGTGATGGTGTAGGTCTGCTTATCCAGAGGCGTTGCCGGTTTGTCGTCGAGTGGCTCGCCGCGCAGCAACCGGCCGATCGCCTTGTGCTGCTCCATCGTGGCGTCGACCGTCAGCCGATTCCCCGTCCGCTCCTGCTGCACGTCAGGAAACAGCGCGGCGATGCGTTCCGCGTTCTGGACCATTTCCCCCACGAGCGTGTACGAGCGACGGACTGTGCTCGCCTCGGGCATCGGGATCAGTGCCACACGAGCGCCCCCGTCCTGAATCTCGAACGACAGATCGAACCCGGCCAGCACCAGCGACAAACGGTCGGTCCACGAAAGCGGCGGCAAGTCGGCGGCGGGCCACAGATCGTGCTCGATGCGGTCGATCCCGTCGATCTCGACCGATGCCTCTTCCGCCAGCCGCTCGACCAGCTCGCGCGGCGTCGCCAGCTCATCCCATTGCCAGCCCCGAACGGCCCCCAGACTCCGCCGCGGCTCCGGCTCCAGCTTCGATACGGTCTCCGCCAGCAAGGCTGCGCGGGTCGGTAATCGGCTTGTCGTCTGCTCCGGTCCGAAATAGGCCACCGGCCCGAACAGGCACACGCCCATCCGCGCCGAGCGGGCGAGTTCGCGCAGGGCCTCTTCCAAGGGGCGATCTTGCACTTCCAGGTCGACCCGTTGATCGGGATCGATCCGCCGGTCGAGAAACATGGCCACACGGATACCGGATTGGGTGGAGAGGTTAACCAGCCCGTCGCGTAGCGGCCGAGACGACCAGCGAATGCTGATGGGCGTGGCGAGTTGCCGCCGAAGCTGGACGCCCGTCTTCCACACGACAGTTTGGGCCTGCGCGTCGTGCGGCGTGAGCGGCGCGGCGAAAAGCGTCACGGCAGCGAAGAGCGCTGCGGCGACAGCGCGGGACCGTGAATTCATGCCCGACGATTCCTCAACTACGCGTCGAATCCATCTTTTGGCGACACCGACGATCGTTCGCCACGGGGCGCATCCTTCCAAGCGGACACAACTCTACGTTCCATTGTGCCCGAAACCGGCACGGGTGCAAATACGCGCATTGTTGCTGGTCGTGGTTGCCATTACATTCCTGTTAGCCGGCAAATTGATTTTGCCGTTCCGCCCTTCGGCGCAACAGGCTGCCCCATGACGCCCTACACCCCCTGCTGCCACCCATGAAGGCGTCTTCCCGGCCAATTCTCGTTCTGGGCGGGGGCATCAACGGCGCCGCCATTGCCCGCGAGTTGGTGCTGAACGGCATGGCGGTGTGCGTGGTCGATTCTAGCGACGTGGCGGGCGGCGCCACTTCCGCCTCCTCGCGGCTGATTCACGGCGGGCTGCGATACCTCGAATACGGCCAGTACGGGCTGGTCCGCGAGTCACTGGCCGAGCGGACGCGACTGTTGCGTCTCGCGCCGCATCTGGTGCGACCGCTGCGGCTGTACATTCCCGTCGAGCGTCGCACGGGAGGATTGCTCAAGGCGGCGGCGCGCGCGACCGGCATATCGCGCTGCGGGGGCGCGTCGCGCTCGCGCGGCCTGTGGGTTGTTCGCCTGGGAATGTGGCTCTACGACCGCTATGCAGCCGATTCCACGTTGCCGCGCCGCAGCGTGCATCGCGTCGGCGACGCCGACGTGCCGCGGGTCGATCCCGATACGTTTCGTTGGCTGTGCGCCTACCACGATGCGCAGATTCACTATCCTGAGCGACTGGTGATCGCGCTGCTCGACGATGCCCGACGCCTGGCACAAGAGCAGGGACTGTGGTTTCGCGTGCTCACGTATCGTAACGCGATGCTTCAGGGCCGCACCGCGGTGATTCATGCCGAGCCCGACGCTAACTCGTCGCGACCGGCGCGTCGCGGCGAACCCGAGCTGACGTTCGAGCCGTTGGCCGTCGTCAACGCGACCGGTGCGTGGGTCGATCGAACGCTTAAGCGTTTGCAAATCGACTCGCCGCGACTCCTGGGTCCCACCAAGGGGAGTCATTTCATCAGCTTCCATCAGCCGCTGCGCGAGGCGCGGGGTTCGGGCGGCGTTTATGCCGAGGCCCCGGACGGCCGCCCTGTGTTCCTGCTGCCCTTTGGCGGTGGCACGCTGGTGGGAACCACCGACTTGCCGTTCGAGGCCGACCCGGGCACGGCGGTGGCCAGCGACGAGGAGCTCGACTACCTGGTGAGCGCCGCCCGCCGCGTATTCCCGCACGTGGGTCTTGCGCGGCGGCACATCGACATGCACTATAGCGGCGTGCGGCCGCTGGCCGCTGCCACCAATGCGTCGCCGGCGGCGGCCAGCCGCGATCATCGGATTAAGCGGCACTCGTGCGCCGTGCCGCTGTTCTCTGTTGTCGGCGGCAAGCTCACGACCGCCCGGCTTGTGGCGGAGCAAACGGCGGCCGCAGTGCTGGAAAGCCTACACGCAAAGCCCGAGCGCGATTCGCGCGACCGCGTACTACCCGGCGGCAACTCGTATCCGGCCGAGGAAGCCCAACGGGCCGCCCAACAGGAACAACTGAGCGAGCGCAGTGGTGTGCCCTTGGCGCAGGTACAGGCCGTGTGGAGGCTTTGCGGCACCGAGGCGGAGTCGCTGTTGGCTTCCGGCAAGGCGCACGACGACGGCGATGAGCGCGACGTGAGCGACCAGCGCGATCGCGGCGGCGCCGTATCCTCCGATCATTCCGGTCGCCCCCCCTTCCCCTTCCCCGTCCCCTTCGTCCGCCACGTGCTTCGCCGCGAGTGGGTGCAACACCTGAGCGACTTGGTTGAGCGGCGTCTGATGTTGCTGTACGATCAGTCGCTGTCGGAGCGCACGCTTCGCGATCTTGCCCGGTTGATGGTCGAAGAGCAACTTATCGACGCCGCCCGCGTCGAAGACGAAGTGTCGGCCTGCCGCGAGCGATTGCGGACCCGCCACGGCAAGCAGGTGCAGCCGTCGCGCGGGGCGTGACGTGCCTATCCCCAAACCGTCCGGACAAGGGGACAGGCACACTTTGCTCCGCGGACTCCGCAAAGTGAGCCAGTCCCCGACGGTTTGGGGATAGGCACGTCACGCCCATGAACAAGCCAAAATACGTGCTCGCGCTGGACCAAGGCACCACGTCGAGCCGGGCGATCGTCTTCTCGCACGACGGACAGGTCGTTTCCGCCGCACAGCAGGAGTTCCCGCAGATCCTGCCGGCCCCGGGCCACGTGGAGCACAGCGGCGAGGACATCTGGTCGTCGCAGATCGGTGTGGCCCAATCGGCCCTGCGGCGAGCCTCGCTCACGGCCAAGGACATCGCCGCCCTGGGCGTGACCAACCAGCGCGAAACAACCATTCTCTGGGATCGCCACACGGGCATGCCCGTCGCCAACGCCGTCGTGTGGCAAAGCCGCGTCAGTGCGCCCATTTGCGATCGTCTGAAGGCCGACGGGCTGGAGCCGGTGTTTCGCGCCAAGACCGGCCTCGTCGTAGACGCCTACTTCTCCGGCACCAAGATCAAGCACCTGCTCGATACGCACGATGGCCTGCGCGAGCGCGGCGAGCGGGGCGACGTGCTGTTCGGCACCATCGACAGCTTCCTTATCTGGCGGCTCACGGGCGGACGCTGCCACGCCACCGACCCCAGCAACGCCAGCCGCACGCTGCTCTACAACATCCACACGCTCGACTGGGACGACGAGCTGCTGCGTCTGCTCGACGTGCCCCGGGCGATGCTTCCCGAAGTGCTCCCGTCGAGCCACGTGTTCGGCGAGACCGAGCTGGACCTCTTCGGGGGGCCGATCCGCGTGGCCGCCAGCGCCGGCGACCAGCAAGCCGCCACGTTCGGCCAGGCGTGCTTCGAGACCGGCAGCGCCAAGAACACCTACGGCACCGGCTGCTTCATGCTGCTG
>CAYQAJ010000131.1:7954-13931 GCA_964415245.1 uncultured Pirellulaceae bacterium | reverse complement strand
TCCGGCATTGGTCATTGGGACATTGGTCATTAGTTAGTCGTTACGTCATTAGGCATCAGTCATTCCTCGCGTCGTCAGGCATAGTCCCTCACCGATGTCCTCGCCCGCGCCCTTCGATCCGTATCTTGAGTGGCTGGGCATCGAGCCGCACGAGCAGCCGGCCGATCACTACCTGCTGCTAGGTCTGCCCCGCTTTGCGTCCGATGCCGATGCGATTCGCGCCGCGGCCGATAGCCGCATGTCCCACGTGCATAGCTTTCAGACGGGGCCGCGCGGCATCTATACGCAGTCGCTGTTGAACGAATTGTCCGCGGCCAGGCTCTGCCTGCTCGATCCACAGGCCAAAGCGCAGTACGACGCACAATTGGCGCGGCGTGCGGCGGCTTCCGCGACCGGTCCGTCGATGCCGCCGCCGGCGCCCGCTACATCGACCGTGGCACCGCCCGCTATTGCCCCCATGGGAGGCGCCGTCCTTTCGCAGGGGTCGGTCGAGCCTGCCGCTCCCGGGGTCGTTGCACCTCCGGTCGGTCGCGCGTCGCTGACTTCGGGCGGTCGGCAACCGGATTGGGAAGCAGACGTCGATACGGGCGAGCTCGCACCGCGGAGTAGTGCCTGGTGGTTGTGGCTCGTGCCGCTGTTGGTCGCGGCGGTGCTTGTCGTGGCCGGACTCGTGTGGGGAGTGGGCCGATCGCAACTTGCCCACACGCAGCAGGGAGGCGACAACGGCACACAAGTCACCGACAGCGGCGACACGGCCGACTCGGACGGTGACTCCGACGGCGAAGAGGATGGAACATCGCCCGACAGTCCATCGATCGTTGTCGTTCAGCAGGCGGCCGATGGTGCGCTGCGATTCCTCGTTACCGACGCACAAATCCACGGCACGGCTTTGCGCATCGAAAAGGGCCCCGCTTCCAGCACCGCCGTCAACTGGATTCTTCACGACGACTGGCTGAGCTGGGACTTCCGCGTCAAGAAGCCGGCCATATTCCGCGTCAAGATCGTCTACCGCGCCGCCGCCGATGCGGAAGATGGCCAGTACGAATTGGCCGTCGACGACGAGCGCAAGACCGCCTCGGTCCGCCCCAGCCCTCCCGACAGCGAATGCACCGATGAGCTGTTCCTCGCCGTCAAGCGCAGCGGGCGCCACACGCTGTCGATGCGCGTAATCGCCAAACCCGGCGCCGAGCTCCTCTCGCTAAAGGAGATTCGCTTCGCCCCCGCAACCGGCTTCCGCTGACCTCCGCGGATATCTGTTTTCGTTTTCGCGCTGAGAGGTAGCTCGCCAGTTGTTCCGCCTGCGGCGGACCGCCGGAGCTGGCCCGGCGGAAAGCGCTTGTTTCCCTTGGGCATTCCCCAACGGGACGGCAACTGGGCAGCTACGGTCGCGCGGCAATACTACTTCATAAGTACTCAGTAACTCTTGACAAATCAAGCCCTCGGCCCTACGATGGTCGTGGGCCGGCGTTTCCCGTTTCAGTCCCAACGGGACGGCCCTCTGCAAGCCCAGGGTGGAGCGAAGCGCAACCCTGGGTAGCGATGTCGATCTCGCACCCAAAACCCCGAATGGGGTGGCCCTAACGTGCGCCGCGTCAACGCATCCGATACGCTGCTCGCGCTTTTCTCCGTGCCCGTTTCCGGATCGGCCCGAGGCGACACGCGGCCATGTCGCTTTGCCGCGGCGATGGCGCCAGCGACACGTCTCCATCGTTTAACCCCGTTTTCCGCGCCGTTTTCGCCCGTTAAAACCCTCGATTTCGAAAACTCATGCGACAAGCGACATCCGCTGGATCGTTGAGCGCGCGGAACACAGCGAGGCGGACATGTAAACGGGACTCGAAGAAGCGCGTTTACATGCCGACAACGGAACGAAACTGGTTTGACGCGGCGCGGTTACTTGGCCTCGATTGCGTACCTTCGCCTACGTGCATCGCGACGGCCACTCCCGGCCGGTATCCTTGTTCATCGAAGTGACCAAACAATGGGAACAACTGCGGCAGTCACGAGATTCCCAATGCGGCCTTTAAGCAAACGTCGATTTGCCGCATGGCCGCCGGCGGCAGTTGCCCGATCTTGCGAATGACAAAACTCTGCCCGGCTGTGAAGAGGTTCTCGCAGGTGACCGCCGAGTTGGCCAATAGGCCGGACTGCTGGCCGATCGGCGTGCTGAGGTCGACGAAGAACTGCGTCGGCTCGTGCGCGCGACTGACGTTGCGCGTGATCGCCGCGACGATCGTGTTCGTCAGCCGAGAGTTATTATGGTCCGACTGCACCACGAGAGCGGGGCGAATCTTCGAGCCGCCGCCCTGGGCAAACGGCATGTCGAGAAGGACAATGTCTCCGCGCTGGACCTTCATTGCTTCCCGCGGTGAAGATCGTATTGGTCGTAGGCCGCGTCGTCGGGATGGCTCCACGCCTCTTCGGCGACGCGATCCTGCACGGCATACGTCTCGCGAATGTCGAAGGGATCCGCACCTCCGAAAAGCGCTCGAACTCGGTTATATACCTCCGCGGGAATGAGGACATACTCCTTCTGTTGCTCCATGTCCACGAGGTGGACGGGGGCGCCTTTTTCGCGGGCGATCTCGCGCCGGAGCTCTTCGGATATTTTCGCGGCCATGCACGAATTATAGCACGATTCGAGACGATCAGGCCAAGTCGACTTCCCAACGACCTGAGATAGAACATGGCACAACTGATCGGCCCGATCCTGCGGCATCCGTATTGCTGCTCGTGGGGCGGACCCACAGATCGTCAGTCGGGCGCCGATTCGGAGTTTTGGTTGACCGATCCCTCTGGGGGCGTTAACATATCGGCCGTCCTTGATGGATCGTGCCGAACCCGCGATTGTCACGATGCGCAGGCCCTAAGTGCGTGCCATCGCCGCGTTCGTGTGCCACGTGCCGAGCCCCAAGGCGCCCCGCCTGCCAAACCACGCCCACCACAAACAAACCAGGGGAAAGCCGGCCCAATGCCGTGTTTCAATGCAGCGATTCCCCGGCGTTCGACAGCAGTGCTGTCGCTGGCTTTTCTGGCGGCTTTCTGGCTAGGGACCTGTATCGGCGGCCGTCTCATCGCGCAGGAGCCGGCGCCGGAACCCCTGCACGAGCGAATCGACCGATTGATCGAATCGAGCCACGTCGGCCCAATGGCACCGCTGGCCGACGACGCAACGTTTCTCCGCCGCGCGTATCTCGATCTGGTGGGCACCATTCCGTCGGCCGGCGAAGCACGGGCGTTCCTCGCCGACACCTCGCCCGACAAGCGGACGCAGCTTATCGACCGTTTGCTGGCCGACCCGCGGAACGCGCGGCACATGGCCGTCGCGTTCGACGTGATGTGGATGGAGCGACGGCGCGATCAGCGCGTCAAGTCGGAAGAGTGGCAGCAGTTCCTGCTCATCTCGTTCCAGGCCAACAAGCCGTACGACCAGCTCGTGCGGGAGGTTCTTTCAGCCGACGGCCTGGACCCCGAGCAGCGCGGGCCGGCGCGGTTCTATCTCGATCGCGACGTGGAGCCGAACCTGCTGACGCGCGACATTGGCCGGCTGTTCTTCGGCCGCGACTTGCAATGCGCGCAGTGCCACGACCATCCGCTCATCGACGACTACCACCAGTCGGAATACTACGGGCTGAACGCGTTCGTGATGCGCAGCTTTCTGTTCACCGAGAAGAAGGACGAAAAGAAGACCTCGGTGGCGGAGAAGGCCGAGGGCGAGGCGAAGTACAAGTCGGTGTTCACGGGCGTCGAAGGCCAGGCGGCGCCGTGTCTGCCAGGCGGCAAACCGATCGAGGAGCCAACGTTTGCCGCGGGCGAGGAGTACGAGGTCAAACCCGAAAAGGACGTTCGCCCCGTGCCCAAGTACAGTCGCCGCGCGGCGCTGGCCCAGGCCGTCACGGACGGAACAAATCGAGCGTTCAACCAGAACATCGCCAATCGCATGTGGGCGCACATGATGGGGCGGGGACTCGTGAACCCGGTCGATTTGCACCACGCGGACAATCCGCCTTCGCATCCGGAATTGCTCGATCTATTGGCCGTCGAAATCGTGGCCATGAAGTACGACATGCGCGCCTTCCTGCGCGAGCTGGCATTGACGAAGACGTACCAGCGCGGCTTTGAGCTGCCGCCCGTCAGCGATGATGACGTTCGGCTTGTCGCCGAGCAGCTTCCCGGGCTGAAGGAGGCGTTCGACGCGGCGACGGCGGCACAGGAGCAGGCCCAGGCGACCGCCGATACGGCGCGCGAGGCGTGGGTTGCGGCGGGTCAAAGCGTGGGGCAATTGGCGCAGGAGGTGGCCAAGCTTCAGGCCGACGTCGATGCCGCGAGTGCGGCGGCCGATGCCGCGGCCCAAGCGCAGGCCGAATCCGACAAGAAGCGCGACGACGCGCGGCAGACGGTGGCGTTGCTGACCGATGCGGCGGAGAAGGCGGCACAAGCGGCGCAAACGCTTCCGGAGGAAAAGGAGTTGGCAGCGGCTGCCGAAGTGTTCGCCGCGCGACGCGCAAAGCAAGAGGAGCAGCTTGCCGGAATCGAGAAGGAGGCCGCTGACCTCGCCGCGATCGCGAAGACCACGGCGGATGCGCTGGCCGCCGCCACGGGAAAGACAAACGAAGCGAAGCAGCGCCACGCGGCCGCGATCGCGGAGAATGCGTCGCTCGAGACTGCGTACCACGAGGCGGCCGCCGCCCTGGAGAAGGCGTCCGCCTCGGCAATCGTCGCGCGGCGGCGATGGACCAGCGCGGACACGTTCGCCCAGTACCAAAGCGCCGTTTCTCAGGCAAGTGCGGCGCACGACGCCGTGCTCGCGGCCGAGTCCCAGCGTTCTCAGATTGACCAGAGACTGGCCGCCATCGCGACGGAGCTTCCGCAGCGCGAGGAGCAGCTCGCGAAGACTACGACCGCGAGCCAGACCGCCGATCAGACGCGGGCCGACGCCCAGCGGCAGCTCGAAGAAATGCAGTCGAAAGTCAAGGTGGTAACCGATTTGCTGGCCAGCGCCGATGCGGCCTCTCAAAACCTTCCTGACGACGCGGAGCTTGCCGCGACCGCCAAGACGATCAAGGCCCGCGCCGACGAATTGGCGGCTCAAGCTACGGCGCTGGCCGAACAGGTCGCGGCGCTGCAGGCGACTGCCGATGATCTCAAGGGGCAACTCGCGTCGCTTCAAAGCAGCGTTGCCCAACTGACCGTCGAAAGGGCCACGCTCCGCGAGACGGCCGCATCGCTCGACGCTCAGTCGCCGCAGCTTCGCGAAAGTGCACAGTCGGCCGCCGCCGCTGCCGATCGCGCTCTCGACGGGCTGTCGAACTACGCCACCAGCCAGTTCGCCCTGGCGTCGGTGGGTGCCCTGACGCCCGAGCAGTTTGCCGCCAGCATGATGCAGGCCACGGGCGTGACCGACCAGCAGCGCGCCGCGGCGGCGAAAGAGTGGGACGAGAAGAATCCGCTCGATGAAGCGGCAGCCGCCGACTCGCAAAAACAAGCGGAGCGGGCCTTGCAGATCGAGGCCGCCCTGGCTGAAAAGCAGAAGGGCGAAGTGCGCCAGTTCGTGGGGCTCTACGGCAATGAGTCGGGCCAGTCGCAGGACGATTTCTTCGCCACGGCCGATCAGGCGCTATTCCTGGCCAACGGGGGACAGGTACGATCATGGTTGAATCCCTCGGGCGACAACCTGGCGGCGCGTGCCGAGCGGCTGGAAGATCCGCGGGCCATCGCCGAGGAGATCTATCTAAGCGTATTGACGCGGCTGCCCGATGAAGGCGAGGCAGCCGACGTAGCTCAATACCTGGAACAGCGACCCGACGACAAGCGAACAGCCGTGCGCGACATGATTTGGGCACTTTTGACCTCGGCCGAGTTTCGGTTTCGGCACTAGAAGCGAAAGTAGGTCCCGCTTGCCGAGCGGGACCTTGGCGGAGAGCACGGGCTGCGAGCATGAACCGCGGCACATTCAGGTCCCGCCCGGCAGGCGGGA
>CAYQAJ010000131.1:0-7854 GCA_964415245.1 uncultured Pirellulaceae bacterium | reverse complement strand
TTTCGCGCCATCCCCACGTCCGTCACCGGACTGCACATCGGCGAGCTGCTGCCGCACACCGCCCAGCAAATGCACCATCTGGCTGTTGCACGTGGCGTGAACACGTCCGAGGACGATCACGGCAAAGGGCACTTCATGATCTTCACCGGCCGCCGCCAGACGCCGGGGGCCGACTATCCCAAGATCGGCGCCGTGTGTGCCCGAGCGCTCGAAGGGAAAAGCGAGGGCATGCCAGGCCATATTCAGATTTCGTCGGGGGGTGGGGGTGGACGCAGTAACGACGCCGCCTACTTGGGGCCGCGCTACGCGGCGGTAGTGCTGGGCAACGGCAATCCACCGCAGAATTCCGTGCGCCCCGACGAGATTACCTCCGAGGCCGACGCCGAGCGAAACGATTTTCGCCGCCACGTGAATGACCGCTTCACCAGCAAGCGCCGCACCGCCCAGACCGACGTCTATGCCTCCAGCTATGAACAGGCAATCGAGCTGATGCGGCGCGGCGAAGTGTTCGACGTGTCGAAGGAGCCGGAGGCCGACCACGAGCGCTACGGTAAATACGATTTCGGGCGGCACTGCCTGTTGGCCCGCCGTTTGCTCGAACACGAGGCAACGTTCGTGCAGGTGACGCACTCGAACTACGACACGCACAACGAGAATTTCAACTTCCACCTGGAGCAGCTTGGCGAGTTCGACCGCGCGTTTGCCGCTCTGGTGGGCGATCTGGCCGACCGCGGCATGCTCGACAGCACGTTGATCGTGGTGCTTTCGGAGTTCGGCCGCACGCCTCGCATCAACCAGAATTACGGCCGCGATCATTGGAGCCGGGCGTGGTCGGTGGTTCTGGGGGGGGCCGGCCTTCAACGGGGAGCCGTGTTGGGAAAGACCAACGACGAGGGGACCAAGGTCGTCGACGGCCAGGTCGATCACGCCAACTTGTTCCACACCTATTTGCGCGCGGTGGGATTGGATTCGACGGAAACGTTCGAAGTCGCGGGTCGACCGGTCCCCATGGCCGATCCGGCTTCGCACCCCATTGAGGAATTGCTGGCATGACACAGCCCCAGACGCCGAAACCTGCGTCGGAAGCTGCGCCGACGCCCGGCGAAGCGCCGCCGGCCGACCAACCACAGCCGCCGCCCGAACCGCCGGCTCCCAAGGCCGATCCCAAAGAGACTCATGTCGTTCAGGAGTGGAAACACGACAGCCCGCTCATCTGCTGCCGTTTCGATCCCCAGGGCCGCTACGTGCTGGCCAGCGCCGAAGACAGCAGTGTGCAGCGGTGGCACCTGGAGTCGGGCGCCAAGACACCGATGGTGGGCCACGAGAGCTGGGTCCGTGGCATCACCTTCTGCGACGGCGGCAACACGGCCGTGACCGCCGGCAGCGAGGGCCGGCTCATTTGGTGGCCCGTGGAAGCCGAGCAGCCGCAGCCCGCGCGCACGGTGGAAGCGCACAAGGGCTGGATTCGCTGCATCGCTACTTCGCCCGACGGAAACGTGATCGCCAGCGCCGGCAACGACCGCACCGTGCGACTATGGAACGCCGCCGACGGTGCCCCTGTGGGCGAGTTGACCGGCCACGAGTGCGACATTTACAGCGTGCTCTATCACCCCGGCGGCGAGCTGTTGTTATCGGGCGACTTGAAGGGGCACATCAAGGTGTGGGAACTTTCGACCGGCAACGCGCTGGACGAGTTCGACGCCACGAAGCTGCACTCGTACAACAAGGGGCAACAGGTCGACTTCGGCGGAGTGCGCACGATGGCCCTGAGCGCCGACACGGCCCAACTGGCTGCCGGCGGCCTGTTTAACGCGTCGAATCCACTGGGAGCGGTTCACGATCCGATCGTGCTGCGGTTCGAGCGCGAGTCGAAGAAGCTCCTGCAGTCGCACATCGCCGAGGGACTCAAGGGAATCGCCTGGCGTGTCATTTTTCATGTCGATGGGCCGCTGATCGGCGTCTCGGGCGGGAGCAGCGGCGGCTTTCTATTGTTCTGGAATGCCGACGAGGAGAAGGAATTCCACCGCTTCAAGCTCCCCAACCTGGCCCGCGACATGGACCTGCACCCCGACGGTCTGCGGCTTGCCACGGCGCACTACGACCAGCAACTTCGCATCAGCAGCATGACGCCCAAGGCGGCGGGTTGATTCGGCAGGCCGATTGTCCGGCACATGGACGGTCGGAATGCGATCTTGATGCTCTTCCCAGGATCGCCGACTCGTTTCAGGCGTAAATCTCTATGGGGAATCGTCTTCCGTTGAGAAGGCATCGCGGCGCGCGTTTCGGTTGCTTCGATTATTGCGTTTGCTTCGCTTGCCGCGTAGAATCCAATGTATGAATCTGGGTTCCGTTTTCCGCAGACCAGGGACGCCGATATGACCACTTTGCCAAGCGACTTTCCGGATGCCATTTCGACAACGCCGGAAGAGACCCGGCTGGCACAGCAGTCGAGCGCTACGCTCGCGAAGCTGCTTGCCAACTCAGACGAAAAGAGTCGGCAGTTTCACCTCCAGGCTGAGGATAAGCCAGAGGAGTCCGTCGCTATTCCGCTGCCCGCGATCCGCGTGCTGGTCGGCGCACTCGTCGAGATGGCCAAGGGCAACGCCGTTACGGTGGTGCCCGTGCATACGGAGTTGACCACGCAACAGGCCGCCGATCTGCTCAACGTCTCGCGGCCCTATTTGATCGACCTGCTGGAAAATGGGGCCATTCCTTTCCGCAAGGTGGGTAACCACCGGAGAGTCTTGTACGGCGATCTGATGGCGTACAAACGAAAGGACGATGAAGTCAGGGCCAAGATACTCGACGAACTGACTGCGGAAGCCCAGGAGCTGGGATTGGGCTATTGATGGAGCAACCTGTCACCGCAGTCTACGATGCGAACATTCTCTATCCCGCTTTGGTTCGCGATCTGTTCATTCGGCTCGCGCAGGCAGATTTGGTACGTGCGCGGTGGACGGAGACGATTCATGACGAATGGATTCGCAGCGTCCTGAAGGACAACCCGCATATCTCTGCAAGCCGTTTGGCGCGCACACGGGCCAAGATGAACGCTTCGCTTCGGGACTGTCTCGTGACCGGCTACGAGCACTTGATTCCATCGCTCAAGTTGCCCGATCCGGACGACCGCCACGTGCTGGCTGCTGGGATTCACGGCGAGGCTGACGTAATTGTGACGTGCAATCTCGGCGACTTTCCCGCCGCCATTCTCAGCGCGTACGGAATCGAAGCCGTGCATCCGGACGAGTTTGCGGCTTCATTATTTGAACGGGCACCCGATAGTGTCTGCGCTGCCGTCAAGAGGCAACGGGCGAGTCTCACGAACCCGCCGAAGAGCGTTTCCGAGTTTCTCGCGACTCTCGATCGACATGGCCTGCGAAAGACCGCCGCGCTCCTTGCGCAGCTCGCGGAGCACATCTGACTCGAACGCGCCCGACTTGCCGTCATTCGCTGGTGCTGCAGATGCCGCGAGCGAGTGGGCGCTTTGTAGTGCCGGGTGCAAGTGTCGGGGAGCGCATTACTTTTTTCGCGGCGGTGCTGGCGCGAGCTTGATAGCGACTCAACTTTGTCGCTACACGGCTTTTTGCCGCGATGTGCGATCGCGCGACACAGCCGGCAAGATCGCTACAACCGGGCGCGGCACGGCCGTGATGTTGCCGTTGGGCAGCGCCTGCGTGGCGTTTTCGCTTCATCGTAGAGCGCTGCATGGTACGTTTTTTCAGTGGCCGCGCGCCGGCTGGGTGGAAAGAATTGCGCGCACTCCGACCCAGTGCCCGGCTTCCCCCAGGGGATAGCTCGCCCTGGATTCCGCCTCTATCGCACAGAAGGATCGATGGCACGGACGACCGCCAGTGCGAAGCTTGGTCGAGTAAGCGGCTGCTTGTGCGCGGCCATGCTGTGCCTGCTCGTCGGCGGATGTGCGCAACTACGGCTGCCGAGAATTGATCCGACGGGCGAGCACATCTTCCTTCCGCAGCCGGCAACTACCACGCTAGCGCCGGATGCGGCTTTTCCCTTTCCGCAGCCGGCCTGGACGTCACCTCCCTCGCCGCCTGCGTGTCCGACGGTTCCGCCCGGCGGCGTTGCGCCCGGCGCCATAGCAACCGCGCCTGGCGTCGTAGCGCCTGTTGGTGTCGTACCGGGCGCAGTCGCGCCGGGAGCATCGGGTGTGCCCGGCGCTTGGGGACCGAACGGCGCGGGTCTTCTGCCGGCGGGACGGCCGGGCCAGTTGACGCTTACTCCGGTACACGTTGCGGCGCCCATCGGCAGCGATGTCGTGCTGTTGTCGGGTCTTGTAGGACCCAGCGGCTACTATTCTACCGGCGACCAGATCGAGTGGGCGATGGCGCAGGGGAGCGTGGGGCAGTTCTTCCAGGTTGGCGGAACGGGCCTCAGCTTTCTCGACCAGCTTTTCAATCGCCGACCCAACCTGGTCAGCGGCGGCCACGCCGTGAGTCGCAGCTCGCGCCGCAGTGAGGTCATTACGCGTGGTACGCCCAATCCGCTGGACGATGTCTGGACCCAGCCCGGCCAGTCGTGGGTGAGCGTCGTTTCGAGCGTCGAGGGCACCAGCCACGTCAGCGTAACGGCGCCCGGTGCGACCGGCTGGGACCGGGTAGTGCAAACGGCCACGATTCACTGGATCGACGCACAGTGGACACTTCCGCCGCCGGCGATTGTCCGCGGCACCGCGCCGCACCGGCTGGAAACGGTTGTGACGCGATCGACCAATCAATCGCCGCTCACCGGTTGGATCGTGCGTTACGAGGTCGTAGGCGGCGCGGCGGCAACGTTTGCACGCGGCAGCACGTCGATCGAGGCGATTGCCGACGCAGAGGGTCGCGCTGCGGCGCAGATCGTTCCGCAGGGTGAGCAGGGGGGTACGACGCAGGTTCGCGTGCAGATCGTGCGACCTCCCCAGGCAGCCGATGAAAGCCCGCTGGTTCTCGGCGAGGGGTTCACGACGGTCACCTGGAGTGCGCCGGGTCTGGCGGTGCGCGTCAGCGGTCCCGATTCGGCGGCGTCGGGCGACACGGTGAAGTACCGCGTCGAGGTGTCTAACACGGGCGACGTGGAGGCAACGAACGTCACACTGAGCCACGCGCTGCCGGCGAACCTCACCTTGGTGTCGAGCAACCCGTCGGCCCAGGCATTTGGCGACCGCGTCCAGTGGCGATTGGGCAACCTGGCGGGAAGGGCCGTGCGAGTCGTCGAGGTCGAATGCCGTGCCGAAGCACCGGGAGATGCCCGCTACTGCGTCACTGCATCCAGTGGCGAGGGCTTGACGGCAGAGCAGTGCACGACGACGCGGATCACGGCAGCGGCACGCGTCGCCGCGCCGGCGCTGTTCATTCGCATGGAAGGACCGACAAGTGTCGAACAAGGGGGCGAGGCACACTTCCGCGTCGAGATCACCAACCGAAGCGATCGGCCTCTGTCCAACGTGCAAATGGTCGATCGATTCGACGCCGGGCTCGAGCACAGCGAAGGGCAGGCGAGCCCCATTTCGCAGCCGCTGGGCGAATTGGCGGCGGGCGAAACGCGGCGCGTCGGGCTCACGTTCAAGGTGACTCGCCAAGGACGACTCTGTCACACGATCGAGGTCTCGGCCGATGACACAGAGAAGGCGTCGGCCACCGCGTGCATTGCCGCGTCGGCCCCGCGCCCCGTTGCCCGCCCGGAGATGACCCTGCGTTTTACCACGCCCACCGAGCGCCGCACCGACCAACTTGCCGAGTTGAGAGCCGAGGTGACAAATGCCGGCAACGTGCCACTGACGGGCGTTACGGTGGCAATCGAATACGATGCGGCGATGCGTGCCCATCGCGCCACGGGCGGCTTCGCGCAAGAGGGACGATCGCTCGTCTGGTCGATCGAGCGGCTCGAACCTCGTCAGACCCAGTCATTCCAGCTCAACTGCCGCTGCGAAGCGGCGAAGAAGGAGGCGGTGGTGCGAGCCGTCGCCCAGTCAGCGGAGGGAGCAAGTGACCAAAAACAGGCGATCTTGGAGATTCTGGCCGCCGAGCCCGACGCCGAATCTTCGACCGATGGAAACGAGGTCGAGCCGAGTGGCCGATTGGAGGTCACCATCGCCGAAACTGCCGATCCCCTTCGCGTGGGCGATAAGACGACGTATCTGATTGTCGTAAAGAACGATCGCACCGTCGCCGACCGCGACGTGGCGATTACCTATGTCGTGCCCGATGGCATGAAGTTCGAGCGGCTCATTGGCGGGCCGGTGGGCGTGGCGAGCGTGGCCCGCGACGGACGCACGTTCGAGCTGCGTCGCGTGGCGGAGATGCGCCCCGGCGAAACACTGGAGCCGCTTCGCGTCGAAGTTACCGCCGAGCGGGCGGGCAAATTCCGCTTTCGCGTCGAAGTGTCGAGCCAGCGGTCGCCCGAGCCGATTCCGGTCGAGGAAGAAACGACCGTCTTCGTCGAGTAGCATGGTGGGCGGCCGAATTTGCGGTGCCGGTGCCTGGTCCCCGCGCAAGCGCCGACGCATTCTAAGCCTCGCGCCCCTTGTTTTGTCCGGCTGCGACACGAAAGACTGCCCGCCATGCCTCGCTATGTGATACTGCGGCATGAGACGCCGCCCGGCTACGTGCGCCCGACCCACTGGGATTTGATGCTGGAAATGGGCGAGGTGCTGCGCACGTGGGCACTGGCCGAGGAGCCGCAAGCCGGGTCGACGATCGAGGCCGAAGCGCTGCCCGACCATCGCCCGGCGTATCTCGACTTCGAGGGGGCCGTGAGCAGCCGGGGGAGTGTGTCGCGCTTCGACAGCGGAACGTACACGCTGGAAAGCGAAAGCGTGAATCGGCTCGTCGTGCGGCTCGACGGTGAACGCTTCCGCGGCACGCTGGTGATGGAGCGACAGCCGGAGAATGCTCAACGCTGGGTGGCGCGGCTGCCGCGCGACAGCGGGTAGATACCGCCGGTTGTCGTCGCGGTAAGCGGCGTGGGCGACTCCTCCGTGCGCCCGGAGAGATAGATCGCTCCCTCGCGCAACTCGATCGTGTCGATGTGAACCTGCTGCTTTTCGTACTTGGGATGCCGCACGGGAATGGTGATCAGCGCCACGGGATCGCCGTCTTCCTGCGTCCAGCGCATCGGGATGCCGGCTCCGTGCGCGGCGGTATCGATGTCCTTAAGCCATTTGTCCAAAGGGAGCGGTAGCATGCCGGCCTTCGCCTTGTGGAGACGGACGGCCAGCACATTGGGCTGATCGGTCAATTGCACGTCGAGGGCCAGGTGCATCACCACCGCGATCGAGTCGCTTTCGACCTGAAACGCGAGCTGAACCTGGTCCGGGTGGATCGCAACACGCGGCTGGCGCACTTCGCTGGGCAGCGTGCGGGGAAACTTACGTGGAAGATCGACGGCCAGCCAGCCGTTGATCTCTTCGTCGGTAAACACGGCTTCGAAGCGACCCGGCTGCCGAACGTCGTTCCGCAGATCGAGCAGGCGGCGTTCCATCTCCTGGCCGTGGGCCTGCTGTTGCGATGGCTGTGCGGCAATCGCCTCCTGATACCATGGCTCGACGTATCGCGCGGCGCGGTACAAGCTCCACAGCGTTAATCCGACCACCGCCAGCAGAAAGATGCCGGTGATGATAAGGAGGCGCCGCCAAGGGATTCGGCGGGCTCGGGGCTTGTTGAGCCGCGCCCCTCGCAAAGCCGGATGTACTGGTGCTTGTCCCCGCACGATCGATTGCCTCATCCCGTCGGTAATGCCCGATCCGCAGCGACGCCCAGTGGCGCGCTGCCGTGAGTCAGGGGGGCGGTGGAATCGTACGTGCTGCGCCTGGCGGCGTCAATGCAAAACGGGGTGCCAAAGGGGCTTAGCCGCTGA
>CAYQAJ010000130.1:0-13975 GCA_964415245.1 uncultured Pirellulaceae bacterium | reverse complement strand
CGGCGAACTCTCGAGGAGCGCGGCGTGAAGCTGGTGCTGGGCAAGCGGGTGGTCGAGGTGTCGGACGACGCGCTTTCGCTCGACGACGGCTCGCGGCTCGAAGCCGATCTGGTGCTGTGGGCCACGAGCGCCACTTCCCCCCCTGCCCTGTCGTCAGTTACTCTGCCGCTGGACGACGATGGTTTCCTGCTCACGCGGCCCACGTTGCAAACGGTGGCCGATGCGCCGATTTTCGCGGTTGGCGACACCGGCACGATTCAAGACAACCGCACTCCCAAGGCCGGCGTCTACGCGGTTCGCCAGGGGCCGGTGCTGTGGGAAAACATCGGCCGCATGTTGGCCGGCGAACCGCTGGTGGAATACGTGCCGCAGCGCGGGTTTCTCAAGCTGCTCAACACGGGCGACGGTTCAGCCATCGGCGAGTACAAGGGCCTTTCGATGAGCGGCCGATGGTGCTGGCGGCTCAAGGACGGCATCGACGGCCGCTTCATGAATAAGTACCAGGACTATCGGCCGATGGATGCGCCGCGGTATGCCGTCGAGGAGAATCATGCACCCATGCGATGCGCCGGTTGCGGCGGCAAGGTCGAGGGAACGGTGCTCGCGCGCACGTTGGCGCGATTGGATATTCCCGCAAGCCCGCACGTACTGCTCGGGCTCGACCGGCCCGACGACGCGGCCGTGATCCGACCACCCGATGGTCGGCCGGTAACTTTGACCACCGATTTCTTCGCGGCCCCGCTCGACGATGCGTACACGGTGGGGCGCATTGCCGCCATCAACGCCGCCAGCGACGTATTCGCCATGGGGGGCAAGCCGATCGCGGCGCTGGCCATGGCGACGATACTGCCCGGTTCCTCGCGACAGCAGGAACAGTATCTCTACGAGCTTTTGGCGGGCGGCCTGAAAGAATTCCGCGCGATGGGGGCGACGCTGGTCGGCGGACACACCATCGAAGGCCCGCAACTTACGATCGGCTACACGATCGTCGCCGATCAAGGGAGCGAAGCGCCGCTCACCAAAGGTCGGTTGCGTTCGGGCGACCTGCTCCTACTGACCAAACCGCTGGGCACCGGAGTGCTGCTGGCGGGGCACATGCGGGCGATGTGCCGCGCGGCGTGGATGCAGCCGTTGGTCGACTGCATGCTCGCCAGCAACCAGCGGGCGGCTGAAGCGGCTGCGGAGTTGGGGGCTGTGGCGATCACCGACATCACCGGATTCGGTCTGGCGGGACACCTGCTCGAAATGCTGCGAGCCTCCGACCTGGCGGCCGAGCTGGACTTGGCGCAGGTGCCGCTTTTGCCCGGCGCGGCGGAACTCATCAGTGAGGGAGTCGAAAGCACGCTGGCCCCGGGTAATCGCGACGTCGAGAACGAAATCCAGACAACCGTTCCGCCGACCGAGGCGGCCTATCGAGCGCTGTTCGACCCGCAGACGAGCGGCGGGTTGTTACTGGGGATCGCGCCAGCATTGGCGGAAAAAATGCTTGCGCGATTGGCTGAAACGAGCGATCTGCCGGCGGCGATTATCGGTCGCGTGCTGGAACACGCAGCCGGCGCTCCTCGAATCCAGGTCCCATAGTCAGTTACGTGCGGGCCGTTACGTCCCATAATTGTGTAGTTGCGTGGCAGCGAGTTATTGCGGAGCGCAGATTGACACGGGCGTACAGGTGTTCAGAATAGGGGGATTCCTCACCGGGAAGACGTGCCACTTTTGCGCGAGACGCCCGTCTTACGCTTCGCCACGGAATTTCCCCCCCGCGACATTTGCCCAGGCATTCTTTTAGAGAGCCCTACCCATGCAAGTGCTTTCTCTCCCCGTTCTGCACAGGAATGAACGTATTGCTCGACGAGCAATCGCAGCGGCGCTTGCCGTCGGTTGGTCGATCGCCGCTATTGCCCTCATGGTCACTTACCTGGGCGCGGGTGGTTATTGCCACGCCGCCGACGGCGTCAACATTCCCAAGGGCGAGCGCGGCGTGCTCCCCGTCGACGACGATGGCAAGCCGCTCAACACGGATTTTGAAAAAGGCACCCTCGACGACTGGAAAGCCGAGGGAGAAGCGTTCGCCAAAGGGCAACCGATCAAAGGCGAGATCGACAAGAATCGCCCCTTCGGCGGCGACAAGAAGAGCGAGCACACGGGCGAATTCTGGATCGGCGGGTACGAATTGCTCCGCGATGATCCGGTCGGCACGCTGACCTCGGCTTCGTTCCAGGTGTCGCACCCCTGGGCCAGTTTTCTCGTCGCCGGCGGGAGTCATCCCGAAACGCGCGTCGAGCTGGTGACCGCGGACGACGGCAAAGCGTTCTTCGCCATCTCGGGCCAGGATCAGGAGAACCTGCGCCCCGTGGTCGTCGATCTGAGCAAGTACATCGGCAAGAAGATCTTCGTGCGTATCGTCGACGAATTCACGGGCGGATGGGGACACGTGAACTTCGACGACTTCCGCCTGTACGACAAACGGCCGCAGTTTGCCAACGAGCTGGCGGTCGCGCCCCGCGTCGACGAATTGTATCCGTTCGCGGGTCTCGATCCCGAGGCAGCGGTTAAGGCCATGGTGCTTCCGCCCGGCTTCTCGGTGCAAGTGGGAGCGGCGGAGCCCGACGTGCAGCAGCCCATTGCCATGGCGCTGGACGATCGCGGCCGCGTGTGGATCGCCGAAGCGTATACCTACCCGGTACGCGCGCCCGAAGGACAGGGGCGCGACCGCATCCTCATCTTCGAAGACACCGACAACGACGGCCGGCTCGACACGCGCACCGTGTTCATCGAGGGGCTGAATCTGGTGAGCGGCATGGAAGTGGGCTACGGCGGCGTGTGGGTTGGTGCGGCGCCGTACCTGCTCTTCATCCCTGATCGCGACGGCGACGACAAACCCGACGGCGAGCCGGTGATTCTGTTAGACGGCTTCGCCTACCAGGACACGCACGAGACCTTGAACGCGTTCAACTGGGGCCCCGACGGTTGGCTGTACGGCTGCCACGGCGTGTTCACCCATTCGCGCGTCGGCAAACCGGGCACGCCTGACGACAAGCGCATACCGATCAACGCGGGCTACTGGCGGTACCATCCCGTGCGGCACGAGTTCGAGGTGTTCGCCGAGGGGACCAGCAACCCGTGGGGCATCGACTGGGACGACTACGGCCAGGCGTTCGCCACCGCGTGCGTGATCCCGCACCTGTTCCACGTGATCCAGGGGGCGCGGTTCGAGCGACAGGCCGGCGAACACTTTAACCCTCACACGTACGACGACATCAAAACGATTGCCGACCACTTTCACTACGTGGGCAACCAGTGGAACAACGCCGACCGGCTGCGTTCGCATGAGATGGGAGGCGGGCATGCCCACGCCGGAGCGATGATTTACTTGGGCAACAGCTGGCCCGCGGAGTATCGCGGTCGGCTGTTCATGAGCAACATCCACGGCAACCGCGTGAATATGGACGTGCTCTCGCCGCGCGGATCGGGCTACGTGGGGAGCCACGGTCCCGACTTCCTGCTCAGCCGCGATCAATGGTCGCAGATGCTCAATTTTCGTTATGGCCCCGACGGGCAGGTGTGGGTGATCGACTGGTACGACGCCAATCAGTGCCACAACGGCGATCCGCGGGTGCACGACCAAAGCAATGGCCGCATCTATCGCATTGCGTACGACGGGGCCGAACCAGTTTCGGTCGATCTGGCGAGTAAGAGCGACGGTGAGCTGGCGGCAATGCAGCTTGACGACAACGAATGGTATGTGCGCCACGCGCGGCGACTTCTTCAAGAGCGGACGGCCGCCGGTACGCTCGATGCAAGCGTACGCGGCGAGCTGGCCGAGATGGCAAGGAATCAGCCCGATGCGCGTCGCCGATTGCGGGCGCTGTGGACGTTGCACGCAACGGGTGGAGTTCCCGACGAATTGGTCGGCTCGCTGCTGGCTGACCGCAGCGAGCACGTGCGGGCGTGGACGATTCAGCTTCTGATGGAAGACAAGTCGAAGGCACCCTCCGACGCGCTGTTGGTGCAAATGGCCGACATGGCGCGGCGCGATCCTTCGCCGGTCGTGCGGCTGTACCTGGCCAGCGCATTGCAGCGACTGCCGCTCGAGCGCCGATGGGACGTTCTTTCTGGCCTGCTCACGCACCCGGAAGACGCGGCCGACCACAATCTGCCGCTCATGTATTGGTATGCCGCCGAACCGCTGGCGGAAACGGATGCCAAGCGGGCATTGGCTCTGGGGCTGATTGGCGGGCGTAACGTGCCGACGTTGGCCGGCTTCATGGTTCGCCGCATCGGCAGTGGAGGAGCCGAGCAGTCGCTTGGTCTTTTGGTTGACGGATTGGGCGAGAGTAAAGACGACGCGATGCGGCTGACCTACCTGCAGGGAATCAATGCGGCGCTCGGCGGAAGACGGAAGGCGAATGCGCCGGAGTCGTGGGCGAAGGTTTACGAAGGGCTGAGCCAAGCGGACAACGTCGACGTGCGTCTTGAGGCGACGGCGCTGGCCGTCACGTTCGGCGACGCCCAGGCCGCGGCCGCGTTGGCTTCCGTGGCGGCCGACACCAAGTCGCCGTCCGCGCATCGCAAGGCCGCGCTGCGGCATCTGGTCAAAAGCCGCTCGGAAGGGACGTTGCCGCTATTGCGCGATCTGGTGGCCGATGCCGCGCTGCGAGGCGACGCGCTGCGGGCGCTGGCCGAATTCGACGATGACCAGACTCCCACGCTTATTCTGAACGCGTATTCCACGCTGGCGCCGAGTGAACGGCGCCAGGCGCTATCCACGCTTTGCTCGCGCCCCGCTTACGCTGCCGCCTTGCTCGACGCCGTGGAAGCCCGACGAGTGGCCGCCGGCGACTTGTCGGCCGACCTCGTTCGGCAAGTTCGCAATCTCGGCAACGACGAGCTAACTCGCCGCCTGGAGGAAGTCTGGGGCACCGTGCGCGACGTGGCCGAAGACCGTGTGGCGCTCATCGAGCAAACGAGAAAGCTAGCGCAATCGCCCGGTCCGGCCCCCGACGCCGAACTCGGCCGCGCCGTGTTCTCTCGCACGTGTCAGCAATGCCACACCCTGTTCGGCACGGGCGGAAGCGTCGGCCCCGATCTAACCGGCTCGAACCGCGCCAACCTCGACTACCTGCTTTCCAACATTCTCGATCCCAGCGCCGTGATGGCCCGCGAGTACCAGCCCTCGGTCATTTACACCACGGGGGGCCGCGTCATCACGGGCATCGTGCGCAGTGCCGATGCCGATGCACTCCGCGTACAAACGGCCGACGAGGTAATCGTCGTGCCCCGCGGCGAAGTCGATGAGCAGACTCCCGGCCAGAAGTCGATGATGCCCGATGGGATCCTCGCTCCGTTCAGTCGGCACGAAACGCGGTCGCTGTTGGCCTACTTGGGAAGCGGCGGACAGAGCCCGCTGCTGGCCACGGCCGACAACGTGTCGGGCTTCTTCGACGGCCGTTCGCTTGCCGGCTGGCGCGGTGAAGAGAAGTTGTGGTCGGTCGAGAATGGTGAAATCGTGGGCAAGACCGACGGGTTAGCCCGCAACACTTTCCTGGTCAGCGAAATGGCGCTGGAGGATTTCGACCTCGAGCTCGAAGTGAAGCTCGTTAAGAACGAAGGGAACAGCGGCATTCAGATTCGCAGCCAACCCCTCGACGACGGAGAGATGCGCGGCTACCAGGCCGATATCGGCGCCGGCTGGTGGGGCAAGCTGTACGAAGAGAACGGCCGCGCCCTGTTATGGGACAAATCGGGCGAGGAGCACGTGAAGCTCGGCGACTGGAACACCTACCGCATTCGCGCCATCGGCAGCCGCGTGCAAACCTGGATCAACGGCCAACCGTGCGTCGACCTCGACGATCCCCAGGGTGCGCGCCGCGGAGTAGTCGGTTTGCAGCTCCACGCGGGTGGAGCGACCGAGGTGCGTTACCGTAACTTCAAGCTCACGCTACTGAATCAGGCGCCGCCGTTGGTCGCCGTTCCCGCGTCTTCGGGCGGACGCGCCGAAGGAAAGATCGCCTTCGAGAAATCGCAGCTCGACGCCGAGTTCCGCAGCGAAGGCGTCGCGGTCGGCGATTTCAACAACGACGGACTCATGGATATCGCGGCCGGCAGCGTGCTCTATCCCGCTCCCGACTGGAAGCCGCAGCCCCTGCTCGACGGGCCGAAGGCGTTCGACCCGCACGGCTATTCCGATAGCTTCTGCAATTTCGCGGTCGACGTAAATCGCGACGGGCGGCTCGACTTGGTGGTCGTCGACTTTCCCGGCAAGCAGACGTGGTGGCTCGAAAACCCCGGCTCGGCCGGCGGCGAGTGGAAGAAGCACGAGGCGGCCGCCGTTACCAATAACGAGAGCCCGGGTTGGGTCGATTTCGATGGCGACGGGCGCGGCGAGCTCCTGTTCTCCAGCGGGCAGCGAATGGGATTGGCGCGGCCGCCGTTGAACCCGGCCGACGCGGAATCAGCATGGGAATTCTCGGCCGTGTCGGAACCCGGCGCTCCGGGCACCGCGCAGTTCGCGCACGGCCTAGGAGCAGGCGACGTGAACGGCGACGGCCGCATCGACGTGCTGGTTCCGCAGGGTTGGTGGCAAGCGCCGGCCGATGACAGATCTGACGGCGCGCCCGCTGCGTGGCAGTTCCACCAGGTCGACTTCGGGCCCGACTGCGCCCAAATGTACGCCTTCGACGTCGATGGCGACGGCGATTCCGACGTGGTCAGCTCGAGCGCCCACAACTTCGGCGTGTGGTGGCACGAACAAACGCCCGACGGTTGGAAGCGGCACGAAATCTCCAAGGACTTCTCGCAGTCGCACTCGCTGTGCCTGGCCGACATCAACGGCGACGGCCTGCCCGACCTGGTCACGGGCAAACGCTGGTGGGCCCACGGCCCCGAAGGCGACGTGGGGGCCGACCAGCCGGCGGTAGTCTACTGGTTCGAGCTGTCGCGCGAGGGCGGCAAAGCGGAGTGGATCCCCCACCAAATCGACCACGACAGCGGCATCGGCACGCAGTTCCAAGTGGCCGACGTCGACGGCGACGGACTCTTGGACATCGTCACGTCGAACAAGAAGGGCGTGTTCTACTTGCGCCAGAAGCGGGAGTAGACACCGGCAATCTGCCCGTTAGCCGCCACATTCATGTGGCGCTCCGCGCCGCCACCTGACTGACCCGTGAATTGGGGGACGCGGGGAAGTAGGTCCCGCCCGCCGGGCGGGACCTAAACCCAAGGTCCGATTCGGCAAACCCGCGCGGTGGCTGTTAATCGGTCGCTTCCATTGCGGTTGCTCCCGTGAGCGAGTTGGGGGCGGCGTAACGCATTCGCCTGCGTCGCTCATCTGAGGAGCCCGACATGATCGTCAAAACCACCTGGCACTTCCGAGAGTCGCCCGAGGTCGTGTGGCCGCTGTTGTGCAATTCGCGGATGGAGCCGACCCATTCCTGCCTGTTCGGGCTGGGCGTTCCGCAGCCGAAGGAGTGTCGGCTTCCCGAAGGTCCTGGCAGCGTGGGGAGCACGCGGCAGTGCATCTCAGATCGCGGCACCATCGAGCAGAGAATCCTCGTGTGGGACGAGCCGCGTCGTCTTGCCTTTCGCATGGAGCAAACCGACATCTACTTCAAGCCGTGCGTGCCGACGATCGTCGAAGAGTTCTCGCTCACGCCGACCGACGCAGGCGGCACGCGAGCGACTCGCACCACGCGGCTGGAGATCATCGGCTGGTTTCGCACGGCGAAAGGCGCCATGCTGTGGTTCGGGCTAAAAAAGGTACACCGCTTCGTGTTTCGCAACTGGCAGCGTCTGGCCGCCGAGGCGGCGCGGGCCGGACAAAATGACGCGGCAGACTTAACGATCGACGACTCAACTTGCCGCTCTCGACGTTGGAGAACGCCGTCTCACTCTTGAACGATCGACCACGAAAACGTCTCGGCTACCGCACCCCTGCGGAAGTTCTCGGCCCAGCGGGACTGCGTGTTGCGCTTGAGAATTGACGTCGCCGGCACGAACCGCGAAGACGGCAAGATCGCGAAGTATCTTGACCGTGGACCGAGCTCCCGCTTCCGAAACGGCGATGTGGCATGCCATTTCGAGAGCTGGTTACCGTTCGCCCGACTCGGCGTCGAGCCCGGCGACGACGATTCGCAGCGCGGACAGATCGCGTTGGATCACGACGTACAGCAGGTACGCGATCGAGAAACCGGCCAGACCCGCGATACTCAACACGCCGAGGGCGGCTGGGTTTTGCACCTGCGTGGCCTGGGCCGAAAGCACTAGCAGTGCCACGCCCAACAGAGGCACTCCCCCCGCTACCAAAAGGTACAGCCCCGCACTGCGCCCGAGCCGCGAGAGGGTCGCGTCGTCCTGCTCGACGGCCGATTGGCCACGCAATAGCGCCGGATACAGCACGCGGACTGAGATCCACGTCACGCCGAAGAAGGGATACGCGGCTGCAATCAACCCGCACAGCGCTAGCGAAGCGCAGAAGTGCAGATAGTCAATCGGCTGGAGCTGGGCTTCCAGCACGCGCAGGCTTACGGGATAGGCCGGACCGGCGCCGACCCACAAGGCCACGCCTACTAACGCCGCGTAATGCCCCAGAGCCAAGGCGCGGCGGCGGATGCGAGCGCCGTGGTCGGGCGCAGATAAAGGGGACAGGTCTAATTTCCGTCCGTCCTCCCGTGAGTCCACGTTGTCCGTGTGACGCGATCCGGCACTGACTCCATCTTCACCGCCGGAAATTAGACCTGTCCCCTTTATCTGCTTCCGCATAGCCGCAGCCACGGGCCAGGCGAGCGCACACGCGATGATCGCCCCGGCGGGAAAGGCGATCGAATTGATCGCCAGTTGCACATTCCAGAACGCCCGCTGTGCGTCGGGACGCTGCTCGATGATGGCCGACTTGTTATAGGCGTAATTGAACCAACCGGCCAGCGCGTTGGGCGCAAGTGCAACCAGCAGCACCGCCACAAGAGGAAATCGCGCGACCCAGCGGCGCACCCCGCACGATGGCTTTTGCATCAACCGCCGAGCACGCGGATGCAAACACAATAGCAGCTCGCGCGCCAGCTCGTCGCCGCTGGCAAATCGTTCATCAGGTTCCGGCGCCATGCACTTTTTCAACACTTGCACGAGCTGCGCGTGGCAGGCGTTGTGCGGAGCGGTGGGCTCTTCCTCAATTTGCCCCTCGCGCCGGCGAAAGGCCATTGCCTCGAGCATCGCCGACCAACCTCCACCAAGCGATCCATCGCGAAATGGCCGCTGCCCCAATAGAAGCTCCCACAGCACCACCCCCAATGAAAAAATATCGCCGCGCTCGTCCAACTCCGCGACATCGCGCTTGTGGTGCGGGTTGCAGGCTTCGAGCTGCTCGGGCGACATGTAGGCCAGGCTGCCGCCGAAGTACGCGGCAGGCGTGGCGCCGTCGAGCTGGGAACAGAAGCTGATGTTGAAGTCGACCAGCTTGGGCGTGCCATCGCCGGTAAGCAGGATGTTCGCCGGCTTCACGTCGCGGTGCAGCACGCCGCGACGATGCGCGTAGTCGAGCGCCTGGGCGAGCCGGGCCCCCATGCGGCAAACAATTGCCGGCCAGCTTGTCGCGGCGAGCAACCGTCGCGCCGGCGAATCGCTGGGCGCCGCCTGTCCTACCCTGGCGAGCTCGGCGTCGAGACATTCCAGCAGCTTGCGGCCGCGCTGTTGTGGCGGCACTCCGCGAAGCCGCGTCACCACGTTTTGCAGCGTGCCGGCGGCGACGAACTCCATGTATAACAGCCGCATCCTGCGCTCGGCCAGCACGCGCTGATCGAACACGCGCACGATTCCCGCGTGATCGAGCTGGGCCAGCGTTTGCGGCTCGGCTCCCTGATCGGCCGATACCTTGAGCGCCACGACGCGCTGCATCGACTTTTGTCGAGCGAGAAACACCGTGGCGAAGGCGCCGCGCCCCAGTTCCAGGAGCAGATCGAAGTCGTCGACCGAATCGCCGGCATCCGCATCGACGCGGCGAGTGGTGGTCCCGTGCAGCGACAACGTGATGGTCGGTTCGTTCAGCCCCATCAACCGTCGCAGCGCTTCAGCCTGGGTGGGAAAACGATCGTAGTATTCCTGCGATCCTACGTCGTCGCCCGCCGAGCGGCGAACGTGATACTCCTCGTAGATCAGCTCACAAGGCGCTTGGCCTTCTTCGAGCAGTTCCGGAAACTCGGCAATGTACTCTTCGATCCGCCTGGCGGGCCTCTCGCGCTGCCAGCGGTACTCCAAGTCGACCTTCACCAGCTCGATCAGGGTCAAGCGCCGCAGCTCGGCGGGTTCCGGTGGGAGGTGCTCGTCGAGCCGTGGCGGTTCGGCTTGCTCTTCCCACTGCCCAAGGAACGCTTCGACGTGTTGGGCCAACACGTCCCAGGCAGCACTGGCTTGGTCGATTTGCAGTTCCATCAGGCCGAGTAGTTATCAGACGTGCGGTGCCGATTCAGCACTACGGGAAGTGTGCCGATTGAGCATGTGCCGGCAAACGATACTGTACCACTTGCCATGGCAATCCAGCCACCTGGGGGCATTCCGCGCCGGGCGACGTTGATCTACGATAGAGGCGCCGCCGCGGAGAACTGCCGCGGCACCCACGGACTGAGGACCATCGTCATGTCGTCGAGTAGCGACGAGTTTGCCGATCGCGTTCGTTCGGGCGACGTATCCGCCTTGGCGCAGTACATGCAAGCGCGGCGACCGCAACTCTTGGGCTTCATCGAACGGCAGCTCGGCTCTTCGCTGCGGCGCAAGGTGGAGGCGGAAGACATCCTGCAGGAAGTGAGCGCCGAGGCCGTGCGAGCCCTGCCCCAGTTGGAGTTGGGCGACCGCGACCCGTTTGGGTGGCTATGCCAGGTTGCCCAACGGCGGATCATCGACGCCCACCGGCGATTCGTCGCCTCCGGCAAGCGCGCCGCACACCGCGAAGTTCCGCTGGGCGGCCCCGGCGACGATTCGCAGCGGGCCGGACTGATCGACCTGTTGGTCAACAGCATCACCACGCCCAGCAAGGCTTTCTCGCGCAACGTCCGCGAGGCACGCCTGCTGGATGCATTGGAGCAACTCCCCGCCGAGCAGCGCGACGCTCTGCGCATGCGATACGTCGAGAACCTGCCATCGAAGCAGATTGCGGAGAAGCTGAACAAGAGCGACGCTGCCGTACGCGTAATGCTCACGCGTTCGCTGCGGCGGTTGCAGACGCTTCTGGACGACGAAACAAAATCGGTGTAGCGAGCGCCGCGCCCAACGGGTCTCATCCCCTTTTCAACTTGAACGAATCGGCGGACCTCGCTGATGGGTTTGTATGCCTGCCACATCTTTCCGCACGTGCTCGATCGGCTGATGCGGCTGAGGCCGGTGGCGAAGGAGCGCCCCAAGGCAGTCGGCCGGGCGTGCGGACGAGTGCTCGAAATCGGCTTCGGCACGGGGTTGAATCTGCCGTATTACGGGCACGGCGTGACGCAGCTTGTCGCGCTGGAGCCGGTGTCGATGCTGCCGAATCGAGTGGCTCGGCGACTGGCCGGTTCGCCGGTTCCCGTGCAGCGCGTCTTGGGCCGAGCGGAAGAACTCCCTTTCGCCGACGGCTCCTTCGACTCGGTTGTATCTACTTTCACCCTGTGCACCGTGTGCGACGCCAGTCGGACACTGGCCGAGATCGCTCGCGTGCTCCGGCCCGGCGGGCAGCTTGTGTTTCTCGAGCACGGCAAGAGCGATAATCCTCGCGTCGCGCGATGGCAGGACCGGCTGAACGGCTTGCAGCGATGGATCGCGTGCGGCTGCAATCTGAACCGGCCGATCGACGAATTAGTGCGATCGTCGGGCCTCGCGCTTGACGACCTGGAGCGCTATCGCCTGCCACGCGCGCCGCGCATTGTTGGGGAACTCTATCTCGGCACGGCAACGCGACGATAGGACGAGTTGTGACAATGCGGCAACGGGCGTCACGAAGCAGGCCGCGTCGTCACTTTCCCAGCAGCTCGATGGTTTCGCGGATGAATCGTGCCTGGACGACAATCGCCACTCCCAGCGGCGTGTGCATCGTCTTCTCTTCGAACGGCAGTGACGACTTGTCGGTCTGCCGGTGCATGCCGATCACCAAGCCCGCAACCAACGGTGCGTCGTTCGCGACGACCACAACCGGCGCGCCGCTGTCGCCGCCGAACACCGTGCTATCGATCAGAAACGTCTTGGCCCACGTCACCGGCACCAGCGGATGGCTGGCCACGCTGCCATGACGCAGCACCGGCCAACCCGCCTCGTTCCCTTCGAGCGATGCCGGAAAGCACGGCACCCACACGTCCTGCCCCACGTGCACCTTCTTCTCCGCAAGCGCCTGCTCGTCAGCGATCTGATCGAGCGAGAAAGGCGCGGCCTCGACGCCTTCGGGCAGGTCGACGGGAAGCGCGGCAATGTCCTGCTCTGGGTGCTTCTTCCACAGAGGATCGCCATCGCGGCGAAGGGGAACGACCAATTCGCTGCGCTCGTAGGAGCCGTCGTCGCGGCGGCGGCGCAGAACAACCTGGCATTCGCGGCGGTCAGGGCCGTCAAATGCATGCGAGGCTGTCACTAGCACGATTCGCGGTGCGTTGCCTTCCTCGACGGCGTCGATCTTCACGAGGAACGCGGTGGCGGACTGACCGTTTACCATGACGCGAAACGTTGCCGACATGATCCGTTCGATTGGGTCATCGGTAGCGAAACTCGTGCTGCAATAGGCCGGCGAGAAGCAGGTCGCAAGCGCGGCGACTATTACCAAGACTCGAACTCGGCGCATGGGTGTCATCTCCAGATTTAGGGTACAGGCGTAATACCGCATTCTAATTGCCGGCAAACGCTCCCGCTAAACCTGACGATGATTGACGAATTGACGGGATCATTGCGAGAACAGAGTTTCGATGCGGCTGACGCCAACCCGCCGCTTATCGGTTTGGCCGCCGGGCGGCAGGTTGCTATACTGGGTTTCCTGCCTGATGCCTTACCGAATGTGCACTGCCTCCCTCCGGGAGCCTGAGTTCTTACAGGATTTTCCCGCCATGAGCCTCCCTGCACGAAGCGTTTCGAGCCAGATGCAGCTGTGGGGCGCATGCCTTTTGGCGATCGCCATAGTCGCCGGTGCTTTGGCCGGCCGCAACGGTGGTCTCGTGGCGGGTCAAAAGGGAAAACAAGCAGAGACCGAGGACGCGACTCAGGCTGAGCACAAGTCCGAACCCGCTCCCGAATCGAACGAATCGGACGCCGAGCACGCCGAGAAGATGGCCCAGGGGATCGAGCTTTTCAAGCAAAAGGTGCGGCCCGTGCTGGTCGCGCGGTGCGTCAAGTGCCACGGCGGCGAGACAACCGAGAACGAGTTCGATCTCACGACGCGCGAGGGCTTTTTGAAGGGCGGAGTTGATGGGCCGGTCGTAGCGCTGGGCCGCCCTACCGACAGCCGGCTCTACAAGCTCATCGCGCACCTGGAAGAGCCCCACATGCCCGACGATGGGGCGAAACTCTCGGATCAGGCCATTGCCCACATTGGCCGCTGGATCGAGTTGGGCGCTCCGTACGATCGCGCGATCGGTCGCGACGAGAAAGACCCTCAAGCGTGGATTCATCGCACGATCGACCCGGCTCGCAAGGAGTACTGGGCATTCCAACCATTAGTCGCTGTACCGCTTCCTGACGAGCAGGCGGGCGATGACCCATCCACATCCACCTGGTCGCAAACGCCCATCGATCGTTTCGTCCTCGCGGCGCTTCGCGAGCGCGGCCTCACGCCGAATGAGCACGCCGCCCGACGCGATTTGATTCGTCGCGCGTACTTCGATCTCATCGGCCTGCCGCCGACGTCCGAGGAAGTCGACGCGTTTCTGAACGACACGGCTCCCGATGCGTACGAGCGGCTGCTCGATCGATTGCTGGCCAACCCGCTCTACGGCGAGCGCTGGGGCCGGCACTGGCTCTACGTGGCCCGCTTCGCCGAGAGCCA
>CAYQAJ010000129.1:0-14008 GCA_964415245.1 uncultured Pirellulaceae bacterium | reverse complement strand
CGTCCCAAGGGTACGGCGGCAGTTCGTCTCAAGGCTACGGTGGCGGTTCACCCGTGGGCGGCTACATCGGCGGTTCCCAGGGTGGCGGCTCGCAGGGCTACGGCAGCGGCTCACCCACAGGCGGCTACGGTGGCGGTTCGTCTCAGGGCTACGGACCGAGCGGATTTGACCTCTCCGACGAGACCGCTACGCCAGAACTCGCGCCGTCGACGTTTCTCGAAAAATCGCAACAGGCATTCCGCGCCGGCAACGACCGTGACGCTTTCCAGTATCTCTACGCACATTTTCTTGCCGACAATCAGGCTGCCGCTGCCTACTACATGAATTGGATTGGCGACAACGACGGTCCGCGGCGGCCCGGTATGGCAGTCCGGTGGGGCATCGGCGCTACCCATATCCGCTCCGACGGCTACGAGGGACCTCCTCCCAGGCTCGGCGAGAACGTTGAGAATTCGTCGATCACGGGCGGCGGCGAAGGCAAGCTGGCCGTGGACTTCTACGCGGCCGAGCTAGGCACGCGCACTCTCGACGCCCTTGCCGCGCGCATCGAGCGCGGCGATTACGGCGAGTTCATGCGCATGGCACTATCGAATGTAGCCTTTGAATCCCAGGCCCGAGGTGGCGCACAACAGTCGACAGAGAATCCCTTTCTGCAAGTCTTTCCCGGTGTTGTCTTCGTGGGAGAGGGCCAGTCGAAGCAGCTTGTCGAACGCGCCCGGCAGCAAGACCTCGACGTGCTGCTCGTCTTCGACGTTCACGCGTCGATTACCCGTAAGGGTGTTCCGTTGAACAATACCAAGATGGTACTCGTCGACGTTTCCACCGGCAGGGACATGTTCGAGGGAAAGGGCATCAACAACATTCAGGTGAGTTCCGAACGGCAGAAGGAGAGTTCCACCGACCCCATCGTGGAGGCGGTCAACGAGCTGTTTACGGTGGCCGATGCGCGGCTGTCCATGCGGGATATGCCTGATCTCAAGGCGAAGCATGCCGTGCGGCGCGTGGCCACGCTGGGCCAAAGCCGCGCGACGAATCCTCTGCCCGTGCTGGTCGAGATGCACTATTACGAAACTCGCCGACTGATCACCACCGAGCAGCTCGTGCAGGCCTACCAGCAACTGCTGGGCGAGGCGCCCGGGGCCATGCTGGCGACGGGAACGGCCGACCAACGAGAGGACGCAATCTCCCGATGGCTGCCGTAGTAGGGCGTCGTATCTGCCGGTTGGGCGGCGCGCCCTGTCGCCTCGAACGCACTGCGCACAGTGCAGGTCGCCTCGCGCGCGACGGTGCTGCCTGGGTGGCCGTCTTTTCGACGACGGCGGTCTGGCTTGCTGCCGTGATTCTTTCGTGCAGCGATGCACTGGCCGCCGAGCCGCTGTCGCAAGACGACTACGCGGTCGTTACGGCCATCTGCAAGCCCGGCGACGGCGAGGCCGCCTGGGCCAGTATCCCCTGGGAAATCGACCTTTGGCAGGCCCGTCGCCGGGCCGCCAAAGAGGGCAAACCGATCGTCCTGTGGGAAATGGACGGCCATCCGCTGGGCTGTACGTGAAACAACGGGGTGGCGGGCCGTGCGTCCGCCTTCAGCGATCCGGAAATCATTCGCCTGGCCAGCGAGTCGTTCGTCCCCGTGACCGGCGACGACTGGTACCAGCGCCGCCGCCAGGACGCCGTGGGCGAGTTCTTTCGCGGCGTTGCCCGGCAGGGACCGCGGGGCGGAACGGACCAGGGCACCAACCAGGGCATCTACTTCTTCACCGCCTCGGGCAAGCTGCTGGCCTACAAGAACGCCGGCCAGAACGCCGACGTGATGCGCGACGTGTTCCACGAGGCCCTGGCAAAGTGGAACCGCCTTCCCGCCGACGAGCGCAAAGCCGGCGCCGCCCTTGTGCCCGACATCGCCGCCAGCGATCTGGACCCCCGCTACACGCGTGGCGTGCCGGAGGCGGGCTTGGTGGTGAACGTCTTCACCCGCGCGCTAGAGCGCGACAAAGAGGGCCGGCTCGAAACGTGCAGCGGCGACACGTCGGGCGGCTTCCACGGCTTCCAGACCGCGTACGACCACCTGTGGCTGACCAAGGCGGAGTGGCAGTCGCTCCTGCCGCCCGAGCCGCATGTGGGGGACACGGTTCCGCTCCCCGACGAGATTTCCGCCCGCATCGCGCGGTTCCACTTGACCGACAACACGCGCGGCGAACCCAACATGTGGCAGCCGCACGAAGTGCTGCGGCGTGAATTCACGCTCACCGTGTCCGAGGTCACCGAGGAGCGGGTACGACTGAAGCTCGAAGGGAGCGTGCTACTGGCCACGGGGCCCGATCCGGAAAAGGCCAAGCGCGGGTACGATGCCGCGCTGTTGGGCACCATCGAGCTCGACCGCGCCGGCGGCCGCGTGCGGCGGTTCGACCTAGCCGCCCTGGGCGACACCTGGGGCTCGGGCACGTACACGCGCGGCGCCCGACCGGGCCGCAATCCGCTCGCCGTGGTGTTCGAGCTGGCCGAAGGCGACCGCCCAGCCGACAAGGTCCCCCCGCAAGCCATGCGCGAACCAAGCCGGTACTTCTCGGCCAGTCGCTAACGGATATCGCGGACACCGAGATTCGGAGGCGTGGCACTGGCCAGCGCAGTCGGCCAGTGCGACGCGGCGATTGATCATTCCCGCGCAGGCGGGAATCCAGTCGAGAGTCCCCAGTCAAGAACTGCCCGCTGTCAGATGCCTGGCGGCCTGACGGGCCGATTCCGTCAGCGAAGGACGAAGGCCGGAGGGCGAAGGACGAAGGCTGCGCAGCCCGCCATCTCACGGGCCGGTCGAAAGTATCCGGCCGAGCCATCCGCCGCCTCCGACGTACAGGCTGTAGACGATGATCGCCAGCATGATGAGGCAAATCCAGCGGTCGGCCCCCTGCCCGGTGAAGCCCACGGCCAACAGCCCCACCGTGAACAGCATGCTGCCGAACACGAAGACACTCTCCCGCCAATAGCTCCACATGAGATTGTTGGCGTCGGCCTGCTCGGCGTCGTACTCGAGTTCGGCCCACCGCCCTTCGCGCAGCTCGTTCTGCTCGTCGCGCATCTCGCTATTGAGCTTTCCGAGCTTTTCATCGAGCCGGTCGAGGCGGTCCTGGTCGCTGGCGCTTAGCGCCCCGCCGGCGCGAATCTCTTCCTTGTCGCGCTCGAAAGTGCGGCGTTGGCTGTCCCATTCGTGCTGAAATCGGGCCGGGGCCGCTTCGGCCAGCGCCTGCCGTCGGGCCACGCCCCGGCTTCCGACCGACTCGCACCCTCGCGCCCCCAGCACCAGCACCAGACCCAACAGCAAGAGCGGCTGGCCGATGATGCGGCCATAGCGGAGCGGCTCGATCGTGAACGCGGTCGATGCGGGGTTCGCGCGTCCGCTGGGATTGGACTGTGCCGGCGGGGTGGAAGGAGTGGCGATCGCCGTCGATGCCGAGGCTGCGGGCCGCGCCAAATGCGACGTACTAGCGCCACCGGCGGCAACTGGCAACGATGCACTTTGGACGGGTGGAGCGTCGTGCACGGGCGGCGCCTGCGTTGCCGCGGCCAAGTTGGGGGACGGCGCGGTTGGCGACTCTTGCCCGCGACCAGACGCCGAAGAGCCCGCTACCGGCGGCTTCGGCGGCTCGACGCCGTCAAGCAATTCGGGCACTTTTCCCGCGGGCGTCCAATCGTCGAAGCCCTCTTTCCAAACGAGATCATCGTGCGTGAGCCGGCCCGATTGCGCCAGCTCCCGGATTCGCTCGGCCGCCACCGGCCCGCGCTGCTGATCGCCTTCGGCGTAGTACCAGAGGGTATCCGACATGGTGCAGATGGCGCTACTGCCGTCGATGTGCGGGTTCGGGCTAAGTCGTCGCCACAGAACGCATTATCGACCGCCCCCCGGCGCAGAGCAAGTTCGTGCGAGCGCGCCGTGACCAAAGATCGCCACATAAATGTGGCGGCTAACACGGAGGCGACGCGTTAGGTTTCGAACTGCCACACGACGAGTTTGTTGTGGCCGACGGCGTAGATCGAATCCCACGACTCGCTCGCGGCGAAGTCGTGCACGTGCATGGGGGCCTTGTCCTGCCTGGCGATTTTTGACGCTTCAACGTCGAAAATCTTGACAAAGCCGCCGTTGTCGCCGCCGGCCGCCAACAGCCACTTGCCCTCGGGGTCGAACGCCAGCCGCTCGACCAGGCCCTTGTGCTCGTCGCCGGGAAACTCGTGCGTGCGCTCCCCCTTGCGCCAGTCGAACACTTCGACGCGGGCCAGGGCTTCGAGATGATCGATGTTGTTGATCTGCCCCGTGCCGCCGAGTGCCAGCAGCCGGCCGTCGGGGGAGAAAGCGACGCTCCGCACGCCGCCGATCGAGTGGAGCCGCTGCTTGGGGTCCCAGGTGTACATGATCGGCGCGTCGACGGTGCCGAGCTGGTTGCCGCTGGCGACTTCCCACACCACCACGTGGCCCAGCTTATCGGCCGTGGCCAACTGCGCACCGTCACTGGAAAAGGCGCAGCAGTACAGCATCGAGGGAAAGTTCTGCGGCGTGTTCGGCTGGTGGCCGTGCAGCTCGCGAACCAACTCGCCGCTGTCGGTGTTCCATAGCCGACACACCATGTCGTCGGCCACACTGGCGACGAGTTTGGAATCGGGCGAAGCGACCACGCCGCGTATCCACTTCTGATGGGCTTCGACGGAGCGGACCTGCTCGCGCGAATCGCGATCCCACCACATAAGCCGGCCGTCGTAGGCGCCCGAGACGACATGCTTGTCGGTGAGGCACACGCCGGTAACGAAGCCCTGGTGACCCGCCAATTCACCCAATTGGTTCGGTTCGGCCATCGGATCGAGCTCGTACACCTTGCCGTCGGACGAGCCGGCCCACAGCCGCGTGCTATCGGGCAAGTGGGCGACGCAGAACAGGATATCGGGGCGGCCGATTTCCTTGGTCGTTTTCAGATTGGTCGGGTCGATGGTGGTCATGGTTTGAGTAGGACCTGATTGCCGAGCAGGACCTTGCTATGGCGCGGAATCTGATCTCACGTCAAGGTCCCGCCCGGCAGGCGGAACCTACTACGCCAGCACTTCGTTGACTGGCTGCGTGCCGGGATCGGTCATCGGGATTGGCCGCGAGCCGACGTAATACTGCTTCTGGTGATCGATGCCGACGGCCTGGAAGATAGTGGCGAACAGCTCGGCGGCGCCGATCTCCCCATCGACGACCCTTTGCCCGTCGTCATCGCTTTTGCCGTAAACCGAGCCCCCATGCACGCCGCAGCCGGAGAGCGTCGCGCTCCAGGCCGACGCAAAGTGGTCGCGCCCCAGGCTGGGGTTGATGGCGGGAGTGCGGCCGAACTCGCTGAGCGTGATGACCAGCGTGTTTTCCAACAGACCGCGCTGCTCGAGATCGTCCAACAGGCCCGACATCACGTGGTCCAGCTCCGTTGCCAGCTCCAGATGGGTCTCGAAGTTCTGTCCGTGGCTGTCCCACCAGGCCCGCGACACCTTGACGAACGGCGTGCCGGCCTCGATGAGCCGTCGGGCAATGAGCGTCTGCTCGCCGAACAGGGTGGGACCGTACATGTCCCTAATCGACTGCGGTTCGTCGGAAATGTCGAACAACCGCTCGCTGGCCATCAGGCCGCGCACGCGGGCGTAGGCCTCGTTGTGGCTGGCGAGAGTCGACGACGTGCGACCTTGGGCGAATCGCTCGCTCAACAGCTTCCGCAGCTCGCCGCGCTGCGCGTGATCCAGATCGCTCACTCCCTCGGGCAAGGCGAGATTGTTGGGCTTCGAATCGGTGGTCAGAAACATCGGTGCGTACTGCGCGCCGAGGAATCCGGAACGCCCCACGGCGTTCCCCCGGCCTTCGGTGGCGGTGTAGAACGACACGTAGTCGGGTACGGCGCTGTCGGCGCGAGCCAGCTCGCGGGCCAGCATGGCACCCAAGTCGGGGTACTTGAGGCTGGGTTCGTCGCGGCGGCCGAGGTGCATCAGCACGCTGGCTCCACCGTGGTCGCCGTTTCGCGTGTTGAGCGAGCGAATGATCGAGGTGTGGCCGATGCGCTGGGCCAGCTTGGGCAAAAGTTCGGAGATGTGGATACCCGGCACCGCGGTGGGAATGGCGCGGTAGGGCCCGCCGGTCGCGCGGCCCGGCTTGGGGTCCCACGTTTCCAACTGGCTGGCGCCGCCGGCGAGCCAGAGGAGGATGACGCGCTTCCGCCCGCGCTTGAGCTCCTCGGCCAGAGCCGGGGAGCGGAGCACGTTCAAGACCGTCATGTTCGAGGCGAAGGCGGCGGCGCCCGCCAAGCCGGCCCGTAATGCGTCGCGGCGACTGAGGCCGGAGTCGCGATGAGGCGGGGTGGTTCGCTGCGGGGTAGTCGGTGGGGTGGGCATGGCGGTGTTCCGGTGGTCGGAGGTCCCTCGCTAACGCTTCGGGTTACGATCTCGGCGGGCTGTCAATAATTGAATCGGCACTCGCTGCTGGCCAGTAGCGCCCAAATCAGGTCGCGCCGCGCTTCGGCCGGGCGATCCTGTCGGGCGGCAAGGTACTCGGTCAGCACTTGCACTTCGTCGGGGCTGGGGGGGCGGCCAAATACATTCCACACGGCCGTCTCGATCAACTCGCTGGGATCCTCAATCGTCTTCAGTTTACCCAAAAGCGAGTCGCCCGAGTCGCGCAATAGCTCGCGCTCGGTACGGTCGTCGTTACTCAGCACCAGGGCCTCGGACACGCTCACTTGAAAACCGCGATCGGGCCGCTCGAACAGGTCGCTCAGCCCGCGGGCCGAGTTCTCGATCCCCTCCATGCGACGATCCAGGTCCTCAGGCGAAATATCGGCGGGGAACTGGTCGGGGCTCGTGCTGGCCAGACGCAACGTCATCGCGTATTGCCGCGGCGTGAGCGGCCGCACGATGCCCACGGCGAACAAGCTGCGGCTCGGCTGCGAGCCTTCTTCGTCCCAGCGGCTCGACCGCGCGTAGGCCCGGCTGAGCAAAATGCCGCGCATCAGCCGTTGCAGGTCGTACCCGTGATCTACAAAATCGCGGGCCAGCCAGTCGAGCAGCTCCGGGTGGCTGGGCAGGTTCTCGGGATGCATCTGGTCGAGCGGCTCGATCAGGCCGCGCCCCAGGAACCGGGCGAACATTTGGTTCACGATGGCGCGGGAGAAGTAACGATTCTCGCCTGGCCGCAGCGCGACCTCGACAAGCTGGGCGCGTCGGCTGAAAGCAGGAGGCGGGGGCGGCTGTTTATTCTTCTTGAGCTCCTCGAGCTGCTTCTTCTCCTGTTTCTGCTCTTCTTCCGATGGTTCGGGCACCGGCGGCTCGTCGGCCACGGCACCGGTCAGAAACATCAGCCGGGCGTCGCGCGACTGGCCGCTTACCGTCTTGTAGCTCACGAAGCCGTAGTCCCGCTCGCCGACAAAGTCGCCGTTCTCGTACGTGCGGCTGAAGAACGACTTCATGCCGTAGAAGTGCTCCTGCGTCCACTCGGGCACGAGCGGGTGGTCGTGACAGCGGGCGCAGCTTACGTTCACGCCGAAGAAGATCACGCTGGCGTCGTTGGCGAGCTTGTCGAGGTCGTCGGCGCGCGAGCGGAGGAACTGGCCCGCCGATCGCTCTACATCCTGGTCGTTGCCGCTGAGCAACAGGTCGCGGAAGATGCGATTCCACCCGTAGCCGTCGCGCAGGGCGGTGGAAAGGTACTCCCGCACGTCGCCGCGTACGCCATCCATGAGCAGGGCGTTAAGCTCCTCGGTCTGGTGGCGGACGAAGGCCGGCGAGGCCATCAGTCGCTCGACAAGCTGGGTTCGTTTGTCGGAATCGGTCGACGCGACGTAGGCCTTCACCTCGCCCGCCGTCGGGGGACGACCGACCAGGTCGAGCATCGTCCGCCGAAGCAGGTTGGCGTCGTCGGCGGGGGGCGCGGGCGTCACATCCGACGTGCTTAGCCGCTGTTCGATGTAGCGATCGATCGCCTCGTGCACCGGAGTCTCGGCGGGGAGCAAGTCTTCGCCCCGCGCGGCCGCAGCGCTCCAAGCCGGCAGAGTGGCACAGGTGGCCACGGCAGACAGCCCAAATAGCAGCAAGCGGCGGGCGATCGCGGTGGCAGGGGGCATGGCGCAATCCCAACGAGGGCGCACACTGGCGCTCAACCGAAGTTCCATAAACGGCGATTGATATGATAGCAAATGGGCCATGGTGCTTCCAGGCTTTTTGCAGGGAAATTTGGCCGAGGCGACGAGACGCCGGCGCGTGTTGTTCCGCCGAACCGCTTCTGATAGCTTCTGGCGTATGACGCGCGGCCGTTCCCATTCAATACAAACTGGTTCGGCAGGCCCCGACGAGGCCGACCTGTTGTCGCGGCTGCAAGCCGGTGACGACGCCGCATACGAACACGTGGTTCGCAAGTACGGCCCGCGATTGCTCAGCGTCGCCCGGCGCTTTCTGAATCACGAGCAGGACGCCCAGGACGCCGTGCAGGATGCGCTGCTGTCGGCATTTCGGTCGATCGGCAGATTTGAGGGAAAGTCGAGCTTGGCCACGTGGCTGCACCGCATCGTGGTGAACGCCGCCTTGGCCAGGCTTCGCTTGGGACGCAGGCGAGCCGAGCGTTCGATCGACGACCTGATCCCCCGCTTCTTGGCCGACGGGCACTTGGAGGGAGAGGTTGCCACCTGGGCCGTGGCGACCGACCGATCCGTCGCCGAGCGGGAAACGCGCCGTGTGGTGCGCGGTTCGATCGAGCAATTGCCCGACTCGTATCGCGCGGTGCTGCTGTTGCGCGACATCGAGGGACAGAGCACGTCCGAAACGGCCGAGGTGCTCGGGCTCAACGAGAGCGCGGTAAAGACCCGCCTGCACCGTGCGCGACAGGCGCTGCGCACGCTGCTGGATCCATACATGCGGGGGATGGCGCCATGATGTGCCGCGAGTTCGTCGAATTCCTGCTCGACTACTTCGAAGGCAATTTGCCCGACGATCAACGGCGCCCGTTTGAGGAGCACCTTCGGTTGTGTCCGCCTTGCGTGCGCTACCTGGAAACGTACCGCGAGACGGTGCAGCTCGGCCGCGCGGCGTTCGCTTCGGCGGAAGAGGACTGCGGCGACGATATTCCTGATGAACTGGTCCGCGCCGTGCTCAGCACATTGAAGCGCAACGACGCGGCCAAAAGCGGCGATGTAGCCCCGCGGGGCGATGCGCCGCCTGCTTGAGCTTGCGCACCGAAATAGACCTGTGAATTTCGATTACGACGGCCCGGGCAAGCGATCGGCTTCGCCTCGCGGTTAACCGCCGACTGTCGCGACTTACGATTCCCAAGGCCCAGGCAACCCTGAGAGGAAAACTCCGTGGCCACGCCCAGCGACGACACCATTTTTCAAGACGCCATCAAGCGGCTCGACCGCGCGTTCCGTTTCGCCCAAATCGACGAAGAAGCGGTCGAGAAGCTGAAGCACCCGAAGAGCATGCTGCAAGTCGCGGTCCCCGTGCGGATGGACGACGGCAGCTTGCGCGTGTTCGACGGCTACCGCGTGCGGCACGACGACACCCGCGGGCCCGGCAAGGGTGGGATTCGCTACCATCCCGACGTGAACCTGGGCGAGGTCAAGGCGCTCGCGTTCTGGATGACGTGCAAGTGCGCCGTGTTGGGGCTGCCGTTTGGCGGAGCCAAAGGCGGCATCATCGTCAACCCGAAGGAGTTGTCGCGGTTGGAGCTCGAGCGGCTCAGCCGGGGCTTCATTCAGCAAATCGGCGATTTCATCGGACCGGAGACCGACGTGCCGGCACCCGATGTCTACACCAACGCCATGATCATGGGTTGGATGATGGACGAATACTCGAAGATGCACCGCCAGCGCACGCCGGCCGTCATCACCGGCAAGCCGATCCCGCTGGGGGGAAGCCTGGGCCGCGACGACGCCACCGGCCGCGGCGCCTACTACTGCATCAAGGAACTCGAGGCCAAGCGGGATTGGAAGCCCCATAGCATTTCCGTGGCCGTGCAGGGTTTCGGAAACGCCGGTCAGCACGTTGCCCAGCTTCTGCACGCCGACGGTTATCGTGTTGTAGCCGTGAGCGATTCGCGCGGAGGCATTTATAAGCCCGAGGGCTTCGACGTGCCCAGCCTCGTGTACATGAAAAACGAGGCGCGGCGGCTAGAGGCCGTCTATTGCGACGGCTCGGTGTGCGAAGCCGTCGAGGCGACGCAAGTAACGAACGAAGAGCTGCTGGAGCTGGACGTCGACGTGCTCATCCCCGCGGCCCTCGAAAACCAGATCACCGCCGCCAATGCCGGCCGCATCAAGGCGCCCGTGATCGTCGAAGTCGCCAACGGACCCACGACCTCGCAGGCCGACGAGATCCTGAACCAGCGCAAAACCCTGATTGTGCCCGACATCCTGGCCAATGCGGGCGGCGTGACGGTGAGCTACTTCGAGTGGGTGCAGAACCGGGCGGGCTTTTACTGGACGCTCGAAGAGGTGCAGACGCGGCTGCACACGATGATGTCGCGTGAGTTCAACACCGTGTACGAGCTGATGCAGCGATTCGAGACCGACATGCGAACCGCCGCCTACGCGCACGCGCTGCAGCGAATCGGCGTGGCGATCGCGGCGCACGGCACGAGCCGGTACTTCACCGACGGCGGCTGAGTACGTTTCGCACGGCGTACCAGCAGGTCCCGCCTGCCGGGCGGGACCTTGCCCGGTAGCTGAATTCGTAAGCATTCAGCCGCGCGGCTCACGTTGTGGCCGGTCTCCCGACCGGGCCACATCGGTGATTGCGGACATGGATGCAGGAGACCTGTGGTCGGGGCATCGGCGGGGTCGGGAGGCCCGCGCCGAACTGCGGCGGGAGACCCGCGCCGAACAACAGGCCCGCGCCGATCTGCGGGCAAGGTCCTGCTCGGCAAGCAGGACCTACTTCAGGATCCGAAACAAATTGCTGTACTGATCCGTCCACAGGAAGGGTTGTACCTCGCTGTCGTCGTCGCCAGCCGCCTTCTTCACATCTTTGTTTGCCAGAAACGCCTCATTGCGGGTGAGCAGAATCCAATCCGAAGAGGCGTCGCCTGCTTCCCGGCCGTCGACGCTGTGAATCGCCACCTGCTCGAAGTCGAAGTGCTCGGCCAGCGCCGCCACGATCGGGGCCAGGTCGAGGTAGCGGTTGCTGATGTGCACGGCAATAATCCCCTCGGGCTGCATGTGCTTGAGGTAGACCTCGAACGCTTCGACGGTCAGCAGGTGCGCGGGGATGGCGTCGCCGCTGAACGCGTCGAGCGCCAGCACGTCGAAGTTCTGCGGCTCTTCGCGCTCCATCGAAAGCCGGGCATCGCCCAACACGAGCTGCACGTCCACTCCTCTTTCGCGACTGTCCCCCAGGAAGGTGAACCACGTTTGGGCGATGTCGATCACGTCTTCGTTGATTTCGTAGAAGCGGTAGGTGTCTCCCGGCCGACCGTACGCGGCGATGGTGCCGGCGCCCAGCCCGACCACGCCCACCCGCATTTCGCCGTCTGCCGGGAAGTGCCGCAGTGCCACGCCGATACCACTTTCGTCGTTGTAGTACGTGGTAGGCCATCCACTTCGACTCTTGTCGACGTATTGGACGCCGTGCTTGATGCGGCCGTTCAACAGCTCGCGGGTGTACGTCTCCGGCTGTCGGGAGCTGCCGTAATCCTTGACCGTCAGCACGCCGTAAAAATTGCGGACGCGGACTTTCGTCGAGGCGGCCGTGGAGGGAACCTGCGACCACGACGTGATGAACATTCCGCCCGCGGTGACAATGCCGATCAGCGCGGCCGCCACTCTTTCGGGCCATCCCTTTCGCTCCCACAGCAGCACCATGAGCGAAGCGATGACGCCGGCCGCCACCAGGTACGCCGCGGCGACGCTCACATTCATCTCGTAGAACGCGGAGAAGACGTGCGGGCAGATCAGCGCCACGAAGATGCCGCCCAGCGCCCCGCCGGCGGAAACGAACAGGTAGAAGAGCGTCAAGTGTCGGGCCGCGGGCTTGCGGCGCACGAGCTCGCCGTGAAAGAGCATGCACGACAGGAACAGGAACGCGAGATAGAGCCCCGCCTCGACGTAAACGTTTTCCAGGCGGCCGGTCCAATTCGACGGAACCTGGAACAATTGCATCAGGCGATCGGCCACGTGGCCCAATCGGCTGGAGGCGTGCCGCAGCCGGTCCACCTTGTCGCCCAGCGATGCCATGCCGATAGCCACCACCGACAGCGCCGTCGCCGGCGCGAAAATCCACCGCACGTACCACAGATCGCGCTCGAAGCAGATGATGAACGACAGCAGGTACAGGCTCAGTGGAACGATCCACAAAAACGGGACCACGGCCACGTCCTGGCACACGTGGTTGGTCACGGCCAACAGCGCCGTCGACCCTAGCGCCGGCAACAGCAGCCACGCCGCGTAGTCGAACCATTGCGGCGACGTTTCGAGCTGCTTCTTGGGCAACGTGTGATGCACGATCGGCGCGGTCTGGACATTCTGCGCCTGTGCCACCTTCGCACGGGCGGCTGCCTGGTCGCCGGCATCCAGCCGCCACATGTACACGGCCAGTAGCCCGCACATCACCGCGAACGCGCCAAAGCACACCGACCAGATGCCGCCCTGGGTGTTGGTCGAGAGCAGCGGCTCGAACACGAAGGGATAGCTCACCAGCGCCGCCAGCGATCCGGCGTTCGAAAGCGCGTACAGCCGATAGGGCGATCGCCCCACGCACGCCACGCTGAACCAGTGCTGCACCAGCGGTCCGGTCGAAGCGAGCAGAAAATACGGGAGCCCCACGTTCGCCGTCAGCACGAGAAGAATGCGTCCCGTCGGGTACAAACTGTCGGCCGGCTTCCAGGCGGCATCGGGCGTGACGGGAAGCGTGATAGCCGCCAACGCCAATAGCACGCCGTGCACGGCCAGTTGTTGCGCCGCTTTGGGTAGCCGCGTTAACAGGTGTGCGTAGGCGTATCCGGCCAACAGCAGCACCTGAAAAAAGAGCATGCACGTGGTCCAGACGGCCGGACTGCCGCCGAACCAGGGGAGCAATACCTTACTGATGAGCGGCTGGACCTGAAACAGCAGGAACGCGCTTAAGAGGATGGTCGCGGCGGACCACCAGGCAAAGGCGCCGCGGGGCGACGAGTCGGACGCAATCGGTCGATCGGTCATGCTTACGTTCTTTGCTCCGTCGCTCCGGCTACGAGGCGCGATATGCTTACGCCCGCCGCGAAAGGGCCGCCCCTTTCTCGATCGTAATCCACACCGACTTGAACGCCGGCGTTTTCGACCGCGGGTCGACGCGGCGCGGAACCAGCACGTTCGCCTCGGGATAGTACATCAGCGCGTTGCCCGGTTTGATGCGGTCGAACGCGCGAACCAGCACACCCGCCATCGCCCCGACCTCGCTCCGCACGGTAACGCGGCGGTTTTCGGTCAGCCGCAGCCGCGAAACGTCGACGGGATGGAGCAGTATCAAGTCGCGTCGTTCCTGGCCACGGTACAAGTCTTCCTCCTCGTAGACCACCGTGTTGAACTGCCCCTCGCTCCGCACCGTCATCAGCCGTAGTGACCTGTCCTCACGAAAGTCCTTCGGTAGGTGGTGTACGTGCAGCACGGCGCGGCCGCCCGGAGTCGCAAACCGCGGCTCGTGAAACGTGCGGCCGCCAATCTGGAACTCCCGCTTCGTGCGGTCGATCTCGCCGATCTTTTCCCAGCCGGGCACCACGTGGGCAATCGCCTCGCGAATCCGCCCCGTGCTTCGCATCGCCTGCCAATCCAAGGGTCCGTCGGACCCCAGCACCTCGTGGGCGATACCCGCCACGACCGTCACTTCGCTTCGCGGTCCGGCCAGCCGACGCGGCCCGCCGTCGCTCAGCCGGACGTAGTTGAACATCGACTCCTGCGTGGTGGCCTGCGGCTCTTCGTCGCGGGCCAGCACCGGCAGGATGATCGTCTCGCGGGCTAGGCCGTGGGCGTGGCCCGTGTTGAGCGCCGTGCTG
>CAYQAJ010000128.1:0-14054 GCA_964415245.1 uncultured Pirellulaceae bacterium | reverse complement strand
GGTGACTTGGAAGTGCGGATGGTCGAATACATAGATCCAGGCCCGCATGGCGCTGTGATACACGCAACCAACCTGTATCGGCCGGCCGATGCCGCCGGGTGTTTTGAACGTCTGGGTGTGCTCGCCGCCGGAGGGCATGTTTACGTTGAAGGCGTTGTCCGAATCAAAAACAGAGACGTTGTGAACGACCGCATCGCTGTTGGTAAACTTGACTCGATCCCCGCTGCGAATGGCGACCGTTTCGGGAGCGAATTGAAAGTCTTTCTGGTCGATGACGGCTGTAATCGGATCGCGCCGCTCGCCGCCACGATCGGACACGCTGGCTGTGAGGCTGACCACGGCTTCCGCCAATTCGCCCGTCTTGCGGTCCTTCACGTAGTAGCGCTCATAACGCCAGGGCCGACTGTGATCGGCTTGGTACACGATGACTCCCTCGACCGTTCCCCCCGATGGGCCGGCAGTTTTACCGGTCGAGTGATCCTCGCCCGTTGCCGTCGCGCCGCCGGCAACCGCCAGACATACACCAGCACACAGGAATATGAACGCTACGTCCTGTGACCTGATGTTGCGCATGGGAAGCAAACCGTCGTCCCCAGGGAAGGTAAAGGGCTATTGTAACACGCGACGAACAAACGAACAGCCAATCGCATGGCCGCCTCCCAACTCCCGATGAGCGGCGGAGACAAAGCCCAAACGACACGCACGGGCATTTCGTGTAGGACCTAAGCGCAGAGGTCGTCTTCCTCGTCCGCCGTTTGGCGGATAGCCAACTGAAAGAGGTCACATCGACCGGCCGCAATTCGTGGACGTTCTTCGTGCAGACGATTGGACAAATCTCAGCGAGTTTGCGATTGCGCGAGATTTCCGCGGTCTGACCTCTGGGATCACACCGCCTGCAGTTGGCCACAATCTTCAGCCGCGCTGGTCGATGCAACCGCCGTGAGTTCGATCTGGGCGAACTGCATTCGGCGCATTGGACCACTGCGCGCTCGCCGTCTGCCAACGATGGTGTTGGAATCGGCTCTCGCGGTGCCCCTTCGCTAACCACCCGCTCTGCCGAGTGGAACGCCGCGGGCCAGGGAATCCTTTTCGCCAGAGTCTCCCATCGTCGCTTGCCCGTGCCGCGCGGACCGCCGGGCGCGAAGGCGTGGCACTCGCGGCCGATGACATGTGGTTGGCGCTACAGGCTCACAGGTCGAATCTCTTCGATCGTGCAACGGACGGCGTCGCGCGACCGTCGAAGCTTCATTCGTGCAATTCGATTGGTGCCGTTGGGGGCGGTAGGGGTAGGGCGGCTCCTCGCACTTTGACCGTGTTGTCCTGAAACAAAACAGATTGCTCCAACAGGTCCAGATCGAAATCCGGAGGAAGCCCATCGCCTAAACTGATCCCGAGATAACAGTTCGAAACAAAGCCAAACATCCCCTCGGGGCTGCGCAGGTCGACTTCGATTTCACCATCGATATAGATTCCCACAGTTGCATGGGACACGGTAAACGTCGACATATCCAGACTGCCGCGATCCAGTACAGCAACGGCGTGGGCGAAATCGTACGTGTCCGGCAACTGACGAGTATGCAACGTATACGATATGTCGGAATCGCTGAAGACCGCGCGTCCCAGGTCGTGCACGATCAGTCCGACATATTCGTTTTCCGTGATTCTCAAATAACGGCCCTCGAGAAATGCACCGCTTCGGACGTCCACGGCGCAGGTTCCGGGCTGAATGACGGCCGGATCGTAATCGGGGTGCCCGCGGATTTCCTCCTTGATTTGGTCCAGCGCAAATGGGTTGGCGCGGGTCCGCGAGATGGCGAGTCGCGTCACGTGGACTTCCGTACCGGTGTCCGACAACAGTAGCGCTCCGCCGTCGTTGCCCACCATTTCGACATCCTTGAGCTCGACGAAGGCTCCCCCGTCGAATTGCACGGCGATGCCCATATCGGCAGAAAAGGGTACGGTGCGATTCACTGAAAGTCCGGTGCACTGAAACTCGCCGCCCGTTTGGTGTACGGCGAACCCCAGGGCGCCGTTGATCGTCACGTTTTCCAGGTAGGTTGCGGCGAACGGATGGCTGACCCGGATTACGCCCGGGACATCGTCCGTGCTGGTGAGCCCCATGTTGTCGATTTCGAGGACAAATGGTCCGTGATTGACCACGTGGCCTTTGCTCAACGGCACGAAATGAACGTCTTCCTCGCCGATGATTCGCGTGTCGCGAGTGATCTCGAGTGCCCCGTGATAGACGCCCGGGTGGACGATCATCTCGACCGCCGGAAAGTTCTGGTCTTCCGCATAGGCTAGAGCGCTTACCAGGTCGGGGAACGGATCGTCTTGGCTACCCGTGGCCACGTCATCCGAATTTGCCCTCCAGTCAACGTGGAGCCGCACGGCGAATTCGTCGGGAAAACTCCGCTGGGGATCGGTAAAGAGCTGAAAGATCAACGAAGTTTGGAAGAACGACGCCGTGCCGATGGCAGGGTCGGCAAGGTCCGCGGAGACCACTTTGCCGCGCACCAGTGCTTCCAGCTTTTGCCGGAACACGTCAGCGATGTCGACTGCCGCCGTGGGCTGCGCCGTCCGCAAGCTCACGCCGATCTTGTCGAGCGGATCGACAAGCTGGCGGAATTCGCGATGCGCTCCGTCGGCCTGGCGAATGTCGTCGACCTGCCTGTACATCCTTGCCAACAGCGCATGGTGCCAGGCTGCTTGTAGCTCGACCGGCGCGGTATAGTCGGGCTCGTCCGCATCAAAGGCAAGCGCTAAACTCGTGAAATCCTTGAATGCCGCAATGCACTCCCGGGACTCGGAGAACCCATCCTCCCACGCAATGTCGTAGACCTCGCTTTTCGATACGAACCCATCATCGTTCGCATCGAGCAGGCCCCAAGCGACCTGGCGATTCCGCGAGTCGCTCCAAGCCAGGTCGATCTGCTGCCGCGCTTCGGATTCGCTGAAATCCCCTTCGCACATCACGGCCGCCACGCCGGAATCCATGATCCCTTGTAGCGCTCTTGCATTTAAGGCAACTGCCGCCGGGTCTGCGGCGGCGAGAATCGCGGGAAGCTCGCCGCTTTGCTGGAACGCGGCGGCGGCCTTGCTATCGAGCCGCATCGAAAGCGTCTGCGTGACCCGCAACGGATTGTCGATCTCGGTGAACAGTTCGATCGCATCGTTGCCGACGACCTTCAGCCGGAATTGGGAGCCATCCAACGGCTGGTCGTTCACCAGGGCCGACCACAGGGCCAAGTCGAGGTGCGGTTTCAAGGGCTGAAAGCCATCGGGAAAGGAGCCGGTGGCAGCATGGAATCGAAGCGCCGCTGTGGCAATGTCCTTGATCCGCGACTCGGCCTGACGAAGGCTTTCGCGGTGCCTCGACTCCTGCAGACCGGGCAGAACCATGGCAAACAGGATCGACGTGACGGCGACGGCGACCGATAGCTCAATCAGCGTGAAGCCACCCCGTCGCGATTGAGGGCGATACCTGAGCGCACGCGGCGCCACGGCAGAATCGGATGCGCAAATCATGCGAGTTGCTCCTGGGCAAGGTGGCCGTCCGCCGCATACCATCGAAGATGCCGCTCGTTCGCGCCGCGCGGACGATGCGGCGCGGAACCTGACACTCGCTCCCTAGGGAAGTTCCCTTGGTTCCGGCGGCTCACTCCCCGCTCATCATTTGGTCGATTTTGCGACCTCGCCCGCAGGGAATTCCTGGCGGGGTTCCCGTACGGGCGAGGCGCGTGGATGATCGCGGATTACGGAAGGATGACCTCCCCGCCGGTCGGCGTAATCAGATCCAAGATGGTGGCCTTGAAGGCCGACAGTTCGTCGGTGTCGACGTAATTGGCACTTAGTGAGCTCGTGTCGTCGGGGTTGGTAACGAAAGAGCCTGCCTTCAGAACGACTTCGGGGTCGTCCGGATCGGGAAACACCAACAGTTCAATGGTATCGGGCCTGATTTTCGTCGCGCGAAATGAGTCTTTCACAAGCAACTGCCCCGTCGTGTCGGGCAGGTCGGCCGCCGGCGACAACACCGCATTTCCCTTGATCGCGAGCGCCGGGCCCATGTGCATATCCGGGTCGATGACTAGCAGCGGGTCCGTCCCCGGATCGCCCGTGAACTTGCTGCGGCCGTCAACCTGCAACGCAGGGCCCAGGAAGTCGGGCTCGGGATACTGGGGGCCGCGGTCGTTAAGAATCACGCGCGACGGTGCGACCGCGCCTTCGTGGCTTTCGAATACAACCGGTCCGCATACCTTCATGGCGGGGTGCGCGGTATCTGCGTCGGCGGCACAGTCGACGAACAGTTCGACCATTTTGGTGGGATCTCGGAAGTCGGTCGGCTTATTGAATCTCACCGGCTTGTCGAACACGATGTCGCCTTCTTGCGATGTCGAAAGTCCCTCCAGCATGGCCTTGATGCTTGCGATGTCCTTCCGATTCTGAATGGGCAAGCCGGCCGCGCTAACCGACCAGCCCGGCGGCGGCTCATCGCCCCACCCGCCAATGGACTGCGGATCGGCGGTCGCGGGTCGTGGTCCAAGTACACTGGCGGCCAGGCAGCCGACAATTGCACCGACGGCAAAAGCCGCATACAACGTGCGGGAACGAAACATGGTCATGGCGGAGTCTCCCGTGAATCGGGTCCGCGCGGTATCATAAAGACGCCGCTCGCTCGCGCCGCGCGGACCGTGAGGCGCGCTAAGTGGCACTCGCGGCCGGTGAGACGTGGTTGGCGCTACAGGCTCACCGGCCGTTTTTGTCTCGTCTGTCGTTGCTTGTGCGCGTCGCCGTCAGTGCGACGTGCTGGGGCTGGCGATCAATCGCCCGCTTTCGATTCGGGCAGGGCTACAGGCGCTTTGTCGTCCGGATCGATCGTGTCCGTCATGTCCGGCGGACTTTGCAGTACGAAATTCATTTCCTCGATCATGCGGTCGGCCGGGATGCGCCAGTGCCAACTGAATCCATCGCCCTGCGCTTCACGCCAGTCGACTACGCGCTGGCGAATCTGGCGGGCTTCCTCGACACGCCCCAGTCGATGCAAGGCCATCGCATACGGACATGTCAGATATCGCCCGTTGGAATCGAAGTCGCTTTCCCAGAGATCCTGATGAAACAGGTCCACGGCCTCTTGCAGTCGTCCACAACGATACATGCAAGCGGCTAAGTAGCGATTCGCTACCGGCTGCACCCGCGGCTCCGCCCAGACCATCCGGCACATTTGCAGAATCTGTTCCTCGTTTTTGACGGCGTCGGGGAGGATCAGACAGGAATTCGTCACGAATCGAAGCTCGGAGGGCGGTGCATCGAGCGGGAATTGCTCGATCATGGTTTGGCACAGGCGACGATATCCGCCGTCGTCGCCTTGCGCCAGCAACACCATGGCGTAGGTCGCCCACGCGCCGGCGCCGTCCGGTCCCAATTCGAGTCGCGTCTTGAAACAACGTGCCGCTTCGTCCCAATTGCCGAGATCTGCCATCGTGATGCCATTCTCACGCCACAGGTTGATATCGCCGGGACGCATCTCGACGAGCCGTTCGAAGCAAGGTTGATCCCACTGCGATAATTCGGCGCAGATCGCCATCCGCTGCGGAGTTGCTTCGGCTTCCGGTATCAGGTCGAGCGCCGTGTGAAAATCCTGGAGCGCTTTGTCATACTCCCGAAGGCAGCCGTAAATCCGCGCTCGCCGAATCGAGAGTTGCGGATCGTTTTTGCCAGTCTCGATCGCCTTCGACAAATCTGCGAGACGCTTCTGGAGTGCATCCTCGGGCCAAACGCCTTCGGGCAGCTCCCACAAGCGGACGCTGCTGTGTTGCGGGTCGCCCCAGCACGCAGATACGATTTGTTGGCCATCGGGCACGAACGCGGCGCCCGCAAACGCGAAATCGCCACGGCAGGTCCGCAGCAGTCGATCGGCGTCCAAGTCCCAAACCTCCATGACGCCAGAGCCGAGGGCCGCGAGATGACCGTCGGGACTGAACGCCACGGAATTGGCCCAACCGCCGATACAACTGTATTTGCGAATCTCTTCAGCCTTTTCGAGATCCCAGAGCCGGAATGAGCCGTCGGGGCCACCGGCCGAAAGTGCGCGTCGGCCGTCGGGCGACACCGCCAGTGCTTTCACCTGATCGATATGCCCCTCAAAATCTCGCACCCGCGATGCATCGTCGACGTTCCAGAGCTGCAGGCTTCCATCCCGGCAGCCGCATAGCAAGTGCTGTCCGTCGGGAAGCGCCGCAACGCTGTAGACCGGCTGATCGAGATTCAACGTTGAGAGCTTCTCGCCGCGCTCAACGTTCCAAATGATGACCGTCTTGTCCCAGCTTGCCGAAGCTACCCGGTTGCCGTCAGGCAGAACGGCCAAACGCTCCACGGGGCCGTGGTGACCATGAAGTCGCTTGATCTCCTTTCCTGAGTTGATGTCCCAGATGCGAACCGTGCGGTCCCAAGAGCCGGAAACCACATGCTGACCGTCGGGCAGAAACGCGGCCGCGTGGACTCTGTCGGAGTGCCCGACAAATTGCTCGAGCTCGGCGCCGGTGGCCAAATCCCAAAGCCGCAGTGTGCCGTCGTCGCTCGCCGAGAGAATTCGCTTTCCGTCGGCCGAGACACACACGCCATCCACGCCCGCCGTGTGGCCGGCAAAGCGGCGCACTTCGTAATCGCCAGGCTGCGGTAATGTCGGTACCGATGGATTGTCGGTTGCGGCCGTTGTATCGTAATCGGCTGCGAGGGGTGACGTCGCATCGGTCTGCTCATGTGTGACACGGACAATCCGCCGATCGCCGCGGGTGATCGATACCAGCTCGGTCTTCAGCGGTTCGCCGTCTTTGGTGGCGCGGAACTGATACTGCCCGGGGCGGAGTTTGATCTCCTTCAACCCAGCGCCCGAGATGCTCAGCTCCTCGCCGTCGAGCGACACTTGCACGTCGGGGTCGTCGATTTCGATGATCAGCGTGCCTTCGCCCGTGACAACTCGCACCACCGTCGACGAAAACTGCGTTACGCCGGTAGCCTCGGTCATGCCCAGCGTGGCGGCAATGACCACCAGCGACACTCCCGCCGCAACCCACCACGGGTGCCGGCTCCAAGCGCGCGGCATGCGGCGCGTCTCCCGACTAACCACGCCGGGGAACGGCTTTGAGCGCGGGTCTTGCAAATGGGCCAAATGATTTCCCAACAGTTCCGAAACCTCGGCAGCCGTTTGGTAGCGATCGTCGGGCGTCTTCTCCAGCAGCCGGTCGACAATGGCCACCAGCCAGTTGGGCGCATCGGGATGGACCTCGCGAATCGGCCTTGGTTTTTCGTCGCACACCCGCCGCAGGGAACCCATCATGGTGTCGGCCCGAAAAGGCGAGCGGCCCGTGCACATCGCGTACAGCACGCACCCCAGACTGAACAAGTCGGACCGCGCATCGACCGGATGTGCTTGCGCCTGCTCGGGAGACATGTATTCGGGCGTGCCGGTCACCTCGCCGGTCTTGGTGGTGCCCACGTCGTCGACGGCGCGAGCCAGTCCGAAGTCGGTGATCTGCACGCGCTCGATGCCATTGCGCAGCAGGATATTGGCTGGCTTTACGTCACGGTGAATCAGTCCCTGCGCATGAGCGGCAGCGAGCCCGTCCGCCGTTTGTCGGCCAATGCGGAGGATTTCTTTCAGTTCCAACGCTCCTTCGCGGTCGATCTTCTGCTGCAGCGATTGTCCGTCGATGAACTCCATGACCAGGTAGGGCAGACTGACGGCCTTTGGGTCGCCGTCCGGCCCGGTGTGGTTTCCTTCTTCGACTGCATAAATGGTCACGACGTGATCGTGACTGATCGCCGCCGCCGCTCGTGCCTCCCGCAAAAACCGTTTGCGAGCCGTGGCGTTGGCGGCCAGCACGGGGGCCAGCACCTTGAGAGCGACAATTCGGTTGAGCCGCGCATCTTGCGCCTTGAGCACGATTCCCATGCCGCCGCGGCCGACCAATTCGAGCACTTCGTACTGCCCGATGCGCCCCAAGGAGCCGGGCAGCTCGGTCGGGTCGAGGTAGCCGAGCAAGAAGTCCTGAACTTCGGGAATGGTGCGACTGCCGGCCGTCTCGGTAATTCCCTGGCAGTCGGTACTCGCCTTGATGGCCGCCACGGCGGTTGGGGGGTTTTCGAGCAGATCACCCGACTCGGCGTGGGAACAAAGAAGCAACTCGATGCGAGCGCGAAGTTCCGCGTCGCCACCGCACGCTTCATCGAGAAACGCCCGGCGCTCGTGGGGCGATTCGAGCTCGAGGGCGGCCGTGAAGATATCGCACTCGTTCACTGCATCCTCCTCGTCGGGACCGGCGGAAATGGAGGCTTATACAGTTCAATGCGACGTGGGCGAGAAAATCTCGCCACGGCATTTCCCGGAATGTGCAGAATAGCCGAATCGGGGCCGCCAAGCGCCACGCGATCAGGAATTCCACTGGGCGTGTAGCCACGCCTTGGCGTAAGCCCAAAGTCTGTCGGCCGTTCGGGGAGAAATGCCCATTGCCGCCGCGGCCTCGGGGAGAGTGAGGCCCGCGAAGTAGCGCAATTTGACGAGCCCGGCGGCGTCCGCATTTTGCTGCGCCAAATCATCGAGCGATTCGTGCACCGCCATCACCAGGTCGTCCGATCCGAACCCGTCGGCGGGTTCGCGGTCGAGTGCCACGCGCACCCGGTCGCCGCCGTGTTTGGTGCGACGTTTGCGGCGGGCGTTCTCAACCAATATCCGCCGCATCGCCTCGGCCGCCGCCGCAAAGAAGTGTCCGCGGGAGTCCCACTGCTTTCCCTGATCGGAACCGACTAGCCGCACGTATGCCTCGTGGACCAGGGCGGTCGGCTGAAGCGTTTGGCCCGGCTGCTCCTGCGCCATTCGGGCCGCGGCCAGCTTGCGCAGCTCGTCGTACACCAGAGGCAAGAGCTGCTCGGCGGCTGACGGGTCACCCGATTCGATTTGTTGCAGAATCTGCGTGACGTCGGACATGTAGACCAGAATACCGACAAATGATGGGTGATTCCATGCTCCAACCCTGGTCGACGGTTGTGGCGTAAACTGCCTTCGTCAATCCGTCAGACCACTGTGAACGGGTCGTTTTCGGCAGACCTTGCGGACGTCGGTTGGGCGCAATGGCACACGGACGTAATATCGACCTCCCGCAATTCGCGGCTTGTCTTCCTGCAGCCGGTTAGACAAGTCGGCGCGAGTTGCGGTCGACGCCAAGCCGCAGAGGTATCCCGATGGACTTGACACCGACCGCAGTTCGGCGAAATCGTTTGGCGCTCTGGCCGATGCAACCGATGCAGCGAAACAGCTTGCGAAACGCGCATCGGTCGCGCCCACCTCCGCAGGTTCGTGACCCTGGAAACGTGGTGGCTTGTCGAAAAAAAACAAAAAACCAAATTTGACCCCCGACTTACACCTCCGTTCCCTTCGAGGCGGACCACGTGTATCCTAGCCAAAGTCGAAGGTGCCGCGAGAGTCCAGAGGCTGGGCCGGATGAGGGACAACCACATGCCCACGAAAAAGACCATGAAGAAGCTCGTGAAGAAGGCGGCCGCGCGGCCCGCTGCGAAGTCCGCCAAGGCTGCGAAGACGGCGGCTGCGAAGACGTCCGTGTCGAATGCCGCAGCGCCGAAGCCCGCGCCCGCCGCGAAGACTTTGGCCGCGAAGTCCTCGGCAGCGCGCATGTCACTCTCGGAAGTCATGGCCATCCTCGAGAAGCTTGGCACGGAGCAGACCCGCAAGACGTGGGCGCGGCACGGCGCGAAGGGGCCGATGTTCGGCGTCCTCTTCGGCGAACTCTTCAAGTTGATGAAGCGGATCGACGTCGATCACGAACTCGCGCGAGAGTTGTGGGCGACCGGCAACGTCGACGCGCGGAACCTTGCGATGAAGATTGCCGATCCGCTGGCGATGACGCCCGACGAACTCGACCGTTGGGCGATCGAGAATCCGATGCGCATGTGCAGCCTCTACGTCGCGACGCTCGCCGCCGAAGGCCCGCACGCGCGCAACAAGGTGCGCGAGTGGCTGAGCTCGTCGAACGAGCGACTGCGCGCGTCGGGGTGGACGCTTCTTGGTCGCCTCTCCGACCTCGACGAGTCTTTCCCGGAGGACCAACTACTCCGCGGCGTCGAAGTGATCGAGAAGTCGATCCACTCCGCGCCGAACGAAGTGAAGAACGACATGAACCGGGCGCTGATCACGATCGGGGGCCGGAGTTCCGCGATGCGGAAGGTCGTGCTTGCGGCAGCGAAGCGCATCGGCGAAGTGACCGTCGACCACGGCGACACCGCCTGCAAGACGCCGGACGTCGCCGAAGCCGTCGAGAAGATGTGGGCGCGCTCCGGGTCGAAGTTCGGATCGCCCGCTGCACACGAGCGATCGATGAAGTCCATGCGCCGCCGCTGTTGAGGCGGCCCCGCCCGACGCGGCGCCCCTGCCAATTTCCGCGACGACGACGCCTGAATCCTCCGGATCGGAGCGAGGTTTAGCCGCATTTCGGGATCGACAATCAACTGCCGTTTCGCACGGCGCGGCCGTTTGTTCCTTGACCTGCCTGGCTGACGGCCCGCGGGCGATGGGCAGTCGCAGCGGCGCCTCCCACAGACCGCCATGCCGCAGGATGTTTTCGATCACTTCCCACTGCCATGACCCGATGCAGCTGGCGTGTGTCTGTTAACGACCGTAATTGCGGTCGCTGAAGTCCATCTCTTACAGTTCGCGATTTGACTTCGTGCGGGAGGCTGGACAAGTGACCTGCAGGTAAGGGCATGGCCTTCCTGCTGGCGGGGCCGACACCTCTGCAGATCGTCCGCAAAGATGCCGGCCCCCGAAAGCCAAGTTGGCTAGGCTTGGGCGACCGGCTAAACTCGCGGAGACGATGCAACCGCTCGCAGTTTGAACCGAGCGAAACTGCCGTCGGTGGATCGGACCGCCGCACTCGCCGCCTGCCGTCGATCGCGTTGGAATTGGCTCTCGCGGATCCAACTCGATAACTACCTGCTCCGCTGATCGAAACGGCAGGGCACCCGTCTTGTAAGTCCTTGAACTCGTGGCACTAGTGATATGCGCTCGCGCCCGAATGGTTCGCAACAGGGTTTGGGAGGGGGACGGAGGTCGGCGCCCAAAATCCAGCGGTCGCGCCAACGGAAGCAGCTTGTTATCGTTTCCTTGAATTCACGGTAGCGGTGGTAGCGAAGGGCGCTTGCGGGCACATTGTTGTGAAGTGGACCGGGGGCCGGGAGGTCCGTGGATTCGTATCGTGCCCAGAATGGCGAAGTTTCGCGCGATTCGCTGATCGCACGTGCGTGTTCGCATTTACCACCAGAACTCAGTGCGGAGAAAACGGAGGCACTTGGCGGCGACGACCGATGCGACCGACGCGCGGCCGCAGCGAATGCGGGCGTAGCCCGTCATGCCGGAGCGGAGCTGGCCGTCGGGTTCCTGAAGTCGGCAGTAGACGTTCACCTTGCTTTGGACGTCCCCCTTGGCTGCGCGGGGAGCGATTCGCTCCACCTGCACCTCGAAGACTTCAAACGGTAACGAGCGAGCCTTCAGCCGGACTCTTTGTCCCGGAGCGACTCTTGCCGCCTGGTCTTCATCCATCGCAATAACGATTTCGAGCTCGTCGGCATCTTCGACTTCGCAAATCAGCTCACCTTCCTCGAAATAGTCGCCCACTTTTTCGGGGAGGCGCTCGGTAGTGACGACGCCCGCGACGGGGCAGGGGACGATCGTGCGTCCACGAATTCCGTTCAAATAGGCTAGCTCTTCCTGCACGCGGTCCACGGTGGCCCGTGCGGCTTCGATCTCCTCGGGCCGGGTGCCCGCTCGCAGTAGCGCCAGCACCGCCTGTGCCTGAACCAGATCCGCTTTCCGCTCGGCCAGCTCGCTTTCTGCCAGCGAAGTGCCCAGGGCGGCCCGGGATCGTTTCTCGGCCTCGGTCTGCCCGTACCGGGCGCAGGCAACGAGGCTGGCCTTGCGTGCGGCCAGAAGCTGTTCCTCGCTGACGGAATCCGACCCCCGCAGCTTCTCGTGCGTGGCCAGCACTTGTCGAGCATATTCGCATTCAGCTCGGTACTGATCGAGCAACTTGTCGAACCGAGTCAACTCCTGCTCCAAAGCCTGTTGCTGGCGTTCGAGATTCTGCGCGGCAACATCCCGCCAAGCCTGGGCGGCGGCGACGCGCCGATCTTGCTGGGCAATTTCTTCGGCTCGGGGTCCGGCCTCGAGCAGTCGGAGCTTGGCCTCGGCCTCGCCCAGCTCCGCTCGTTTTTGGGCAATGCGGCTCTCCAGATCGGGGATTCCCAAACGGGCCATCTCCCGCCCGGCCGATACACTTTGTCCTTCATCGTAGTAGACATGCCGCAAGAAGCCGGCCACAGGGGCCCGAATCTCGGCGTGCGTTTTGGCCCGCACTTCGAAGTCGCCCCCTGCGTTTTTATTCCAGGGCACGATCAGCGAGGTCGCGGCGAGCCCACACAGCGCAGTTCCCCACAAAAAGGTTCGTCGATGTCGTTGCCAGATCATGGTCACAAACTCCCTGCGAAACAGGTCGCCCACCAGCGGGCCGGCCGAGACCAGAGCCAGTGCCAACACGGCCGGGAGCGCCAGCACGCCCAACCAGCCGCTCAGCCAATGGCGCAGTGCGACCAGCATCAGTGTGAGGAACGTCAACGAATACACCCAGCTCACCAGCCCGAACCCAAGCAGGAACCAGCCCTTGTTTTGCGTTTCGAGCCGTGGCCCGCCCCACAGCAGTCGGCGCAGTCGAGCCATGGCATAGCCGAACGAGCGCTGCCGCAGATTCGGGATTTCCACCCAGTCACTGAGCAGGTAATAGCCGTCCAGCTTGATCAGCGGGTTGAAGTTGAAGAACGATTCGATGCCGCTGATGGTCAGCACGATGAACGCCAGGTAATTGATCAGCGTGTCGGGCATTGTCAGCCGCCACACGAACACGGCCAGCGCCCACAAGAACAGCTCAAAGTATCCACCGGCCAACGTGACCCACAGCCGCTTGCTCTTCTCGCGGAACAGCCAGGCGTCGGAGACGTTGCAGTAGAAGCAGGGCATGAAGTACATCAGCAAAAACCCGATCTCGCGCACCTCGCCGCCGTAGTGTTTGCAGGTCAGCCCGTGAGCCGATTCGTGCAGCATGCCCACCAGCAGCATCACCAGCGCGGCGAGGAACAACGTCTCCCAGCGCAGCGCTTGCGCGAACGAGCTGGCCATCGCCTCGTGGCCCGTCCACAGGATGACCGTCGCGGCGATGATCGAGCTGACAGAAACCAGCAAAAACCCGCGCGTCCAGAAGAAGCGGATCTTGGGCTCCAGCCAGGTGAAGAACCGATCGGGGTCAAAGATGTTCTTGCGCCAGTACAGAATGCTCTGCCGCTCACGGGGTGGTGCAGGGATCGCGCGAGAGGTCGTCGAGATGTCCCCAGCCGCCCTCTCGCCGCGTCGCCGTATCTCCGCGCCGGCGCGTCGTTCCTCCAGCAGTCCCTGCTGGCGGGCCATGTCGAGAAACCCGTCGAGGTCCTCTTCCAAAAGTGGCTCGCCGAATCGCTCTTCGAACACTGTGCAAATCTCTTCTAGGGTCCGGCTGCCGTCGAGCTGAGCGAGCAGGAAGTGCTCCTCCTCGCCCAGCTCGAAGTAATCGCGCCCGTCCGGATCTTTCACTACGTACCGTCCTCCGTCGCCGATCGGTCGGATGACCAGGTCAGACCGGCGAATCGGGAGTCGGCTGGCGAGGGTCTTCATGACAGCGAACCTCGAAGGGCGCCCCTGCGGTCAGCAAGCGCTTGTGCGAATCGCGACGATTTGTGGTCGAACGTTCTGGAGCAGAGTTCATCCATCCTCGCCGTCGCGCCGGCGGACGAGTCTTCTCCGGTGTGCGGACGGCTGGATGGCAGGTTCAAACAACTGCTGCGGCCGCGAACCTGGTCGCGGAGTGTTCGACATTCAGATTATTAGGTCGCATTTTGGGCCCACTATCTTTCCGTGCGGGTTCACGCGGCAACTTGCCCCCCTAGGCGCGATCCGCTCTTCC
>CAYQAJ010000127.1:12786-14131 GCA_964415245.1 uncultured Pirellulaceae bacterium | reverse complement strand
AACCGGGCGACGGCGCCGAGCAGGACGCAGCGAACTCGAATCGCTTGACACTCGAACTCGCTCCCGGCGAAGTGCGTTCGCTGCACTACCCAATTCGCGTGCTCAAAGTCGGCCATCACGATCTCACCGTTACCGCCAAAGCGAGCGGCGTGGCCGACGCCGTCCAGCGCACGATCGAAGTGGTGCCCGACGGTCGCCGCGTCGAGCACCTGGCCTCGGCCGCGCTCGATTCGCCGCTCGACGTGGCGCTCGAAGTGCCCGAGGGCGCCATCGAAGGAAGCGTGCGGGCCACCGTCAAGCTGCACCCCTCTGCGTTCAGCCAGCTTGTCGAAGGGCTCGACGCGATTTTTCGCATGCCCAGCGGCTGCTTCGAGCAGACTTCGTCGACCACGTATCCCAATGTGCTGGCTCTCGACTACCTCCGCCGCACCGGCACGGCCAACCCCGGCATCGAGGCCAAGTCGCGGCAGTACATTCACGTCGGCTACCAGAAGCTGCTCTCGTTCGAAGTCGGCGGCGGCGGATTCGATTGGTTCGGCCGGGCTCCCGCCAATCGCACGCTCACCGCGTACGGGCTGCTGGAGTTCCGCGACATGGCCCGCGTGCACGACGTCGACCCGGCGCTGATCGAGCGCACGCGCAACTGGCTCCTCAAGCAGCGGGCCCGCGACGGATCGTGGCCGGCCGAACCGGAAATGCTCAACGACGGATTGGCCGGCAGCGTGAACCGCAGCGGGAACCTGAACCTGGCCGCCACGGCCTACATCGCCTGGGCGGTGTTCGAGGGCGGCGGCGCGAGCGGGCAGGCCGGCCCCACGCTCGATTATCTGCTGGCCCATCGGCCCGAGACAATCGACGATCCGTACCTGTTGGCGGTTGTGACCATGGCGATCGCGTCGATCGACAAGAACCAGCCGCAGCTTAGTGCATGGCTGGCGCGGCTCGAATCGCTCAAGCAGACCGACGCCGAGGGCAAGCTCGTGTGGTGGAGCCAGCCCGAGGGGGGCCGCACCATGTTTCACGGCGGCGGCCAGAGCGGCAACATCGAAACCACGGCCATGGTCGCGCTGGTCATGCTCGAAGCGAGCGCGTATCCCGGCACCACGCGCTCCGCGCTGTCGTGGCTCATCCAGCAAAAGGATTCCCGCGGCACCTGGCACTCGACGCAGGCCACGGTATTGGCGCTTAAAGCGCTCTTGGCCGGAACCGGCAAACCGCTGGGCGGCGAAGTCGAACGCCGTATCACGCTGGCGCTCGGCGGCGAAACGGTGCACGAGTTTGTCATTCCGCCCGACCAGGTCGACGTGATGGTGCAGTTCGACCTGTCGAGCATGGTCACGTCGCC
>CAYQAJ010000127.1:0-12686 GCA_964415245.1 uncultured Pirellulaceae bacterium | reverse complement strand
GGCGAGCTCGACGAGCTGGTCGGCTCGCGCAAGATCGCCAAGTACCAGATCACGCCCCGCAAGGCGATCGTGTACTTGCTGGGTTTGCAACCAGGCGAAAAGCTGGAGCTGCGCTATCGGCTCAAAGCGACGATGCCGGTGAAAGTCGCCGTGCCGCCGGTCGAAGCCTACGAATACTACGACCCGGACACCCGCGGCAAGAGCGCGTCGAGCGAGCTGGAAGCTACATAGGTGGGGGAGCTGTCAGCTCAGCCGTCAGAGAAAAGAGTCGAGAGTCAAGAGTCGAGAGCCGGAAGGAGGGCGGTGTTCAGTTTTCAGTAACGGAAGGCGGAACATGGACGTTGATGGACGATATGGACGGCAATACGCAACAACTGACCACGGACAACTGACCACGGACATTCACGCCCGCAGTTTCCTGCAAATCGCCTCCGCCATTTCGCGCGTCCCGGCCGCCGTGGGGTCGTCGCGGTTGGGTTTCAGGTCGTAGGTCACGTCCTTTCCCTCGGCGATCGCCGCGGCTTCCACATTGCCACGAAATACGCCGTCACCGTATCATAGCTAGCCGGAGGAGAATCGCAACGGACTGGTACGCCACGCGGCTAAGAGCCTATCCAAAAACCGTCGGGGACTGTCCCCTTGTCCGGGACGGTTTTTGGATAGGCTCTAAACGTCGGCGGCGCCAAGCAAGAGCGCCAACAGCCCCTTTTGCACGTGCATGCGGTTGGCCGCCTGACGCAACACCGCGCTCTGCGGCCCGTCGATTACCTCGTCGGTCACCTCTTCCCCCCGACGGGCTGGCAGACAATGCAGAAAACACGACGACTTGGGGGCGTGCGACAGGAGTTGTGCATCGACGCGGTAGCGAGCCAGCGCGCGTCGTCGCTTGGCTTGCTCGTTTTCCTGGCCCATGCTGGCCCACACGTCGGTATAAACGCCGTCGGCTCCCTCGACCGCTTCCCGCGGATCGTCGGTCATCAAGAGATCGACGCCGGGCACGTCGCGCCGCAGTCGCTCGACGAACTCGGCGTCAAAGGTGTATTGCGGTGGCGACGCGATGGCAAACCGCACCCCCAGCTTGCCGCACGCCACGGCCAGGCTCCGCGCCACGTTGTTGCTGTCGCCGACGAAGGCCAGCTTCCGCCCTGAGAGCGTTCCATGTACGTCGCGCAGCGTGAATAGATCGGCCAGCGCCTGGCATGGGTGCCAACGATCGGTCAGTCCGTTGATCACCGGACACGAACTGTGCCGAGCCAGCTCCTCGACCGAATCGTGCGACTTGGCGCGGCAGACGATGGCATCGACGTAGCTGCTGAGCACGCCGGCGAAGTCGGTCACCGACTCGCGGCTTCTCCAGCCGACATCCTGCCCCAGGAACAGGCTATGGCCCCCCAGTTGCGCCATGCCGGCCTCGAAACTCACGCGGGTCCGCAGCGACGGCTTCTCGAACAAGAGCGCAATCACCCGCCCCGCCAAGAGCGGCGGCCGCTGCCCCTGCTCAAACTGCCCCCGAAGCCGCGCGGAGACTTCGAAGATGCGCTCGATGTCGCTCGTCGTCAGTTCCAACAGCGTAAGCAGGTTTCGCATGGCTCTCGACCCTCCGACACGCGGCCCGAACACGTCCGCTTTCAGTTCTCCGCGTTCCGCTTTTCGGCCGCGCTTCGCTTGCGCTTCAGGCTTCGATGGTCCTCTCGCTAACGCTTCGAGTTACGATCGCGGCGGTGACTAAGTGCTTATCCGAAAACCGTCGGGGACTGGCTCATTTTGCGGAGCCCGCCAAACATCGTGCCGTTTTCGAAGCCCCCAGCGGAGCAAAATGTGCCTGTCCCCTTCTCTGGCACGGTTTTCGGATAATCTCTAAGGTGCAAGGTTTCCGATTACCTCCGCTAGAATGTCGCATCCTTCCTCGGCTTGCTCCTCGGTCAGATTCATAGCCGGAAGCAGCCGAATCACCGTCTGCTGCGTGCAATTGACCAACAGCCGCCGCTGCATGCACTCCCGTACCACTGGTGCCCCGTCGACGTCCAGCTCGATGCCGATCATCAGCCCCAGCACGCGCACCTCGCGCACCATCTCGCACTGCTGTTGCAATGCTTCGAGTCGGCGTCGGAACACATCGCTAATCTTGCGGGCGTGCTCCAGCAGGTTTTCGCGCTCGATCATCTCGATCGCCGCGATGCCGGCCCGGGCGGCAATCGGGTTGCCGCCGAACGTGGCCGCGTGCATGCCCGGTCGCAGACTGGTGGCGATTTCCGGCGTCGTGAGCATGGCGCCCCCTGCGATGCCGCCGCAAAGCGCCTTGGCCAGCGTCATCACGTCGGGCGTGACGCCAAAGTGCTGATACGCGAACCAATTCCCGGTACGCCCCAGGCCGGTTTGCACCTCGTCGAAAATGAGCAACAGGTCGTTCTCGTCGGCCAGACGTCGCAGACCGGCAAGAAACTCCGCCGAGGGGATGCGAATGCCGCCTTCGCCTTGCACCGGCTCGACAAGAATCGCGCACGTTTCGCCGTCGATCAGCGATGCCACGGCATCCAGATCGCCGTAGGGAGCGTAGACGAACCCGGCAACCAACGGGCCCAGCCCCTCGTGGTACTTCGGCTGCGCGGTGGCGGACGTAGTGGCCAGTGTGCGGCCGTGGAAACCGCCGCGAAAGGTGATAATGCGGTATCGCTCCTTCGGCGTGTGCAGCCGAGCCAGCTTGATGGCCGCCTCGTTCGCTTCGGCTCCCGAATTGCAGAAAAACGCCTGCCCGCCGAAGCTTCGCTCCGACAGCGACTGCGCCCAGATGCCCTGCTCCAGCGTGTGCCACGTGTTAGGGACGTGAATCAGCCGCGCCACCTGCTCCTGCACGGCCTCGACCACGTCGCGCGGACAGTGCCCCAACAGATTGCACCCCCAACCGGGAAACAAGTCGAGATACCGATTCCCCTCCAGGTCCCACACGTACGACCCTTCGCCTCGCGCCAGACACACGCCGTAGCGCGTGTAGTTGGGCACCACGTACCGGCGGAACAGCTCCAACACGTCGGTCGACGATTGCGTCGTGGAAGCGGACACGAAAGCAGTCTCCTATTCGCAACACCCTCGTGCATTAGCGTGCAGTATTGCGGAAAACGGATGAGACACGGCAGAAACGCGCAGGTTCGCGCCGCGTGCTACAAAAAAACGGAACGCCCAAACTCAATGGCCCTTGGCTGTCAGTTGTCAGTGGTCCGTTGTCAGTTGTCTCGAACCGCGGGAAACTACGCGAGACGTCGTGAAACTCGTTGGCGCCGTGGTTTGGCGGTGCCGCGAAATCATCGACTCAACGGACAACTGACAACTGACGTCCTTGGACTGAAAACTAACCGACGCTGTCCTTAATAATCTGCGTCCCGACTCCCCGGGTCGTGTAAATCTCCAGCAACAGCGAGTGCCGTAGCCGCCCGTCGATGATGTGAACCTTGCCGACGCCCTTGTCGAGCGTCTCGAGGCACGCTTCGACCTTGGGGATCATACCGGTGCCGATCACCTGTTCGGCGATCAGCCGCCGCGCCTCGCTCTCGCTGAGCGAATGGATTAGCGACTCCGGATCAAGCGGATCGCGCAGCACGCCCGACACGTCGCTCATCATCACCAGCTTCTCGGCCCCCAGCGACTGGGCCACCGCCGTGGCCGCCGTATCGGCGTTGACGTTGAGCTTCTCGCCGTCGTCGGCCAGGCACATCGATGGAATGATTGGCACCTGCCCCGCATAGCACAGGTTCTCGATCACGGGCCGGTCGACGCGCGTCACATAGCCCACGTGCCCCAGGTCGATCGGCTTTCCGTCGTCCAGCAGCTCCAACCGCCGACCAAACAGCACGTTGTTCGTGCGAAAGTTGAGGCTCATGGCGCGGCCGCCGATCTCTTCAATCTGGCGAGCCAATTGCTCGTTGGTCTGGTACGCGAGCACCTCTTCGACGATCTCCAGGGTAGCGTCGTCGGTGTAACGCCGCCCCTGCACAAACCGGGGCTCGATGCCGGCGGCGTCCATGGCGCGGCTGATGGCCGCCCCGCCGCCGTGCACGACGACGGGGCGCATGCCCACCGTTTCCATGAACAGGATGTCCAACAGAACGTGCCGCAGCGCGTTCTGGTCTTCCAGCACGCTGCCCCCCAGCTTGATGACCGTCACCTTGTCGCGGAATCGGCGAATCCACCCCAGCGCTTCGAGCAGCGTATCGGCCTTCTCGATCGCTTCTTGCATGGACGCACAGCCTCTGCCGCAAGGGGGAAAACGAGTTATTCTAGAAGTGTTTACGGCGTGCTGTCAACGTGCTGGCATGCGCGAGCGCGTGGCGTTTTGCCGCGTGAATAGGCGATGAAGCGTCTTGTCCGACCGCGATGGTTCTGCTACCTTTCGCGACCTTTTCCTTCGCTTGCACCGGCAAGGTGCGATAGCAAATCCCGCATGTCTCGCACGCCGATTATTACGCCGACGCTGGGCGCCGTCCGTGATGCGCTTGCGCCAACGTTCGCGCTGGCCGCTGCCATCATCGTGGCGTCTAGCGCCATCGTATGCGCAGGTGGCGCTCGCGCCGCAGAGCCCGAATGGCCGGGACAGCACATCTATCGCCTTCCGCCGATTGTTGCGGCGGGCAACGCTTCGTCCGACACGACCGATCCGGTCGAAGGAATCGGAGCCGATGTCCCCGCCAACGCAGAGGACGACGGCGCCGACAACCCAGGCGAAGAGATTCCCACGCCGACGCCGTCGGACCAGCCGCCCGACGTCGAGCTCGAAGAACTGTGGCCGTTGGAAAACGCCATCTACCCCGGCGGCATGACCAACTGGGCCCTGTGGCACGGCTCGGTCGAGTTGGGGCTCAGCGGCACGGACGGCAACTCGGAAACGTTCAACGTGCGGTTCGGGGCCAAAGCGAAGCGAGAGGTTCCCCGCGCTGTACACACGTACGAATTCACCTATCTCGACAAATCGGCCGATTCGCGGCAAACCGCCCGCAGCGCACTACTTGACGGCCGCTCGGAATGGCCGTTCCCCAACAGCCCGTGGAGCTTTTTCGTGCACGCCCTCGGCGAATACGACGAGTTCAAGGCGTTCGACGTACGCGCCAGCGGCGACACGGGCCTCGGCTACCAATTCGTCAAGAACGAGCGAACCGACTTGAAGGGCCGATTCGGCGGCAGCGCCTCGCACGAGTTCGGCGGCCCCGACGACGACGTGGTGCCCGAGCTCGTCTTCGGCATGGAATGGAAACACTGCTTCAGCCCGCGGCAGAACGTGTCGGTGCAGGTCGACTATTTTCCCAACGTCACGGCCTTCACCGATTTCCGCATGAACGGCCGCGCTTCGTGGGAAGTGGTCGTGGCCCCCGAGTGGAACCTGAGCCTGAAGACCAGCGTCGTCGACCGCTACGACAGCACTCCCGGCACCGCGCTGAGCAACGACCTCGACTACTCGCTGCTGCTGCTGTGGTCGTTTTGAACCTCGGCGAGTCCGTCGTTCCGCCAGAGGCGGATTCGGCCTCCGGCGGATCAGTCGTACTCGACCGAACACTGAAAACTCTGGCCGCATCCTCTCAGTCGCCGCCGGGCGTCACAACCGCTTCCTTCGTCGTAATCGGCGGGCGCTCTGAGTGTGTCGTTGTGGGGCGCGCCGCCGCCTAGGCACGGCGTCGTTTTCCAACACACATTTCAGGGGGATCGTATTGCGCCGGCATTGCACCGGCGAATCTCATGGGGCCGGGTGACAGCAACAGGGAGACGCCTGTCGTGCCAGAGACCGACATCCGCGTGCTGCTCGTCGATGACAGCGCTTCCGACGTACGGTTGACTCGATTCGCTTTGGAACAGGCGCAGCACCCGACGTTTCACATCGACACCGCCGACAATCTGACGACCTGTCTCGAACGTCTGGGCGCGGCACAGCATGACGTCGTGCTTCTGGACCTGGGACTTCCCGAGAGCGAGGGGCTCGACACGCTGGCTCGCGTGCGGGCCGAGAACGCGGCGATTCCCATCGTGGTGCTAACGGGCCTGGCCGATGAGGGCATGGCGCTGACGACACTGGAACACGGGGCCCAGGACTATCTGCTCAAGAGCGAGCTGAGCGCGGCGCTGATGAGCCGCTCGATTCGCTACGCGATGATCCGGCAGCAGTTTCAGGAACGCGTGGACCAGAACCGCAGATTGGCGGAAGCCAACAACCTGCAGCGGTTATTGGAATCGGCTGCCGATGCCACCATCATCGCCGACACGTCGGGGCGCATCGTGTTCGTGAACGGGCTGGCGACGCGGCTGTTCGGCTACGAACGCGACGAAATGATCGGTCAGGTGGTCGAGATGTGCCTTCCTCCCGACGTACGCGAGCTGCACGTGGCCCTGCGCAACGACTACATGCGGCAGTTGTCGCCCAAACGTTCGGCCGACCGCCCGACGCTGCGGGCCATGCGTCGCGACGGGAGCGAATTGCAAGTCGAGGTCAGCCTCTGCCCACTCCGTACGGCGCAGGGTCCGATGGTGATGGTCAACATCGTGGACGTGAGCGAGCGGCGCCGCGCCGAGACGGCGCTGCGGGAAAGCCAACAGGCGATCGCCGCCTTTGTCAAGAACCTGCCGGGCATGGCTTATCGCTGCCACAACGACGGGCAGTGGACGGTCGACATTGTCAGTTACGGCTGTCTCGATCTCACGGGTTGTGAGCCCGACGAGTTGACGCGAAGGAGGACGCCGCTCTCGGAGTTGATTCAGTCGGACGAGCGGCAAAACGCCTGGGGCGTGGTGCGTGAGCGGCTGGCCGCGGGCGAGTCGTTTCAGTTGTCGTACCGCATCGAAGCGACAGACGGCGAGCCGCGATGGGTATGCGAGAAGGGGACCGGCACGTTCGACGACGAAGGAAACATGACCTCCATCGAGGGCTTCATCAGCGACGTTACGGAGTTGAAACAGGCCGAGGCGGCATTGCGCGAGCGGGAGAACCAACTGCGCCAATCGCTGAAGCTCGAGGCCGTGGGATCGCTTGCCGGCGGCATCGCGCACGAGTTCAACAACCTGTTGCAGGTCATTCACGGCTATACGCAATACGCTATGGAAGGGCTCCCTGCCGACGACCCGCGGCATCAAGACCTGGTGCAGGTTGTCAAGGCCGCCAATCGCGCCGCCAGCCTGACGCGGCAACTGCTGCGATTCAGCCGTCAGGAGGAATTGCAGCGGGTGCACGTCAACCCCAATACCCTGGTATCGGATTTCGTGCAACTGCTCCGTCCCTTATTGGGCGAGCATATCGAGCTGGAATCGACCCTGGGCGACGACGTGGGAACGCTGCACATCGATCCCACGCTGGTGCAGCAGATGCTCATCAACTTGTGCGTCAACGCCCGCGACGCCATGGAAGGCGGAGGACTCTTGCACATTCAGACGCGGCAAGTCACCCTCGACGCCGAATACTGCCAAACGCACACCAACGTCGCGCCCGGCAACTACTTGTTGCTGTCGGTCTCCGATACCGGTTGCGGCATGACACCCACCACCAAAGAACGCATCTTCGAGCCGTTCTTCACCACGAAGGAAGTGGGCAAGGGAACCGGTCTGGGGCTGGCTATGGTGTACGGCGTCGTGCAGCAACATCAGGGAGTGATTCACGTATACAGCGAACCGGGCATGGGGACCGTGTTCAACATCTATCTGCCCACCTGCGACGACGCGCCCGATCCGAACGGCGAGCGAGCGGAGCCGTCGGACAATCGCGGAAGCGAAACCATTCTCGTCGCCGAAGACGAACCGATGGTCCGCGATCTGGCGGTCCGCATTCTGACCCGCGCCGGGTATTCGGTGCTCACCGCCGCCGACGGGGAAGAGGCGGTTCGCGTGTTCGAAGCGAACAGCGACCAGATCGACTTGGCGCTGCTCGACGTCGTGATGCCCAAGCTCAACGGTCGCGACGTACTGCGAGCGGTCAGGGCGCTGCGGGGCGATGTGGCCGTGGTCTTTTGCAGCGGATACGACCCCAATACGAGCTGCGACGGCTTCGTCGCCAAAGAGGGTCTGCGCTGCGTGCCCAAGCCCTTTTCGGCCAACGTTCTGTTGCAAACGATTCGCGAGACGCTCGACGCCACGCAACAAGCGTCGGACGAGGTTTTGTGCCCGGTCTACTGAGACGGAGTCCCTGCGGCGCGGCACATCGCCCCCCATAAGGCGGTGCGCGGCGCAACAGATGGAGGGTAAAAAGAATGGAAACCAACACGTACAAGGCCCTCGTGGTGGACGACGAACCGGCAGTGCGCAACCTCACGGTACGCTCCCTGCGCTCCAGCGGCGTGGAGTGCGACGTTGCCGTCGACGGCCGCGACGCTTTGGAGCGACTCCAGAGCGGCTGCTACGACGTGGTGGTTACCGACATCCTGATGCCCAATATGCACGGCCATGCCCTGGTGGTGGACCTGCTCGAGCGGGACGAGCGGCCCATGATCGTGGTGCTCACGGGCGTGCTGGAACCGAAAATTACCCGCGACCTCTTGGCCCGCGGGGTCGACGACGTGTGCTTTAAGCCGGTCGACTACCGGTTGTTCGCGGCCAAGGTCAAGGCGCTATTGATGCGGCGGACGGCGCAGCCGTCCGTGCCGGCCGGCGCCAAGGACGCGGTACCGCACCAGCCGCAGGAAGAGGCCGACGACACGCCTGCCGCCGAATCGCCGTCAACGCCGGCGCCGCCCGAAACGGCGCGGACCGCGTTTGCGCCGATTTCCCTTTCCCACCTGAGAGCGAAGCTCGAGCAGCAGACGCAGATTCAGCCCATCTCGCCCGTGGCCATCCGCGTGAGCGAAATGGCGCGGCAGCCCGACGCCGACTCTGCCGAAATCGCCCAGACGATCGAACGGGACCCCTCGCTGGCGGTTCAAGTGTTGAAGCTGGCCAACAGCGCGGCGTTCAACCGGTCGCGGGAGCGGATTGCGAACATCGAGGAAGCGGTCGTACGCATCGGCCTAGCGAAGGTGGGGGAGGTGGCGATTACGACCAGCACGATGTTGGCGTTTAGCCCTCGTAGCTTGTCGTGGATGAATATGAAGCTGATTTGGGAGCGTACGATGGCGGCGGCCACCGCCATTAAGGCGCTCGAACCGCACGTCGAGGAACCGTACTGCGACTCGGGCCTGTTCCTGGCGGCGCTGACGCACCTTTCGGGGCGCATCGTGCTGGCCACGCTCTACCCCGACCTGTATCGCGACGTGCTGGAGGCGTGCGAGCGCGAGACAACGTCGCTCCGCCACCAGGAAAAGCTGATCTTTGGTTTTGAGCACGCGCAGGTCATGGCCGAGCTGGCGGTGCAATGGGACCTGCCCGCCAACATCTTCCAGCCGGTCAAGTTTTTGCTGAAAGAGTATGGGTTCCTGCGGCAGATGGCCGAGCCGCTGCGGACGAAGGTCGCGCTGTTGAAGCTGGCGGTTCTGGTGGGACGTTTGGCCGTGGGGCGCTGGGAAAGCCGCGACACGGTGGAGCTGCCCCCACCCGGGCTGTTACACTCGCTCTCTCTGCACATGCTCCCCCACGTGGTCGAAACCGTGCGGCAGGATCTCGTCGCCGCACGGCTTCTTACCAGCACGATCCTGACCGACGTAGATACCAAGGAGGACTCCGTACCAACGGGACCGAGCAGGGAATTGGACTACGTGCCGCTGGTGGATGGTCCCTTCGATGCGCTGGCGGAGATGCTGACGGCGGCGGGCATCGAGCTTTCCGATACGTACGCCGGCCGCGTCGAGACAACGCGCAATGTGCTAGTCAACGGCATTGGGGCGACGGCCAAGGACTTGGCCGTATTGGATAAGGTGCGCCGCCAGAAACACCGCACGTTTCTCGTGCTGGACCGCAAAAACGCCGACCGCTGCGAGGCGCTGGGGCGCGTTCTGCGCCTGCCTGCCTCGTACGGTGCGCTGGACGCCTTCTGCCGCGAGGCGGCGCAGTGCCCCACCACCGAGGAACTGGCCCCGTCGGTCTAAGGCGTGGGGCAGGCTTTCCAGCGTGCCTGTCCTTCCTGCAGTTGCTGCGCCTTGTTCCGCGATCGGACAGACAGGAATGTCTGCCCCACGCCCCACATCCCCACGTGCTGCTCGGCAACTCGTCTTTGTCGCGTCGCCGTGTGCGCGTACAATTCCGGTACATGGCACAAGCTCAGGCTGCCGACCGGGCATTGCGGGGCCTCTGCGACCTACCCCGATGTCTGGAATCGCATGCTGGCTTCGGCGAGGCGGTGGCCGCCCTTGAAAGCGGGGGCCGGGCCACTTTCGACGGAGTCTGGGGATCGGCGTGTGCGCTGCTTGCGGCACAGCTTGCCGAGCGCTCGCCGGGGCCGCTGCTGGTCGTGCTGGCCCGGCAGAGCGAGATTGACGAGCGGCTCGAAGATCTCGCAACCTTCTCCGCCCGCGACGCCGCGGTCTTTCCCGCCTGGGAATCGGACGCCGACGAACGACTGCTCCGCGACGAGAGCTATGCCGATCGTCTGCGGCTTGTGAAACGCCTCGCGCAAGGCGACGCACCCAAGCTGATCGTTGCCGCCGCGCAGAGCCTCCTCCAGGGCGTTCCTTCGCGCGAGCTTCTCTCAGGCGGCACATGGCGCGTGGAGCGCGGCGAACGCCTCGACGCGGACGCGCTATTGCGTCGGCTAGTCGAGCGGGGTTTCCACGCCACGCCCGCGGTTCAGCTTCCCGGCGAGTTCGCCCGCCGCGGCGGCATCATCGACCTGCACGCGGCGGATTGGTCGTACCCGGTGCGCATCGAGCTCTTCGACGACCGAGTCGAGTCGCTTCGCTCGTTCGACGTGGCAACGCAGCGCAGTGTGGAGTCGCTCGACGCCGTGGAAATCACCGCACTGCGTCCGGGCGAATCGGAGACCGGCCACTTCGCCGACGTGCTGCCTGCGAACACGTGGCTGCTGTTAGTCGACCCCGCGCAAATCGTGGCCGAAGCGGAAAGCTGCCTGCACCGCGACCCCGAGCGGTGGCTGTACCCAACCGCGGCCAATGCGCTGGCCCGCTTTGCGCCGTTTGCGACAGCCGAGGCGTGGAGTCTGGCGCCGGGCGACGTCGGCTCGGTGTGCCGGTTGGAGATCGAATCGGTCGAACGGTTCAGCGGCAACGTGACCGCGCTCTCCAGCGAGCTGGCCCGCGTCGGTCGGGGGCACGACGTACACGTGGTGCTTCGCACCGAGGCGGAGCGGCAACGGCTGGATGAACTTCTCGGCACGGTGTCAGCGGTCATCGCCGAGGCTGAGACCGACGTTGCTCCTCTTGACAAGGCCGCCACCGACGGCGCCCCGCGCTTGCACTACGCGCGGGGGAACCTGCACGGCGGGTTCCGGCTGGTGAAGGAGCGGATCCTGGTCGTCACGGGCGACGATCTGTTCCACCGTGGCGAAGTGCGGCGAATTCCCCGCCGCCACGCCTCCAAACCCCTCGACAGCTTTCTCGACCTGCGGCAGGGCGACCTGGTCGTGCACCTGGCGCACGGCATCGGCCGCTATCGCGGCTTGTCGCTCTTGAATCGCGGCGGGCAGGTGGTGGAGCACCTGGAGATCGAGTTCAGCGGCCAGACGAAGGTCCACGTGCCGGCCACCAAGATCGACCTGGTGCAGAAGTACATCGGCGCCACAAAATCCCGCCCGGTGCTGGCCACGCTCGGCGGCAAGACGTGGCTCCGCCAGAAGCAGGCAGCCGAGGAAGCGGTCGGCGACCTGGCCGTCGAAATGCTCGATCTACAAGCCGCCCGCAGGTCGCGACCGGGTATCGCCTTCCAGGCCACGAGCGATTGGCAGCGCGAGTTCGAGGCCTCGTTCCCCTACGAGGAAACGCCCGACCAGCTCGCCGCTTTGCAGTGCATCCATGCCGATATGCAGAGCGGCCGGCCGATGGATCGACTGCTCTGCGGCGACGTCGGTTTCGGCAAAACGGAGCTGGCGATGCGCTCCGCCTTCAAGGCGGTCGACACGGGCTATCAGGTGGCCGTATTGGTACCCACCACCATCCTGGCCGAACAGCACTACCACACGTTTCGCGAGCGGATGGCCCAGTTTCCCTTCGACGTCGGCAAGCTGAGCCGCTTCTGCACGCCCCAGGAAGAGCGGGAAACGATCGAAGGACTGGCCCGCGGCAGAGTTGACATTGTCATCGGCACGCACCGGCTGGTCTCGGGCGACGTCCAGTTCCTCAACCTGGGGCTGGTGATTATCGATGAGGAGCAGCGGTTCGGCGTCGAGGTAAAAGAGCGGCTGAAGATGCTGCGATCCACGGTCGACGTGCTCACGCTCACGGCGACGCCCATTCCCCGCACACTGCACATGGCCCTGGTCGGGGTGCGCGACATTTCGAACCTCGAAACGCCGCTCGACGACCGCTTCGCCGTGGAAACGCGCGTCACCCGATTCCACGATGAGCTGATCCGCCACGCGGTCCATCGGGAGCTCGACCGCGGCGGGCAGATTTTCTTCGTGCATAACCGCGTGCACGATATCGAGCTGGTTGCCCGCAAGCTGCGGCAGATCGTGCCCGAGGCGCGGATCGGCATCGGGCACGGCCAGATGCGCGAGCACGAGCTGGAGCGGGTGATGGTCGACTTCGTGGCCCATCGCTTCGACATTCTGCTGGCCACGACGATCGTGGAGAACGGCCTCGATATCCCCAACGCCAACACGATCTTCATCGACGAAGCCG
>CAYQAJ010000126.1:2203-14151 GCA_964415245.1 uncultured Pirellulaceae bacterium | reverse complement strand
GTCGTCTCCAGCACGGGGTTGGCCACGAGCTCTTCCTGGATGCGCTCCTCCAGCGCCATCACGGGCAACTGCAGAATCTCCATCGACTGGATCATCCGCGGCGCAAGCTTCATCGTTTGCACTTGCGCCAGGTGTTGTCCGAGCGATAGTCTCATGGTCGTCGACCAAGTTTTCAGTTTTCAGTGTTCAGTTTTCAGCCGGAAGAGGTCCGTTGTCAGTGGTCCGTAGTCCGTTTCGGAGCGCCGCATGTCCGCCGTCCCAAAACGCAATGCGCTCGGCTATCCGGCTCTTGACTCACCTACCGACAGTATATGCCGTCAATTCCCAGTGTTGTCGACTCCCCCGAACGGCCAGACCGCACGATTGTCAATTCCGAGCATTGCGAACCGTGGGACACTTCCCCACTCCGCAAGGCGCAGCGCGTTGATGCTAACTGCCCCAAGGTAGCCGCGCTCCGCCGATCGGCATAGCCCTGCCACACTCTTGCAAGCTAGCGAATCGTCAGAACTTGCGGCGGTCGGCCAGCGCGTCGGCAAGAATCTCCTTATTTGTGTATTCCAGAATACCCCCGGGCGTAATGCCGCGGGCCAGACGAGTGAAATTGACTGGCAAGTCGGCCAGCCGGTTGGAAATGTACAGCGCCGTGCCGTCCCCTTCGACAGTCGGATTGGTCGCCATGATCACCTCGCGAAAGCTACCGCCGCGTACCCGCTGGACCAGCGCCTCGACGGTCAATTGATCGGGACCGATCCCCTCCAGCGGCGCAATACGACCCAGCAGCACGTGATACAGTCCGCGGTACGCGCCCGACTGCTCCACCGCCATCACGTCGCGCGGCTGCTCGACGACGCACAACAACGACCGATCGCGGCGCACGTCGCTGCAGATCGCGCACTCGTCGGATTCGGCCAGGCTGAAGCACGTGCGGCAATACCGCACATTTTCGCGCACCGCGCGAATGGCGTCCGCCAGTGCGAGCGCCTCAGCCTTGCTGATCCGCAGGATGTGGTACGCAAGGCGCTCGGCCGATTTGCGGCCGATGCCCGGCAGTCTGGCCAGCTCGTCGATCAGTTTCGCAACCGATTCCGTTAGTTGCGTCATGGTCCGTCCATCCGTCGACCCAATTCTGTGGACGGCAAATTACTTTGCCGACGGCAAATACTCTCCGAGTGACTTGATCGCGCGCTTCCGGCGCCGGATCGCTGGCGTGACGATTCCCAACGAGCTTTACTGGTCGGACTCCCCCGAATCGTCCTCAGTAGTCTGCGTGATTTGCGAAAGGGCCTCGTCCAAGCCGGGAAGCTCCATATCGCCGACGGCCGACTGCACGGCCTTAACGTGCAATTCCTTGGCCCGGGCGACGGCCTGGTTCACGGCCGCCGGCAGCAGGCTTTCGACCATTTCAAATTCGCCGCGCTCGAGGAGTTGGCGGTCGATGTTCACCTTGAGCACTTCGCCCAGGCCGTTCACTTCGACTTCGACCAGCCCTCCGCCCGCGGAGCCGACGGCGCGCTGCGTTCGCAGGGTGTCGTTGACCGCCTGCATTTTGCTGCCGACTTCTTGAGCCTGTCGCATGAGCGACGCGAGGTTGGCGAGTTTTTTGAACAATCGCTATTCCTTCTGCTCCACCTCGACCACTTCGCCGTCGAACAGGTCAATTGCTTGGCGAACCAGCGGATGGCGCTGGGCCTCGATCATCCGCTGCCGCCGATTCGGCTGCGGAGCGGCGCGGACGGCGTCGGCTCCCGCGTCGGCATCGACGACAAAGTCGACCCGCATCGTTCGGCCAGCCACGTGCGACAGTGCCTGTTCGATTCGCTGTTTGCGATCCGGTCGTTCGCACGCTTGCTTGCTGTGATTGTACGCGGCGCTGAACGTAACGACCAGTCGGTCGCCCGTGCCGGCAACGACGCGCTGTCCGTGGGCTGCTGCCGCGGTGGTGATGTCCCCTTCGCCGAGATGCTCGAGCGCCAGGCGCCACAATTCTTCCGGCGATTCATGGCGCGGCGTCGCGATGGCCGTCGAAGCTTGAGCGGCCCGGGGAGATGGATCCTCTCGTGGATCCGCGGCTGCGTCGTCAGAGGGAGCGTCGTCGTAGCGCGCGTAGGCGTATTCGTTTGCGACCTCGGGAGAAGCCTCTCGCGATGTGCTGTGCGGGGCCACAATCGATTCGGGCCGGTCGCGACGCAGCGGATTGTCGCCGCTGCGAAGCGTGGCGGCTTCACTCGCGCCGCGCGACGCACTCTCACCTACTTCGCGCGTCACCCCGTCGCGCGTTTTTTTTTCCGCGCGCGGCGCCGGGGGCGATTCTCCGCTCCCGCGCCCCGAGGGAGCAGATGGCGCAACCGATCCTTCCCTGAGTTGGCCGATCAGTTCGGGCAGCCGCTCGAGGTCTTCCAGGCGGCAGATGCGCACCACCGCCAATTCGACCAGTGTGCGTACGTGAGCGCTCTGCCGCATCTGCGTCACGGTCTGGTCCAGAATCTGCATCGCCGCCAGAATCGTTGCCAAGCCCATTTGTTGGGCGGAATCTGCCAGCTCCGCCGCCTCACTGGGAATGCACGACAGCATCATCTCGGCCGGGCAACCGACGGCGGCGGCCATCATGTCGCGCATTCGCCCCAGAAGCTGCTCCGCCAGTTGGCCGGCGTCGACACCGTCGGACAAGGCGGCGTCGCACTCGGCCAGCGCGGCGGCCGTGTCGCGGGCCATCAAATGCGTCGTGATTCCGGCCAATCGCGCATTGGCGGCCGTGCCCAAGAGAGAATGTACGTCGGCGGCCGTGATCTTCGGTTCGCCGCACGAGAGCAACTGATCCAACAGCGACTGGCTGTCCCGCATCGAGCCGCCGGCGCGCCGCGCCAACAGGGCCAGTGCCTCGGGTTCCGCCTCGACCCCCTCGGCCTGCACGATCTGCTGCAAGCGGGCGATGATGCCGGCCGACTCGACCGGTGCAAAATCGAACCGCTGGCACCGCGACAAGACGGTGATGGGCACTTTCTCGGGGTCGGTCGTGCAGAAGATGAATTTAACGTGTTCGGGCGGCTCCTCCAGCGTTTTCAACAGCGCGTTGAACGCCGGCACCGTGAGCATGTGCACTTCGTCGATGATATAGATCTTGTACCGCGCGCGGCTGGGGCGGACGTTCACGTTCGAGCGAAGCTGGCGGATTTCGTCGATGCCCCGGTGGCTCGCCCCGTCGATCTCCAGCACGTCGATGTCTTCGCCCGACGCGATCGCCCGGCAGATGTCGCACTCGTTGCAAGGGACGGGTGCCGGACCTTGGACGCAATTGAGCGCCTTGGCCAGGATGCGGGCCGTCGACGTCTTCCCAACCCCACGAGCGCCGGTGAAAAGATAGGCGTGCCCCACGCGGTCGCTGCTGATAGCTCCCTTGAGCCCTTGGGTCACCTGCGGTTGACCCACCAGCTCGTCGAAGGTTTGCGGTCGGTAGCGTCGGGCGACGACCACGTACTGCCCGGTGCGACGCGGAGCGTCGTCCGTCTTTGGTTCATCGCTCGCAACGGGAGCCGATTCTTCGCCGAACAAATCGGACATAGCGACAACGCGAAGGACAGGAAGTCAGAGGATGCTGGGGGCAACCGACAGTCGATAGCGTGGTGGCTGTCGCGGAGAGGCCCTCGCACAAGAGTACCCCGCTTAGGGCTGCTCCGGTTAAGGCCTGACCCGGTTCACGGCTCCCCCTTGCGAGGGCCACTCGGCGGCAGACTGGCGCACTGCCGACTCCGCTAAGTTGTATGCCACGATCGGCGCTTGGGAAAGGGGGACCGCCCCACTTCCATCCACGATGCGGCGCCCGGCGCTTGGTTATTCGCTTGCGGTTTCGCGCTCCGCATCGCCACCACTCACCACTACTTCGCGCCCACCGGTAGCGCCACCAGCAGCTTGTCGGCCACGTCGCTGGAAAGCGTCGTTTGACCGCCGGCCACGTCGATCGTGACGACCCGAGCCGCGGTGTTGTTTTCCACCACCGTTCCTTCCGCTCCCAGCAGCAAGCCCGAATCGCTCAGGTAGCGCAAAAACTCGGGCGACTGATCGACTACACGCACAAGTTGGAATCGATTGCCGGGCTTCCACTGATTGAGGCTGCGTCCTTGCTCGGCCACCACGGTTCCATCGGCCTTGGGGATGGGATCGCCGTGGGGATCGACCTTAGGATGGCCCAAAAAGTCGTCCATGCGATCGACCAACAGGTCGCTGACGGCGTGCTCCATGTTCTCCGCTTCTTCGTGTACCTCGTCCCAGCTCATCTTGAGCGTTTGCGCTAGAAACAGCTCGATCAGGCGGTGGCGGCGCAGCACGCGCAGGGCCAGCTTCTGTCCCGACGGCGTGAGCTTGACCCCCTCGTACGGCGTGTACTCGGCCAGGCCGGTGTCCTTAAGGGTCACGAACATGCTGGTGACGGTGCCGGGCGAAACGCCGAGCGCCTGCGCAATCTGGCCGGTGGCGGCAGGAGCGCCACTTTGCGCGCTGGTGATCTGATAGATTGTCTTGACGTAATTCTCAATCGTCAGGCTCGCCACGTTCCCGCCCCTTCACCTCTCGCTCGGACGTCCCTTACCGTATCCTCACCCCCTGTAGCATCCACACCGCTTGCGGCCAGCGCGCTCCGCCCAAAGTCGCATTCTACGCGCACCTCCCTTTCCGCACTACCACGTGAAACGATTTCACTCCCCCCAACCACCGTTGCGTTTGCGCGCACCGCCGCCGATGATAACAGCGCTGCGAATCCACGAATTCCGCGGTGTCCGTGCCGGCAACTGAAAACTGAAAACTGAAAACTTGACCATCCGTGTCGCTCAACGAACTTGCCTTATCGCTGTGCAGGCACATCGCGGCCGACGCGGAGCGGCTCGGCGTCGTCGTACACGAAGTGCCCGGCGGCGGGCGAATCATCGACTGCGGCGTCGGGGCGGCCGGCGGGCTGGATGCCGGCATCGCATTGGCCGAAGTTTGCCTCGCGGGTCTGGGGCATGTTGCGATGGTGCCCGGCGCGCGGGAACTCTGGCCAGGGCCTTGTGTCACCGTCCGCAGCGATCACCCGGTTCGCGCCTGTATGGCCTCGCAGTATGCCGGCTGGCCGGTGCAGGTCGGCAAGTACTTCGGCATGGGTTCGGGGCCGATGCGTGCGGCACGCGGCCGGGAACCGCTGTTCGACAAGATCGGCCACCTGGAAAAGGCGACTCACGTGGTCGGGGTTTTGGAAACCGGCGAATTGCCCACGCCCGACGTGCTGCGGCAGATCGCCGAGGAGTGCCATGTGCCGGCCGGCGGCGTGACGCTGCTGGTCGCTCCCACGACGAGCATTGCCGGCACGTTGCAGATCGCCGCGCGCTCGCTCGAAACCGCGCTGCACAAAATGGTGGAGTTGGGGTGCGACATCACCCATGTGGTCAGCGGCTTCGGCTCGGCGCCTTTTCCCCCGGTCGCGTCGGACCAGGTGATGGCCATCGGGCGAACCAACGACGCGATCCTGTATGGCGGCGAAGTGACCATCTGGCTCCGCGATGACGAGGCCGAGATCGCCCGCTTGGGGCCCAAGATTCCCAGCGAATCGTCGTCCGATTACGGCCAGCCGTTTGCGACCGTTTTCGAGCGCTACGAAAGGGACTTTTACCGCATCGATCCGCTGTTGTTCAGCCCGGCAGCCGTGACGCTGGTGAACCTCGAATCGGGCAAGTCGCACACCTATGGCCGAACGCGGCCGGATGTCCTGAAACTGTCGTTCGAGGGATAACCCGCTGCTCGCGTATTCGGATTTCGTGCTTCGGAATCCCTTCGACATTCGTGCTTCGTCATTCGTCATTCACGACCGACGCTGTCAGCGAAATCATATCCGGACGACTCATGAAACTAGGTGTTCTCGCCGCGCCCGACAGTTGGTATCTGGCCGATCTGCGCCGCGCCGCGGGCGACCGTTACCGCGTCGATTGTCTATCATTCGAGCAGCTTGCCGCTTCGCTCTCGGGCGACGAATCGCGCGTGCGGGCCGGCGAGATCGACGTGCGAACGTTCGACGCCGTGCTGGTTCGCACCATGCCGCCGGGCTCGCTCGAACAAGTGGTGTTTCGCATGGATATGCTGGGTCGGCTCGAAGCGTCGGGGAGCGTGGTCGTGAATCCGCCGCGTGCGATCGAGGCGGCCGTCGATAAGTACCTGGCATCGGCGCGGCTGGCGGCGGCGGCGTGCCCGGTGCCCGACACAATCGTCTGCCAGCGAGTCGAGGAGGCGATGTCCGCGTTTGCGGAGCTGGGGGGTGACGTGGTGATTAAGCCGCTGTTCGGCAGCGAGGGACGCGGCATGACGCGCGTCAGCGACACGGACCTTGCACTGCGTGCTTTCAAGATGCTCGCGCAGCTCGGCGCCGTGCTGTACTTGCAGCGGTTTGTGCCGCACGATGGATACGACCTGCGGCTGCTGGTGATTGGTCGGCGCGTGCTGGCCGTGCAGAGGTGCAACCCACACGACTGGCGCACCAACGTCAGCCGCGGGGCCGAGTGTGTCGCCTATCAGCCGGACGACGCGCAGGTCGAGCTGGCTCGCCGCGCCGCCGATGCGATCGGTGCGACGGTGGCCGGCGTCGATCTGCTTATCGGGCGCGACGGTCGCACGTACGTGTTGGAGGTGAACGCCGTACCCGGTTGGAAAGCGCTCGCGTCAACCCTCAATGTCGACGTGGCGGCACTCGTGCTCGACTATGTAGCGTCGCGTGTCGAACAATCGCGGTGACTTTCAGTGGGCGGAGTCCAACCCGCTTGCGGTTTCGCGCTCCGCAACTTTCGAGATTCACGACGCAAATGGCATCTGCGACCTCGCCACCGATCACCAACGTCGGCTTGGGCCTGTCCGAAACGGCGCGGCAATTGCCCGACGCGCCGGGAGTAGTAACCGTTCGCCCGCGTCGTTCGTCCGGCGGCGCCCGGCAATACGACGTTTACACCTTTCGCGAGCTCGACGACGACACCAACCGCATCGCCGCGGGGCTGCGTCAACTCGGCATCGCGCCGCAAACGCGGCTGGCGCTCTTCGTGCGCCCGGGCTACGATTTTATCGCGCTGGTGTTCGCCATGTTCAAGGCCGGCGTGGTGCCCGTGCTGATCGATCCCGGCATGGGCATCCGCCGCATGCTCGATTGCCTGCGCGATGTCGACCCCGAAGGCTTTGTGGCGATTCCCGCGGCGCACGCGATTCGGTCCGTGCTGCGACGTCGCTTTCCGCGTGCGCGATGGAACGTGACGGTGGGCCGCCGATGGTTCTGGGGCGGCCCGACTCTGGCCGACGTGCGCCGCGCCGGCGCCGGCCCTTTCGAGCCGCCCAAAACGCATGCCGAAGACCCGGCCGCCGTCATCTTTACCAGCGGCAGCACGGGAAGCGCCAAGGGCGTGCTCTACCGGCACGGCAACTTCTGCCGGCAAGTCGACGAGCTGCGGGCCATGTACGGCTTCGAGCCGGGCGGCATCGACGTGGGGGGCTTCCCGCTCTTCGCATTGTTCAACTCCGCCCTGGGCGTAACCAGCGTCGTGCCCGACATGGACTTTTCGCGGCCGGCGCGGGTCGATCCGCGCAACATTGTCCAAGCGGTGACCGACTGGAAGGCCACGCAGGCGTTCGGCTCCCCGGCCATGTGGAACGTGGTGGGGCAATACTGCGAGAAAGAGCAAATACGCTTGCCTACGCTGCGGCGTGTGTTTTCGGCCGGAGCGCCCGTTCCTCCCCACGTGCTGAGGCGGATGAAAGAAGCAATCCATCCCGAAGGCGAAGTGTATACCCCCTACGGTGCGACCGAAGCGCTTCCCGTCGCATCGATCAGCGCAAGCGAAGTGCTTTCTGAAACTGCCGAGCGGAGCGCGGACGGAGCGGGCACCTGCGTCGGGCGGCGGTTCCCGGGCATCCGCTGGAAGGTGATCCGCATTAACGACGGACCGATCACCGAAATGGGCGACATCGAAGAGCTTCCGCACGGCGAGATCGGCGAGTTGATGGTGACCGGCGGCGTCGTCACGCGCGAGTACGTTACCCAGACGCACGCCAACTCGCTGCACAAGGTGCGCGCTGGGCGCGAAGTGTGGCACCGCTTGGGCGACGTGGGCTACCTCGACGAGCGGGATCGTTTCTGGTTCTGCGGCCGCAAGAGCCAGCGGATCGAAACGCCCCACGGCCCGATGTTCACCGATTGCTGCGAGGCGATCGCCAATCGACATGTGGACGTGTTTCGCTCGGCGCTGGTGGGAGTGGGGCCGGCGGGAAATCAGCGGCCAGTGATGATCATCGAGCCGTGGCCCGAACGGCTCCCCCGAACGCGCGACGATCGGCAGCGATTGCTCCGCGAAGTGCGAGAGTTGTGCCAGTCGCATCGCCTGACCGCGGGCATCTCCGACTTTTGGCGGCACGACAGCCTGCCCGTCGACGTGCGCCACAACGCCAAGATCAATCGCGAGCTGTTGAGTGGTTGGGCCGCGGCGAAACTGGGCAAAACCGCAAGCGGGTCGGCGACCGAATCGTAACAGGCACGCTCCGTCGTGCCGTCCGCCGAGCGCGAAGCCGCAAGCGGGTCGGCGACCGACTAAGAATGGCGGCTTATTCCGTTCTACTGGCCCCAACGGCGGGGCGCTGGTAAACTCGGTATGCGCCGCGAGTGTCGCCCGAGACAGGGCTGTGTTACGCTTCCGACGGAGCACCCGACATGGCCGGTGAGTGGTACTGTCAAATTCGAGGCCGACAGACGGGCCCACTATCGAACGAGCAGCTCCAGCAGTTGGCCGACGAGCAGAGAATCGGCCCCGACAATCTCGTGCGCAGCGGCCGCGACGGATCGTGGATGCCGGCCCGCCGCGTTGAAGGGTTATTTGCCGCGGGCCAGAGTGCCGCGTCGGCGAGCCGTTCCGCGGTCGCTCTCAAGACGGCGTCGCCGTTGTCGGCCGGTGGATCGGCGCCTCGGCGGCGCGTTGCGCCTTCCAACGGAGGATCAGCCTCCGCCCGCGTGCCGCCTCCCGCGCCCAGCGGCGCGGTGCCCGTTGCTCCGGCTGCGGCGCCGTCTCCGGCGGCACCAGTCGCTCCCAAGCCCGCGCCGATTCCCATGCCCGGCGCGGCCGCGTTACCGGGCGGCGCACCCGCTAGCGCCGTGCATCCCGACTCCCTGCCGGCACCACGAACGGGCGGCGCGGGAAAGATCATCGCCATTGTTCTCGTCAGCGTGTTTGGAGTCGTTGCCTTGTTGTGTGGTGGCGGCATCGCGATTGGATACGCCATCATCATGCGCGCCGACTCGATGCGCAAGGAGCTCGCCGCGAAGATCGACGAGGAAATGGAGAAAGATCGGCGCCAGCGGGAAGCGGAGTTGGAGCAGTTAGGCGCCGAACTCGAAAACGGCGGCGGGAAGACCAGCGGCGCTTCGCAGACCCTCGAGCAGCGAGCACTCGGAGGGGTGAAGAATTGGCATCCGGCCGATCGACGCGTTCGCAGCGGCAGATTGGTTTTCGAAGTCGTTTCCGTGCAGTTTCTTTCGCCGCGAGAGCCGGCGGCAGAAGACAAGCAGTTTGGCGGTAGGCGGGTCGTGCTGATCGAGGTGAGTGTCGGTAATCTCGGCCGCGATCCGGTCGACTTTACGAGTTGGAGCCGCGGCGGCCGAACGTCAGAGGACCATCGCGCCGTGCTCGTCGATGATCGGGAACGGGTCTGTTCGCCGGTGAACGAACTGGGAGAAAAGGCCGAGTTGCTGCTGGCCGAGGACCAACCCATCGAGACCGGCGAGGCAGTCACCGACCTGTTGGTATTTGAGGCGCCGCGGGGTTCCCCGGAGCATTTGCGACTGGCCCTCCCCTATAGCAACGTCGGCCGCGACGGCTACATCGGCTTTACGATTCCACGCGACATGCTCCGACCCGAGTCGGCGGGCGCTGCTGTCGATGGTGCAGGCGGCACCACGATTCCCGGCGCCGGCGACTCCACCGTTCCGGATCAGCCGCCAACGTTTGAGGAATTGCAGAAGGCCATCGAGGCTTCGCGCGACCCGGAATAGTGCCGTCGTGCGCGATTCGGCGCGGTCCGCATCTTGGCGGAGTGATCCTTGTACGCATTGGTTACCGGCGCCGGCGGTTTTCTCGGGCGACAGATTGTCGAGCAGCTTGTGGCGGCCGGCGAGCGCGTGCGGGCGCTGGTGCGTCGGCCGTGCCCCGAGCTTGATGCCCAGAGCGTCGAGACGGCGATCGGCGACGTGCGCGATCCCGCGGCGGTGTCCGACGCCTGCCGCGGCGTCGACGCGGTGTTCCACGTCGCGGGTGTGGCCGGCATCTGGGGGAGTTGGGACCACTACTACGGCACCAACACGCTCGGAACGCGAAACATTGTGGCCGGTTGCCTGAGGCACGGCGTAAGCCGCCTCGTATACACGAGCAGCCCCAGCGTGACCTTCGACGGCGGCGATCAGTGCGGCGTCGACGAGTCGGCGCCTTATGCCTCGCGCTGGCTGTGCCATTACTCCCACTCCAAAGCGCTGGCCGAGCAGCACGTGCTGGAGTCCAACGGACGGGACGGCCTGCTCACCTGCGCGCTGCGGCCGCACCTGATCTGGGGTCCGGGAGACCACCATCTCATCCCGCGGCTTGTGGATCGCGCCCGTCGCGGGCATCTGCGCCGCGTGGGCGACGGCACGAACCTCATCGATATGATACACGTGGAAAACGCGGCCCTTGCGCATTTGCAGGCGGCTGCGGCATTGATGCCGGGAGCGCCGGCGTGCGGTCGGGCGTACTTCATCAGCCAGGGGGAGCCGGTCAACTGCTGGGAGTGGATCGACCAGGTGCTGGCGCTGGCCGGCGTGGCGCCGGTGACCAAATCGTTGTCGTTCGGCACCGCCTGGCGCGTGGGGGCGACTCTCGAAACGGCCTGGCGAGTGCTGCGACTGCGTGGGGAGCCACCGATGACGCGCTTTCTGGCCGCACAGCTAGCAAAGTCGCACTATTTCGACCTGAGCCGAGCGCGTGCCGACCTCGGTTACCAGGTGCGCGTTTCAACCGACGAAGGAATGCAGCAACTTGGCGAGGCGCTGCGAAGCAAGTGACGCTCGCGTGTCGGCGTTCCGCTTTCCGCTCTACGCTTTCTCAGCACTGGCCGACTTCGCTGGCCCGTGGCACCGCTTGCGTCGGATTCGTCCGCTTGCCAATTCCCGGCCAAACCGCTAGTTTCAAAGGTTTGGATTGTCGAGGAATCGCCCTCATGATCGCCGGCCAAACGTCGCCCCGCCTGCCCGATACTGAGCGCGTTGTCATCACGGGGGTGGGGGTGGCGGCACCCAACGGTAACTCGCTTGCCGAGCTGCGCGCTGGGCTGCTGGCCGGGCGCAGCGGCGTGCGCGCCTATGAAGTCCGTTACCTCGGCCCGACGCTGGCGGGGGTTTGCGAATACGACGCCCTGCGACACCAGTCGCGCAAAGATATCCGCCGCGGTACGCGGGCCGGCAGCATCGGCGTCTACTGCGCCCAGGAGGCTGTAAAGGACGCCGGCATCGACTGGCCCAACGTCGACCCGAGCGGTGTCGGCGTGTACGTCGGCGTTACCGAGCATGGAAGCGTCGAAACCGAGAACGAAGTGTATCTGATCAAAGGCTACGACTACGATACCAGCTTCTGGTCGCACCACCACAATCCCCGCACGGTGACCAACAACCCGGCCGGGGAGATCGCGTTGAACATGGGAATCACCGGGCCGCATTACTCGGTCGGCGCGGCTTGCGCGGCGGGAAACATCGGGCTGATCCAAGGCGTGCAGATGCTCCGGATGGGCGATTGCGACCTGGCCCTGGCCGGCGGCGTTTCCGAAAGCATTCACTCCTTCGGCATCTTTGCCAGCTTCAAAAGTCAGGGGGCGCTCGCGTCGCACGATGATCCGACGCGCGCCTCCCGCCCCTTCGACGTGGCCCGCAACGGCAT
>CAYQAJ010000126.1:0-2103 GCA_964415245.1 uncultured Pirellulaceae bacterium | reverse complement strand
CGCTGGAAGACGGCGTGTGCCACGCCACGATCAACATCGACGAGCTGGATCCCGAGTGCGCGCTGCCCGGCCTGGTGATCAACGAGCCTCGTGAAGCGGGCCCGGTGCGGTGCATCCTCAACAATTCGTTCGGCATGCTGGGCATCAATTCGGTGGTGATTGTGACAAAGGTGTGAGGTGTGAGGCTTGAGGTGTGAGGCGTGAGGCGTGAGGTTGGAGGCTTTGGGTTTGTGGATTCCGGCTGAAAGCTGATAGCTGACAGCTCCGATTGATTGATGCGTTCGATACGTGGGAGACACTCAGCGCCATGACGCCTGCCGAGATTCGCGAACAAGTTGTGCTCATCCTGGAGAACATCGTCCCCGACGAGGACCTGAGCCAGTTGACGGACGATGTCCCCTTCCGCGAGCAGCTCGAGCTGGACAGCATGGACTTTCTGGACATCGTCATGGAGCTGCGCAAGCGGCACCGTATCCAGATTCCCGAGGAAGACTACGAGCACTTGAACAGCATCCAGAGCACCGTCGATTACCTGACCCCCAAGCTGAAAGACGTGCCGAAGCCGCAGTAGCGGCCGGCGAAGCTGTCAGCTCTCAGCTTTCAATTGTCAGCTTCGGAGTGGGAGGTCGCTGGTCACTTTGCGCCTGCGCGGGAATGACGAAATCAACTTCCGGCTGACGGCTGATTGCTGAGAGCTGACAGCTAACGACCCTTTCGCCCCACCGCGCCGCCGCGATGCCGCGATGTACGACACCATCATTATCGGCGCGGGCATGTCGGGTCTGGCCGCCGGTATCCGCCTGGCCTACTACGACCGCCGGGTCTGCATTCTCGAGCGGCATTACACCATCGGCGGGCTGAACTCTTTCTATCGGCTCAACGGCCGCAATCACGACGTCGGCCTGCACGCGGTCACCAACTATTCCCCGCGGGGCGCGCATCGCGGGCCGCTGGCTCGTATGTTGCGGCAGTTGCGGTTCCGATTCGACGACTTCGACCTCTCCCCGCAGATCGGCTCGTTGATCAAGTTTCCCGGCGTGGAGCTCGAATTCGGCAACGGCGTCGAGCTGCTTCAGTCGCAGATCGCCGAGAGGTTTCCCGATCAGAAGGAGCCGTTTCGCCGGCTGCTCGAACGGCTCCTGGGTTACGACGACCTCGACCACGACGCCTACCTCGCGTCGGCCCGCGGCGTATTGGCCGAGACTCTCACCGACCCGCTGCTGGCCGAAATGCTGTTGGCCCCCTGCATGTGGTACGGCAACGCCCGCGAGCACGACATGGATTTCGGCGCGTTCTGCATGCTGTTCCGCAGCATCTTTCTGGAAGGACTGGCTCGTCCCTGGGCGGGCGTGCGGCTGATCTTGCGCAATCTTGTGCGGCGCTATCGTGCGTTGGGGGGTGAGCTGCGCCTGCGGAGCGGCGTGCAGCGCATCAAGGTTGACGGTGGCCGCGCCTTGGGCGTCGTCCTCGACGACGGACGCGAAATCGAGGCCCGAACGATCCTCTCGTCCGCCGGCGCCCCCGAAACGATGCGAATGTGCGACGACGCCCGGCAGGACGCCCGGCCGCCGCAGTCGGGGCAAGTCTCGTTCGTCGAAACCGTTTCGGTGTTCGACCGGCCGCCCAAGGAGCTGGGCTACGATCGCACGATGGTGTTCTACAACGATTCGCCCGTGTTTCACTGGCATCGGCCCACCGATGAACTGTGCGACGTACGTAGCGCCGTGATGTGCTCGCCCAACAATTTCCAGTACGACCCGGCACGGGGCGAGATGCCCGACTATATGCTGCGCGTCACCACGCTGGCCGACCACGGGCGGTGGATGTCGCTCTCGGACGACGAATACCGCCTCGAAAAGCTGCGGTGGTACGACCGCATCCACGCGTCGGCGACGCGTTTCGTGCCCGACTACCGCAACCACGTGATCGATACCGACATGTTCACCCCCCGCACCGTCCGCCGGTTCACCTGGCGCGATAACGGGGCGATCTACGGCTCGCCCGACAAGCAGTTGCGCGGCAAAACGCACCTGGAAAACCTGTATCTGTGCGGGACAGACAACGGCTTCGTCGGTATCATGGGGGCGATCATCAGCGGCATCG
>CAYQAJ010000125.1:0-14154 GCA_964415245.1 uncultured Pirellulaceae bacterium | reverse complement strand
ACGTCGGCCTCGGCAAACGGCAGGTGATATTGCAGAATCGCCATCTCGTCCCGCCGCTCGGGAAATTCCACGGTGAGCGTCGGCTGGAGCCGGCTAAGGATGTAGTCCGGCACTTCGTAGGTGGAATCGTCCTGATTCATCGTCACCACGCAGCGGAAGTCGCGGTCGGCCGGGATCATCACACCCGCCACAATCGATTCCGCGTACCGGCGGTGGTCCAACAGCGGCGCCAAACTGGCCCACGACCGCTCGTTCATCCGATTGCCTTCGTCGAGAACGCACACGCCGCCACGCAACATGGCCGTGACCAGCGGCGAGGCGTGGTAGGCGATGTGGCCGCTCTCGGCCAGCACCGGCGTGACCAGCAGGTCTTCGGGACGCGTATCGGCCGTGCACTGGTAGATGTAGAGCTCCTGCTCGCGGGCACGAGCGGCGGCCATCGCCAGTGCCGTCTTGCCGATGCCGGGTGGGCCGGTCAGACGCGGAGTCAGAGGCTGATCGCTCGCGTCGACAACCAGCCAGCACGCCAGAAGCTGGCGCAGAATCTCGCGCTGGCCGATCCACTGACCTGCCGCGTTTTGCGGCTGGCTCAGCCGAAGGCGCACGCCCCCGATTTCGACGTGATGGTGTAGTTGGGACATCGTTCCGCAGTCAGAAAGTATCGCGACGACCGATCGGCAGCCGCGAGGCACGTCTCAGCGCTTAATGTACCAGCCGCCGCTGGCGATGTCGCCCGCACATCGGCGCCGCAATGGCGCGGCGGTGAAGCAGGCGTCGGGACTCGCGCCGCAAAGGTGCGGCGGCTAATGAAGTGCCGTCCATTTTTTCGCCAGGAGGGCGCTGCCGGTCACCACCGCGAGAATCGGCTTCATTGCTACTGGCGCCCCCATCGTCGCGTGCGATTTGCCATGCGGAACCGCCGGACCGTCGGCACGACCGGCGCGAACCGTGACCTATACTTACCGTGAAACCTGGGAGTCTCCCCTGATTCACAAAAACTCCTGAACACGAAACGACTTATGAATCTGCACGACCGCGACTCGCGCGATCCGCTGCGCACCCCTCCCGAGGATACTTGGCTCCAGCGAGGCATCGTGCTGGCGATTCTGCTGGGCTGCGCGGTCGCCGTTTCTCCGACTGTCGCTGAGCCCGACCTGTGGGGCCACGTGCAGTACGGCCGCGACGTGCTGGCCAACATGCGGCTGCCAGAAACGACCACCTATTCGTTTACGGCCGATGGCTTCCGCTGGATCAATCACGAGAACCTGGCCGAGTTGGTGTTCGCCGCGGGGGCCGAGCTCACCGGTGCGCCGGGCCTGCTCGTTTTCAAGCTCTTGCTGAGCCTGTTGCTGTTCTCGATCCTGCTCGCGCACGCGCGGCGCAAGGGCGTTGGCCTCACCGTGACGGCCGCCGTGCTGCTGTTGGTGGCGGTAAACATTGCGTACCACTGGAGCGTGCGCCCGCAGTTGTTCACGTACACGTTTTATGGCCTGCTCTTGGGGCTGTTGGCATACGCCTTTAGCGGCTGGGAAGGGGAGTGGCGCGTTCCGCTGTTGATGGTGAAGGTGGAGGAAGTCGCGCGCCCAACGCTCAGCTACTCTCCCCGCCGGCTGCGCTACTTGTGGCTGGCTGTGCCGCTGTTCGCCGTTTGGACCAACTCGCACGGCGGGTTCGTAGCGGGCTACTGCATCTTCGCGGCGTACCTGGTATGTCGCTCGATCGAAGCGGTGGCCTGCCGCGGGCGCGCCGCCACCGGGCTAGTGGCCCGCTTTGCCATGATGATGATCGCCGCGGGACTGGCGACGTTTCTGAATCCTTACGGCCCGACGTTGCACACGTGGCTCGTGCACGATCTTGGCATGCCGCGTCCGGAGATCATCGAGTGGTGGCCGCCCGACCTGTTCGCCTCCAACGCGATTACGCTGTGGCTGCTGATGGGCGTGTGGGCGGTGTCGCTGCTGTTGACGCGGCGCTCTCGCGATTTCACGCACCTCGTCGTCATGACGCTGACCTTGTGGCAGTCGCTCGAGCATCAACGGCACATTCCGTTCTTCGCCATCGCATTCGGCTTTTGGATGCCGGTGCACGTGCAGTCGGCGCTGAGCCGGATGAGCATGTTCCGCCCGGACAGCGCGTCGTCTCCGCGGACGATCCCCGCTGCGGCCCGACTTGTCGTTGCGGCGGCGCTGGGAGGCGTGTTCGTGCTGCTGGCCGGAAAGCTTTACCAGCAGGTACACGAGATGCCGGTCCATCGGTCGCAGTTCCCGGTTTCGGCGTTCCAATACATGGAGGACCACAACCTCCGCGGCAAGATGCTGGTCACGTTCAATTGGGCGCAGTACGCCATCGCGGCCTTCGGGCAAAGCGAGGGGGATCGGCCCGCGTCGCGGGTGCAGTTCGACGGTCGCTGCCGAACCTCGTATCCGCAGGAAGTCGCGGACATGCACTTCGACTTCGTGCTGGGCGACGCCATACCGGGGGTACGCTTCCGCAGCCCCAACTCCCCCGAGCCTGACTCGGCGCGGGCGCTCGAATTCGGTGAGCCCGAGCTTGTGCTGATCAGCCGCCACCATCCGCACTCGGTACTGACAATGAACCAGCACCGCGATACGTGGGTGCTGTTGTACCAGGACGGCCTGGCACAGCTCTGGGGCCGCAAATCGGAGTACGGCGATCCCGCGTCCGACCGCTATTTGGCGCCCGAGGCGCGATTGATTACCGACGAACCGCAGGTCGGCAGCGTTGCCTGGCCCGCGCTTCCGCAAAGGCGGCTCGAGCACGATCGCGCGACGAACGTGGCGGGGGCGGACGCGAGGAAGGGCGGCGAGTCGTAAGCCGCCACCAGAATGACGAATGTCGAAGCACGAATGACAAAAGAATGACGAAGGCCGAAATCCGAATGACGAAGGACGGTTCCATGACGAAGTTTCAAGATAGCACGACCTCGACCGAAATGCCTACGTCAACGTCGGACTTCCGTTCATCGTCGCCCGCTTGCCCGAGCGACGATGCGCGGGCCGACGCAGCGGTTCTCGAACGTACCGACGCCGTTCTCGACCAGATTGAGCAGCTCTCGGATCGGCTCGACGAGCACATCGACGAGCAAGTCGACGGCGACGCGCCCGTCCTCGACTTCGCCTTGCCCGAGGGGTTTCTGCTCTCGATCGTCGTGCCCGTGTACAACGAAGAGGCGACCATTCACCAGGTCATCGAACGGCTGCGGGCGCTTCCGCTGCCGAAGGAGATCGTGGTGGTCGACGATGCCAGCACCGATGGCACGCGCGAGGTGCTCTGCTCGCTCGAACGGATGCCCGACGTACACGTAATCTACAAGCCGGTGAATGAGGGGAAGGGCGCCGCACTGCGCACCGGCTTTGCGTACGTAACCGGCGACGTAGTAGTCGTGCAGGACGCCGACCTGGAATACAACCCTTGCGACATTCCCCCGCTACTGAAACCGATTCTCGAAGGCCGCAGCGACGTGGTGTACGGCTCGCGATTTCTCGAAGACCGCCGTCGCGGGTCATCCGGGATCCACCGGCTGGGCAACCGCATGCTCACCGCGGCGTCGAACTTGCTGACGGGCCTGCGGCTGACCGACATGGAGACGTGCTACAAAGTCCTGCGCCGCGACGTGGTCGAAGCCCTGCACATCCAGCAGGATCGATTCGGCTTCGAGCCCGAGGTAACGGCCAAGCTGGCACGCTTGCAGTATCGCATCACCGAACTGCCCGTGAGCTATCACGCCCGTAGCTTTGCCGAGGGGAAAAAGATCGGCCTGGGCGATGCCGCCAACGCGCTGTACTGCATCGTACGGTACGCGTGGACCGATTGATCGCGGGTCACGCTAGGCCTTTTCCTCGACTGCCGCGACAACGATGTGGTTGCCGCTCACGTCGGTGACGCGGACCTGGCTTCCCTGTTCCACGAATGCGCCGTCGGCCACGATGTCGACGTACTCCTCGCCGAAGCGTCCCTTGCCGGCCGGGCGAAGCGGCGAAACGGCGATCCCCCAGTCGCCGACCTGAATGCCATGCGCCTCGCCCAGCGCGGTCGCTGCTTTTCCCTCGGCTGACTTTCCTTGGGAGTCGCCCGGCGTTCCGCTGGTCGGCGGCTTGAGCGCCAGCCGGTTCAACACGGGAATCGAGCCGAAGTAACGGCTGGCGACCATGGCGACTCCCACGAACGCCACCCCCGAGGCCAGCACCACGAGCAGCGAGCGAAGCGTCGTGACCAACTCGCGCTCGTTCGAAGGCAATACATAATTCTGGCCAGCCATCACCACGCTGACCAGAATCAGCAGCAGGCCCAATACACCGGCAACGCCAAATCCCGGCAGCAGGAACAGTTCGACGGCCAGAAAGATCACCCCCGAGACGAATAGAATCACCTCCAGCCAGCCGCACGTGCCTCCCAGAAATCGGCTCCAGAACAAGGCCAGGAAACACAGCCCCGCGATCAGTCCCCCGATGCTGATTCCCGGCGCGCTCATCTCGACGTAGAGCGCCGACACGCCAACCAACAGCAACAGGAAAGTAATCGGCCAGGAATTCAGCACCGCCACGGCCACGTCGATGCCGCTGCGGCGGACGACCCGCAGGCTAGCCAGTTCATAGCGCTGCCGCACTTCCTCGCGGTCGTGCACTACCCCCTGCGCCAGCTCCAGCTCGACGGCCCGCGAACCCGTTGCCTCCAGGAAGTGTTCCTTGCGGGACTCGAACACCGGCTGCTTCTGCTGCCAGCGGCCGGGGTCGGCGTCGGCGTCGATTTCGGCCTGTGTTTTGTATGCTGCTTCGTTCGTGCTGGCATCGACGACGCGGTACACCTCGAGGTCCATGTCGACCATAGCTTCGGCCAGTGCCGGAGGCCGCCCTTTTGCTTCCGCCAGGGCCCGCATCCGCAATGCGATGTCGCTGCGCACTTTTTCGGGCGCATATTGGAAGAAGGCGTAATCGTCCTGGTAGATCACGCCGACGTCGCCGAGTCGAGCGTTGGGGCCCATGACGATGTCGTCGCATCCCAGTGCCACGACGGCGCCGCCGCTGAGCGCCATATCGGGAACGTAGGCCACGGTCCGCGCCCAAGTGATCTGTTGCAGCATGCGGGCCGCGGCGAAGCTTTCCTCGACGCCGCCGCCGGGACTGTTGATTTCGACAACGACCACGCGGACGCCACTTTCGCGGGCTGCTTCGAGCTTACGCTTGAGGTACGCCACGCGCAACGGCGTGATCACCCCGTCGAATACGATCAGCGCGCCGGTTCCCTCTTCCTGACCTTCCGGCGCATCGGGCGTTTGGGCGGCCTTGGGCGGTGGCTGATCGGCTTCGCTTGGCCGAGCGGCACAGGACGGCAGCACGAGAAGAGCCAGCGATAAACAAATCATCGCGCAGACCAAGCCGCCGCGAGAGCAAGACGCAGAATCGTCGCCGACGGAACTCATGTTTGCGATCTCGGCTGGGCACGGGCCTGGCGCCCATGCGCAACGGCGTGGCACGATCCGCGATTCCATGAGAAAGTGATACCCCTGTTGATCCTACGGACGGTCGCCGCGCATGTCAACGAGCGGCCGACGAAGCTAGAATAGGGTAGATTTACTGGGCGACATCCCGCTCCGCCGCCGGCGCCCTGGACGCGGAGGCAGAACGTCTTTGCCGAAGATGAAGTAAGCGATTGCTGCCTGGCGCGCCGCAACTCCCGCTCTGACACTCGCACATGACCAAACGTATTGCTGTCGTAGTCGCCGTGATCGCGGTGCTGTTGGCTCTATTGGCTTACAGCCAATGGCGCCGGCCGGCTCCCAAAGTGTCGGGCTTTATCGAGGCCGATCAGATTCGCTTGGGATCGCGCGTCGGGGGGCGCGTGGCCAAGGTGCAGGTCGAGGAAGGGACTTTTGTCGAGGCCGGAAAGATCCTGTTGGAGCTCGAACCGTACGACCTGAACGAACGCGAGGCCGAAGCGCGGGCCCAGCTTGACGCCGCACAGAGAGGACTGGAGAAGATGCAGGCTGGCTTCCGCCCCGAGGAGATCGCCCAGGCAGAGGCGCGCGTCGACCAGCTTCAAGCGCACCTCGACAAATTGGTCAACGGTCCGCGGGAAGAGGAGATTGCCGCCGCCGTCGCTCGACGCGATCTGGCTCAGGCTCAGCTTACCCGGGCACAATCGACGTACCAGCGCGTGCGCGACCTGTTCGTCGCCGAGCAGGGCGCCGTTACGCGGGAAGATCTGGACCGCGCCACCGAGGATCTGAAGGTGGCCGAGTCGGCGCTCGAAGTGCGCAAACAGGAACTGCTGCTGTTGGAGCGCGGAACGCGACAGGAGGACAAGGACGAGGCCACCGCCCAGCTTGCCGAAGCCCAGCAGGCGCTCCTTCTGGCCAAGAACGGCTACCGCCAGGAAGATATCGACACAGCCGTCGCCACGCGCGACGCCGCCCAGGCCGCGCTCGCGGTTCTCCAGAAGCAGCGCGAAGAGCTGGTGGTCAAGTCCAGCATCGCGGGCATCGTCGAATCGATCGAGCTGAGGCCGGGCGACTTAGTTACGCCTAACGCGCCGATCGTCACAATCACCGATACCAGCCGCCTGTGGGTGCGAGCCTACCTTCCCGAGGATGAGCTCGACGTGAAAGTGGGCGACAAGCTGCGCGTGACGATCGACAGCTTCCCGCGCGAGGATTTCTACGGTGAGATTACTTACGTCTCGCCGCAGGCGGAATTCGTGCCCGGCAACGTGCAGACGCCGGAGGATCGCTCGCAGCAGGTGTTCCGCATCAAGGTAATGCTGATCGAGGGCAAGGAGAAACTGCGACCGGGCATGGCGGCCGACGTGTGGCTGCCGCGGTGAATTTCGCGCGATCGGAGTGCAGCGACGATCCGACGTTCATCGACAATAGTTCCCACGCGCGTGGCACAAGTTTTCAGTTTTCAGTGTTCAGTTTTCAGTGGGAGCTCTATGGAAAACTGACCCGTATGGCGCGCGGGCGGTCCGTTGTCCATTGCGTCCATTACGTCCATACCCGTCCATTCTGCCCTGTCTGGCATTGAAAACTGAACACTGAAAACTGAACACTTTCGCACCATGTCTCCAGCCGTCATCGAAGTCACCGGTCTGACTCGCCGCTTCGGCAGCATCACCGCCGTCGAGCAGGTGAGCTTCCAGGTCCGCCGCGGCTCCATCTTCGGCCTGTTGGGTCCCAACGGAAGCGGCAAGTCGACCATCATCCGCATGCTGTGCGGCGTGCTCGCGCCCACCGAGGGCGGGGCGCACGTTCTCGGGTACGACGTGGCGACCGAGGCTGAGCTCATCAAGCCCCGCATCGGATACATGTCGCAGAAATTCAGTCTGTACGCCGACTTGACCGTGGGCGAAAACCTGGACTTTTACGGCCGCGTGTACGGGCTCGACCGGCAACGACTGCGCAGTGCAGCCCACGAAGTGATGGCGCTGACCGGCCTCACGCCATACGTCGACCAGATCGCCGGGACGCTGTCGGGCGGATGGAAGCAGCGACTCGCCTTGGCGTGCGCTCTCGTCCACCAGCCGGAAGTCATCTTTCTCGACGAGCCGACGGCGGGCATCGACCCGGTGGCGCGGCGGCAATTGTGGGACCTTCTGTTCGAGCTGTCCGCCCAAGGCGTTACGCTTTTTGTCACAACCCACTACATGGATGAGGCCCAGCGGTGCAGCGAGGTTGGCTATTTATATCTCGCGCGGTTGCTGGTGTTGGGCCGACCCGACGACCTGAAACGGCTACCTCAGGTCACGCCCGTGGGCGCGCGACGGTGGGAGCTTTCGATCGCCGCGCCGGCCCAAAAGCTTTCGGTGTTGCGGGCCGTCGAAGGCGTCCGCGACGCGACCCTGTTTGGAGACAGCATTCACTTGCTCGCCGCGGACACGCTTCCGCCAGAAGAACTGTTGCGTCGCTTCGGCGACGAGGGCCGTGCGGCTTCGATCCACGAGATTGCTCCGACGCTGGAAGACGTGTTCGTTACGCTCACGGCCGACGAGCAGCGGCGCCTCGGGCCGATCGAATCGAAAGGGTACGTGAAAGAAGGCGGCGCGGTGCCGATGGCGGACCGATCGATTACCGCTCCCTCACAGACAGACGTTGCGGACGCCGCGCAGCGAGAAGGTGGCGAACTACCCGACGGACCGCTGGACGACGATGGTGCTACGCCGCACGATGAGAGCACGCTCGCCCAGGCCGCGCATCCGCCTCCCCGCTCTTTGGCCGCGCGGCGACATCCCACCACGCGCGGCTTGTGGGCGGTGCTGGTCAAGGAGTTTATTCACATCCGCCGGCAACCGGCCACGCTCTTCTTCATGCTGGTCGTGCCGGTGATGCAGACGCTCATCTTCGGCTACGCCATCGACGTCGAGGTCGAGCACATTCCCACGATCGTCTACAACCTCGACGGGCGGCTCCAGAGCCAGGAGCTTGTCGAGGCGCTGGAAAACACCCGCAAGTTCAACGTCATCGGCCACGTGCACGACCAGGACTCATTTGACCACGCGCTCACGTCGGGCCGGGCCAAAGTCGGCGTGTGCATTCCGCCCTACTTTTCCGATCGGCTGCTGCGGGGCGAACAGGTGCATGTGCAAGTTCTCATCGACGGCAGCGATTCGCAGGCTGCCACCACCGCGCTAAACAGCGCCAATCTACTGGGGACCAACTTGGCAATCTCGATGGCGCGGCGCAAAGGCGAAGCCCTCAACATCGGCCCGGCGCGCGACGAGGCGGGGCGGTTGACGCTCCCCGTCGAGATGCGCCCCCGCCTGCTCTACAACCCCGACCTCAAAAGCGCTCACTTCTTCGTGCCCGGGCTGGTGGGGATCATCATGCAGCTTGTCACGTTGTTTCTCACGTCGTTCGCCGTGGTGCGGGAGCGCGAGCTGGGCACGCTCGAACAACTCTTCGTGACGCCGGTGGGCCGCGCGGGTTTATTGTTGGGCAAGCTCGTGCCCTACGCGGTGGCCGGGTTCGTTGAAATGCTCGTGGTGCTGTGCGTGATGGTCTACATCTTCGGCGTGCCGATTCACGGCAGCTTTCTGCTGCTGGTCACTCTGTCGATGTTGTTTCTGGTGTGCGGTCTGGGGCTGGGGTTGTTCGTATCCACGCTGGCCAAAACCCAAGTTGAGGCCATGCAGTTCGCCTTCATCATCATGTTGCCTTCGGTGCTGCTGTCGGGCTTCATGTTTCCCCGGGCCCAGATGCCGCTTCCCATTTACGCCATTACCTTTTTCATTCCCGTGACGTACTTCATCGAGATTCTGCGCGGCATCGTGCTGCGGGGCGCCGACTTCGTCGACCTGCTTCCCTGGGTGGTCGGATTGACGGCGTGCTGCGTAGCGGTTCTGATGCTCAGCGTAATGCGATTCCGCAAGACCTTGGGTTAGGACTGCATCGGAACGTTGCGTGACCTCGCCACCTTTGTCAGTTGTCCTTGGTCCGTTGTCAGTTGGTTTGAAACTGTCAGCTATCAGCTCTCAGCCGTCAGCGGAAAGTGTCGCCAGTCAACTGTTGCGAACGAACTCGGAGAAGGAGAGCACATATTGGGCAACGACGGACGATGGACGATATGGACTTTCCGCAACGGACTACTGGCAACGGACAACGGACCTCCTCCAACTGAAAACTGAACACCGAAAACTGAAAACTGATCCATGACCCGCCGCATGGTGATTCTCACCGAGGGACATACCAACCCTCACACCGCCAAGACGGCCAGTTGCCTCATCCGCTACCGCCCCGAGGAGGTCGTGGCACTGCTGGACAGCACGCGGCGCGGCCGCACCAGCGGCGATCTGTTGGGCGTGGGGGGCGAAATGCCGATCGTTGCTTCGCTCGACGAGGCGCCCGGGGCCAACACGCTGTTATTGGGCATTGCGCCGGCGGGAGGTAAGATTCCGACGCCATGGCGGGCCGTCATTCTCGCCGCCATCGAACGCGGCATGAACGTCGTGAGCGGCCTGCACGACTTTCTCAGCGCCGATCCACAGTTCGTCGAGGCCGCACAGCGGCGCGGCGTCACGCTGACCGACGTCCGCAAGAACAACGAGCGCGACATCGCCCGCCGCAAGGGACTGCGCCCGGATTGCCTGCGGATTCACACCATGGGGCACGATTGCAGCGTGGGCAAGATGTTAACCTCGGTCGAAGTGACCCGCGCTCTTTGCGAGCGCGGCCACGACGCCAAGTTCCTCGCCACCGGCCAGACCGGCATCCTGGTCGAAGGGGAAGGCTGCCCCGTCGACTGCGTGGTGGCCGACTTTGTCAGCGGCGCCGCCGAAAAGCTCGTGCTGGCCAACCAGCACCACGACATCCTCGTGATCGAAGGGCAGGGGAGCCTCGTGCATCCCTCGTACTCGGGCGTCACGTTGAGCCTGCTGCACGGCTGCGCGCCACACGGCATCATTCTGTGTTACGAGGTGGGGCGCGAGCGCGTCACCGGCGTCGAGCACGTAAGAATTCCCCCGCTGGCCGATATTCGCCGCCTATGCGAGATCATGGCCAGCGTGATCGATCCCTGCCCGGTGATCGCCGTTTCGATGAACAGCAGCAAGCTGTCGGCCGAGGCGGCCGAAGCCGAGCGCCGCCGCGTGAGCCAGGAGCTTGACCTGCCGGTGTGCGACGTGGTTCGCCACGGCCCCGACGACCTGGTCGACGCCGTGCTGAAGCTGAAGGACTCAGGTTCCTGGATCCGGCCGTCGGGCTAGCGGCCCGAGTTCTGGAAATACTCGCGCATCTGCCGCACCTGTTCCAGGTCGAGTCCCTCGGGCTTGGCGTCGATCAGATGGTCGAGGTCGGCCACGGCTCCCTGCTTCCTCCCCGTCTGGAAGCGCAGGACGGCCCGCATGCCCCGCTCCCGCACGGCGCTCGGCTCGATCTCCACTACCGCCTCCAGGTATCGCAGCATGGCCTCGGAGTCGCCGCTCCGCTGGGCGATTCCCATCAGATTTTGGATCATCCGCAGGACGATGTCGCGCTTGCGGGCCGCTTGCAGGTGCGCATCGGTAAGCGGCTGGCCGGTGATGGAGCGCACCTTCTCGTCCGCCTCGTCGCGCGTCATGGGCTTGCCCCCTTCGAACACGTCGATGAGCTGCGGCTCGCCTTCGCGCGGCACGTGGCGGACCACGAAATGGCCCGGCAGCCCCACGCCTTCGATCTTCAGGCCGATGCGATGGCCCAGCTCCATGTACAGCACCGAAAGCGTGATGGGAATCCCCTCGCGCTCGTCGATCACGCGATTCAGATAGCTGTTGGCGCGGTGGTAGTAATCGAGGTGGCTGCCGTGATAACCATTTTCGCGGAACAGGTAGTCGTTCAGCGCGGCGAGCCGTGCGGCGTCATCGGCATCGTCGGGCAAGCGCTCGGCAACCTCCGCGGCCATGCGGTCGAGCTGCTGCGGATAGGCATCGATTTGCAATTCTTCGTCGTCGAGCCATGCCACCATCAGCGCGGCGCGGGCCAGGTCGATCGCTTCCTCTTCGCCCGACAATAGGTCCGCGAGCTGCGCGGCGACCGAGCGCGTGTGCAGGTCGGTCGCCATGAGCCGCATCTCGCCGGCCCGCGCCTCCAGCTCGTCGGCCCGACGGCGCAAAACAAGCCGCGCTTCGGTTTCGTTCTCGGCCAGCGGCGCGACTGCATCGGGGAGCAGTTCCGCCAAGGAAGGAAGCCCATCGACCGCCGCCGCCAACGACGCCAGCAACTCGGCGTCCGGCTGCGATGGCCCGATCTCCTTGGCCACGGTAAACCCCTTGAACGAGGCCTTTGTGTCGCGAAACCGGGCCAGTCCGACGCGTCCGGCCGGCAGCACGTCGTCCGCCGACTCGATGACCAGCTCGTCGTTCACGTAGCAGCGAATGCTCCCCTCGGCCAACCGCACCTTCAGATGGTTCCACTGGCCCGGGCGATAGTGCGGCGACTCAACATCGGCCAGCACGGTCCAGGTGAGCACGTCGGGTCCTTCGAACCGCGACAAGCGCAGCTTCCCCGCGCTGGGGTAGAAGCCGTAATGCTTGTCGCCGCCGTCGCAGTGAAACACCAATCCCGCCGCTCCCGATTCATCTTCCATCCGCACGTTGACGGCTAATTCAAACGGAAGCTCGGGCAAGTCTCCCCGCCACAGGCAAGCGGCGCGACCACCAAATCCCTCACCGGGCTCGTCCGCGACGATCGTGCCGCCGCGCTGCTGCCATCGCGCGCCGTACAGCACGTCCCACTGGCGGGTGTCGATCACCCCGATGGTGAGCCAGCGGTCGATGGCGACGGTGTTCGGCTTGGCGATCAGCGGCTTGAGCTCGTTGATCTCCACGGCAAAGCCGAGGTTGTCGGTGACCGCCGACTTCATAGTGACCAGGCCCAGCACGCGACCGTTGCGATCGAGTACGGGTCCGCCGCTGTTGCCCGGTTCGATGGGAATGGCGAGTTGCAGCATTTGCCGCCCGTCGATCTCCCGCCGCCCGGAGACGACGCCGCTGACCACGCTGTAGCGCAGTCCGCGAGGATTGCCCATCACGACCACGGGGTCTCCCACGACCTTTTCGGCCGAGTCGCCGAGTTCCAGCGGCACGAGGTCGCTCGCGTCGACGCGGAGCACGGCCAGGTCGAGGAACCGATCCCAGGCATACACTTCGGTCACGCGAAAGTTACGCCCGTCGGCAAGCTGCACCGACACGGGTCGCGCTTCGCCCACCACGTGCAGATTGGTGGCGATCAGGCCGTCGGACGAGATGACGAAGCCGGTGCCCATCCCCTGCTGTCGGCCGTCGCGCCCAGTTTGCGTGATGGTGGCCAGCGAGGGCCGGGCCGCGTCAGCGATTCGCCGCACGGCGTCGGAGAGTTCGGTGTCGGCATTTGTGTTGGCGACCGCATCTGCGTCGTCACCCTCTTGTGGTTCCGATGCCGAGTCGGTCGCAGCCGGCGCTTCGGCGGGCGGCGATGGGTCATCGGCTCGTAGCGGCGCAGCGACAAAACCGGCAAGAAGCAGCGCGAGCAGACAGAGCAGATTCAGCGACGGGCGCGTCATGATTGCATTCCCAAAGTGCGCGGCCCTTTGGCCGCGGGGGCATCGTATCAACGTGCGAGTTCCATTCTATCTGACTCGGCGTCGTGGGTCACTTCGCGTGGCTCCGCGTTAATCGCCGTCGATTGCCGCGAGCCGCTTCCCCTTTCTCGCCGCTCAACGCGCCGGTACGATAAAATGCGCGCACGAATCGGCGGCGCGCGCCGCCATCGCTCGCCCCCTCGTTCTCGATCCCCGATTGCATGCCCACTTCCCCGGCCACCAGGCTGATCGCCGTCGACATCGGCAACACGCTGATCAAGCGCGGCATTTTCGATGTCGCCGGTGGCAAATCTTCTGCCACCAGCACGAACCGCCGCAAGCTGCCGCAGCCTCTCGCTTCGCTTGAAATCGCAACGCAAAGCGGCGTCGATCTGCTGCTGGCCGACCTGCCCAACGAGCCCTTTGCCTGGTATGTGGCCAGCGTACACGGGGAAACATCGCGGCAGTTGGAACAAGCGGTGCGAGGTATACGCCCGCGCGACACACTTCACGTCTTGAGCTATCGCGACGTGCCGCTGGAGATTTGCGTCGAGCGGCCCGAGCGCGTGGGTCTCGACCGGCTCGCCGCCGCGGTGGGGGCCAATCACCTGCGACGACCGAACAGGCCGGCGATCGTGGTCGACGTGGGTACTGCGATCACCGTCGACGCCCTCGACGCAAGCGGCGCCTTTCTCGGCGGGGCGATACTGCCAGGACCGGGTCTGACGGCTCGCGCGCTACACGAACACACCGACCAGCTTCCCCTCATCGACGCACGACCCGGCGGCGAGGCGGAACCGCCCATCGGCAAGTCGACGGAGGCAGCCATGCGCAGCGGACTGTTTTACGGCGCATTGGGAAGCGTGCGCGAGTTGGTCCGGCACATGACCACCGCCCTGGGCCAGAGGCCGCAGGTGCTTCTCTCCGGCGGATACGCCCGACTGCTCGCCCCGCGACTGGGCAGAAACGTGCGGTACGTGCCGCACTTGGTTCTGGCCGGCATCGCCCTGTGCGCCGCGCACACGGGCACCGGCGAAAACCCCAACGGTTAGCCGCGACGCACAGCGGAGCGCGCCCTACCAACTCACTTGCAACACCACCGCGCTAGCGC
>CAYQAJ010000124.1:0-14276 GCA_964415245.1 uncultured Pirellulaceae bacterium | reverse complement strand
GTGTCGCGGGCGAAGCAGGCGTCGGTAATGCCCGGCACGTCGGCGTTGCGAATCGAAGCGCGGCAGGCCTCGCCGCTCGACTTCCACGAGCCGCCGCGGAGCACCCGCTTCTTGCCGTCGGCGGGCCCACGCGGATTCTCGACGGAACTCTGCTGGTAATACGTTTCGCTGTAAACGTCGTGGCACCATTCCGAAACGTTGCCGTACATGTCGTACAGTCCCCAGCGGTTCGGCTTCTTCTGCCCAACGGGATCGGTCTTCCGCTTCGAGTTGCCCGCATAGCAGGCGTAGTTCTTGAGAGTCTGCGGCGAGCTGCCGAAGTCGTAGTCGGTGTCGGCGCCGGCCCGCGCGGCGTATTCCCATTCGGCCTCGGTGGGCAGGCGATAGCCGCTGGCCTCGAAGTTACACGCGAACGTCGCCTCGTCGTAGCACGGCTCGAGTCCCTCGCGGCGTGAGCGCTCGTTGCAGAACAACGCCGCATCCGACCAGCGGACCTGCTCCACGGGGCGCCGCTCGCCTTTGAAGTGCGAAGGATCGGGCAACTCCAGCGCGGCGAATTGCTCTTGCGTTACCTCGCAGGCGTCGATCGCAAACGGCGCCAGCATGACCGGGTGCCGCGGACCTTCGTCGGCATTGCCGCCGGAGCTCCCCATCTGAAACTCGCCGCCGGGAAGGATCGCCATCTCCACGCCCGAACCGGTCGTGATCGAAATCGGCTCGACGGCCCCGCCGCCGGCAGTGTCGGAATTGGCGCAGGAGGAAAGCAGCGGCGCCGCCAGCAACACCGCCAGACAGCCGAGTGAGCGGTGCGACATCACTGGCCTCCCACCGCGCCGCGAATCCACTCCGACTCCTTGTTCGAGAGCGCTTCGTCTTGGGTCAGCCGAACCGCCGGCCCCTCGCCGCTGGCCCGCTTCACATATAAGTCCCACTTGCCCCGCACGCCGATCATCTCCGCGACTTGCGTGTGAGTACCGGGTCCATTGGCGAGCACCCGGCCGCCGGGTCCGACGCTGTAGGTAATGAACTGGCCGTCGGGCGAAAAGTCGGGGTGATAGAGGTGCGATTCGTCATGATGATCGACGACCCGCACGTTGGTGACGGCCGGCTCGGCGGACATCAGGTCGATGTCGGCGGCGCAGATGGTGTGATCGTCGCTGCTCCAGGTGATGTGCATCCCGTCGTTGCTCAGGCAGGGACGGCAACCGCCGATTTTCAAATCGACCACGCGGTCGCCGTCGGCCGCGATGGCCAGGATCGCGTGCCCGAACCCCATACCGCCGTGGACCGTCGACACGAACCACTTGCCGTCGGGCGACCAGTTGATGTTGTACAGGTGGTGGATTTTCTCGTTGGGATGCTGCGTGGTTTCGCCGGTTTTGAGGTCGTAGAGGAACAGCCCCTTGCTGACGTAGTCGGCAACGTTGAACTTGGAAAACTCCTGCTTGCAGAAGGCGATCTTTGAACCGTCCGCGCTCCAGCACGGCTCGCGGACCTTGTCGGCCACGTGCGTGCGGTCGCTGCCGTCGGCGTTCATGTAGTACACGCTGCGAATCGTATCGCCGTTTTGCTCGGTGTCCGCCAGAAAGCAGATCCGCTTGCCGTCGAAAGACGCCTGCGGATACATCTCATGAACGTCGGGAGTATGGGTGAGATTCCGCCGCCCGGAGCCGTCGGCGTTCATCACGAAGATGTCCCAATTGTCGTCGGCGTAGGACTCGAACAGAATTTTGTCTGGGCACGATTGCAGTTCCGTCGATAGCTCGTCGGCTTGTGGCGCGGCGGATTCGGCCGTTCGAGCCAGCGCGGCCGAAAGTCCGACCATGACCAGTACCGCCATCCCGGTGATTGTGGATTTCATGCACATGCTCATTCTCATTCAAAAACTCCCTACCCTCGACGAATTCGCACGGCCGTCACCGCCCGTCGGGCTTTGGATCAGCAGCGCATCGGTTGAATTCTACCAGATGCTGCCCCGCCAGCCAAAGGACAAGGCGACGTGGCGTGGAGGACGATTCCGTGGCCGCGTCTTGTCGTGCCGCCCGACTTTCGGAGCAAGCCCATGCACAACGGTTTAAGGACGAGGACCCGCCAGTTCTCGCAGTCGCCGACGACGGCAACGCTCATCGCCGTTATGCTCCTGATAACGGGGGGCCTCCTCCCCGTGCCAAACCCTCGTACGAGCCGTTCGCGCGCGAGCGCTTTTCGCTATTGCCGAGACTACAACGACTCAGAAAAGTTCGCGTGCTTCACGGTGGCCACTTAACCGACGGCGCTGCCCACGCTGAACCCGCATTCCGATGCCCCTTGTTTTCGGCTGCCCTAAACCGCCCGAAGAATCTCTGGAATTCCGGCTTCCGGGGCGAAAACAGCGCTTGATGTTTCTTCGCCCGCACCCCTCCTGTGTCACTGTCGCGACGCGGAGGTTCTGCCGACGCCGGCGGGCCTCCCTGTGTCGATCCTTCTTCCTAACCATCTTTGGGCAGCCGAATAACGGACGACGTTGAAACGGCACGAGTTCGCGAGGTCGAGTAGTTCTCGGCTCGAGCAGCGCTTGCGGAAGTAAGCTTTTTCGCCCGCCGCGGGCCTCAATTGTATCGGCCCCCCCCATCGCATCGTCGTCGACAGCCACGTGCAGATAGTCGCTGGTGATCGCGATGTTCGAGTGGCCAGCCGCCGCGTCGCGGACTTCGGCCAACGTGCGTCCGCTGGCCAGGGTGTGGCTCAGAAATGATTGCCGGTGGTGGTGGCTGGTGAGCGTTTCCGCTCGCCCGTCTAGGAAACGTCTGCGAGCGTGCCGGCTTCCCCATGTCGAACGCTCTTCTCGAAATGTCGGGCGCGAGCGGTGGTGGGTGTTCCGCCAATCGGCGTGTCGCGCGCGGCTGGGCGACCTTTTGAGGAGCTATTACCGCTAGGTGGCCTAGGGCGGCACTGCGTTGTCGCAGGCGCCGAGCGCGCAGTGCGCGCCAATTGCACCGGCGGGCCAACCGCTCAACCTTGGGCACCACCTTCTCGCCGCGGAACGAGGCTTAAGCGAACGTTTCGGCGCGATTCGAGAGGCAAACAGTCCGCTGAATCCTTCGTTTTCCCCCCCGGGGGAATTCTCGCGGCACCGCTACCGCCGCGTCGCAATTTCGCTCAACCGCATCACAATCTCGATTTCGTGGTCCCGGCCATCGTCGATTAGCGTAATGAAGTCGTCGGACAACGCGACCCCATCCAGCGCCAGGCGGCGGACCGTCGCGCCCGCGCCTTCGTTGTGGATGGTGATGTGATAAAAGGTCTCGCGATAGCGATAGTGAATCTGGAATTGGGTCCACTCTGCGGGGAGGCAAGGCGCGATCCGCAGCTTGTCCACCTCCAAGTGCAAGCCTAGCAGCGACTCCACAATCAGGCGGTACATCCAACCGGCCGATCCGGTGTACCACGTCCAGCCGCCGCGGCCGGTGTGCGGATCGACGCCGTAGACATCGGCGGCCACCACGTACGGCTCGACGTGGTAGGAAGCGATCTCCGCCGGCGTCGCGCCGTGCGAAACAGGATTGATCAGCGAAAACAGTTCCCATGCGCGCTCATTGTCCCCCATCGCGGCCGTGGCCATCACGGTCCAAATGGCGCTGTGCGTGTACTGGCCTCCGTTCTCTCGCACGCCGGGCAGGTAGCCTTTGATGTAACCTGGATTGAGGTCTGACTTGTCGAACGGCGGATCGAGCAACAGGATCAAGCGGGCATCCCGGCGGACGAGGCGGCGACCGACGCTCTCCAGCGCCGCTTTGGCTCGCGCAGGCGTGCCGGCACCCGAGAGAATCGACCAGCTTTGCGAGATCGCATCGATCTGGCATTCTTCATTCGCGCTCGAGCCCAACGGCGTGCCGTCGTCGAAGTACGCCCGGCGATACCACTGGCCGTCCCAGCCGTGCTCCTCGATATTCCCACGCAGTCGGCTGGCTTCGATCGTGTACCGCTCCGCGTGCCCCACGTCGCCGCGCTGCCGCGCCAACGCGGCGAACTGCGTAAGCACGTGAAATAGGAAGAATGCCAGCCATACGCTCTCGCCTCGGCCGTGCTGGCCGACGAGGTTCATGCCGTCGTTCCAATCGCCGCCGCCCATCAGCGGCAGGCCGTGCTCGCCAAAGCGCAACCCATGATCGAGCGCACGGATACCGTGCTCGTAGAGCGTGCCGACGTCGTCTGCCACCTGCGGCAGGTCGTAGTTGGATTTCTCGTCGTCGTGCAACGGACGCGAAGTCAAAAAGGGAACGCGCTCGTCCAGCACGCCGGTATCTCCCGTCATGACGACATAGCGGCAAATAGCCAAGGGCAGCCACAGGTAATCGTCCGAGCAACGCGTCCGCACGCCGCGCCCCACCGGCGGATGCCACCAGTGCTGCACGTCCCCTTCGCGAAATTGGTGCGCAGCGGAGCGCAGCAGGTGCTCTCGGAACAACTGCGGTTGGGCATGCACGAGGGCCATCGCGTCCTGCAGTTGGTCGCGGAAGCCGAACGCGCCTCCCGATTGATAGAATCCCGAACGGGCCCACAGGCGACAGGCCAGTGTCTGATAAACGAGCCAGCCGTTCGCCAGAAAGTTGACCGATGCGTCGGGCGTTTCCAAATAAACCACGCCCAGCGTCCGGCTCCAGTAGTGCCACACGCCCTCGATCGCGCGATGAGCGCTGTCGACGCTGCGGAACCGTTGCGCCAGGGTCTTGGCCTCCGAGGCTCCGCGCGTGGCACCGATCGTGAAGGTGATGGACCGCTCTTGTCCGTCTTCCAGCGTCAGCGGCGCTTGCAAGGCGGCGCACGGATCGAATCCCGCGCCGACGCGGCCCGACAGCCGCACGCGCCGCATGGCCGAGGGATTGGCCAGCTTGCCATTGCGGCCCAGAAACTCGGTGCGGTCGCCGGTGAGTGTGCGGTTCGCTTCACTGCAATTGACGAACGCCACGCGGTCTCCGAACTCCGGGCTAAACACGTTGCGCGCGAGAATCGCGCCGCTCGCCGGATCGGTTTCGGTGACCACGTGCATCAGCGACTTGCTCCGCGAATCGCCGAGGACCAGTTCCCAATAGCCGGTGAGTGACAACTGTCGCCGACGCCCCGAGTGGTTGGCGATTTTGAGTTTGTAGAACTTTACCGGCGCGTCGGTCGCCACATAGACGCACAGCTCCGTCGTCAGGCCTTCTTCGGTATAATCGAAAATGCTATAGCCGAATCCGTGGCGCACAATGTAGGTGTTTTTTCCGCGTGCCGGCAGCGGCGAGAGGGACCAGAACTTCCCCGTCTCTTCGTCCCGCAGATAGATGACTTCGCCGCTGATGTCGGAGACCGGATCGTTGTGCCAAGGGGTGAGCCGGAATTCATGGCTGTTCTCCGCCCAGGTATAGGCGCTGCCCGCTTCCGAAACGACGGTGCCGAATTGCGAGTTGGCGATCACATTCACCCACGGCGCAGGCGTCGTCTGGCCAGCGGCCAGGATGGTCACGTACTCGCGGCCGTCGTGGCTGAAACCGCCCAGACCATTGAAGAATGCCAGATCGCGTTGCGGGGGCTCGTAGGGGATCGGCGGTTGGGGCGGGCGGCGCGGTGGCTGCAGATGCGGGATCGATACTTCGGCCCGCCCGCGGCGCTCGGCTTGTTCCGCCAGCGTTCCGCCGTCATCCCATAACACGATGCGGGCCACGGTCTGCAGCAGCTCGCGATCTTCTTCCGACATCTGCTCGCCGCGGCGGACGAAAATGCCGCCGGGCTGGTCGCCGAGCAACGCTTCGGGACTGGCGCCGACGAGATCGACGATGGCTTCTTGCAACGTCTGCCGATAGACCGAGTCGTCTTCGTTCCAGATTACCAGATCGACAGCGAGCCCCTTCAATCGCCAGTACGCATGTGCCTGCACCGCCTGGCGCACCAGCGCGATGCGCTCGCGGTCGCGAATCCGCAACAGCACGATCGGCAGGTCCCCCGAGATGCCGTAGCCCCACAATCCCGATTGTCCTTGCCGATTGCGACGGAGGATGCTCGCCTTGGCCCGCCGGTGCGCCGAGGCATAAACGATCGAGCCGGCCAGGCGGCCATAGACCTGCGCATCCGCTTCGGAAGCGCTCAACTGTTGCAGCAGGATATGACCATGCGTCCAGGCGAGGTCGAAGACACGGTCGGCCAGGCTGGGGTCGTGATACTTCTCGGTCAGCACTTCGACGCCGGCGCGGGACTCGGCTGCACCGGTGACGATGTCGATCCGCACGGCCTCATTCGGCTGCAGCAGCACCGTCTGGCGGATGCTAACGACGGGATCGAGAACCGATCCTGCGCTGTTGGAGAGGGGCGTTTTGCCATCGAGCGCCGCGGGGGACGCAAGGGTTCGGTGCCGGCCGATGAATCGCATGCGATCGGTCTCGTACGACGGCTCGCCAATCGCGATGCCCCGGACCGTCATCATGTGCGCCATCCAAGGGGGCCGCTCTTGGGCCGAGCGCGGACGGCGCGTGCAATAGATCGCCTGACGGCCGCGGACCAGCTCGGTCTGCACGAACAGATTGCTGAACGCGGGATGCGCCTCGTCCTGTGCCTGCGTCGCTAGCACAACCTCCGCATAGCTGGTGACCTCGATGGTCCGCGGCGTCTCGGAGCGGTTCGTCAGCGTCACGCGTCGCAGCTCGATATCATCTTCGGGCGAGACGCTGATCTGGGTGTACGTCTCGATCTGGTCGTCTTTACGGCGGAACTCCGCCCGCGATTGCGTGAAGATCGCTTCATAGGCCTTGGTGGGTTTCGTCGTCGGCTGCCAGGAGTTGGACCACACCGCGCCGCTATCCAAATCGCGCACGTAGCAGAAGCTGCCGTAGCTATCGCGCGTCGCATCCTCGCGCCAACGCGTCACGGCCAGGTCGCGCCAGCGGCTGTAGCCGCCGCCGGCGCTTGTCACGGCTACGTGGTAGCGGCCATTGGAGAGCAAATGTGCTTCCACCGTCGCGCTGCTGGGATCGGTGAACACGCGCATGCTGCCGGTTTCTTCCGCCGAAGCGAAGTGCGTGGCTCGCGCTTCGCTGGCGTGTGGAAAGACCGGCGCGGTCGCCTTGGGAACGCGCTCCTGCAGCAGAAGTACGGCCGCCCGCAGCATGGGATCTGCCAGGAAGCGGCGCTGCATGGGCTTGTCGAGCAGCACGTGCGCCAGCGACAGCAGGCTCATGCCTTCGTGATGCGCCATGAACTGCCGCACGGTGACGCTATCCGCACCCGGCGGCAACCGCGAAGGAGTGTAATCGACCGCTTCGTAGAAGCCGTAGGCGCCTTGCTGGCCATCGGCCGCCAGGTGCTCGAGGTTGCGGCAGGCCGCCTCCGGCTCCACCATGAGCGCCAGCGCGCTCGCATAGGGCGCAATCACCAGGTCTTCGGCCAAGCCGCGTTTCAGCCCCATCCCGGGCACGCCAAACGCCCGGTATTGGTAGTCCTTGTGCTGATCGATGCTGTTGCAGCCCGACTCGGAGATTCCCCACGGCACGCCGCGCCGCCGGCCGTACTCGATTTGCCGGCGGACGGCCGCGTGATAGGTGCGGTCGAGCAGCGTGTTCTCATAGTTGGGCATGACAAGCAGCGGCATCAAGTACTCGAACATCGAGCCGCTCCAGCTCAAGAGCGCCGGCACGTTGCCCGCGCTCGTCAGTAGACGACCCAGCGCGAACCAATGCTCCTGACCGACATGGCCCTGCGCGATGACGATGAAGCTGGCCAGCCGCGCCTCGGAGGCCAGTAGATCATAGAAGCTTGCGTCCAGCCGCCGCTCGCTGACGTTGTAGCCCAGGGCGAACAATTCGCTCGGGGAGTCGTACAGCAAGCCGAAATCCATATCGGCCAGGTCGCGACACTGGGTGGCGACTTCCTCCAACAGTTGGATCCGAGCGCTGGCATGCTCCGTCGCCATGGCCAGCGCGGCGCTCAACTGCACGAGCCATTTTTTCGTCTCCGCGGGCGATTGTCGCAGCGTCGCTTCGATCAGCGGCAGCGCCGTGGATTGCACCTGGGCGACATCCCGCAGCGTGGCGGCGGTGTCCAGACGCGTGAGCGTTTCGCGCAACATGCTCAACCGCTCGCTCGTTTCGCCAGAGCCGAGATGCCAAATCCCTGCGGGAGGCGCAGGCAAGGAGAGCCAAGCCGCCAGGTGCAACAGGTCGGTGTGATGGTCGTTGCAGGACCGCTGATAAGCGCTCGCCCACCACGCGAGTTCCGCATCGCTCCCCGCAGCCACGGTCAGTTCGGCGGCGACCTCGGTCAGCCGCGATAGCAAGGCGCTGGCAGCGCCAAGAGCCGTGGGAGGTTGATCGAGCATTTCGATCTGGCGTTCGATCTTGCGCAACACGTCGGCGCCGACCAGTGGCCTCTCGGCGCCGCGGGCCACGTCCAGCAGCACGCGCAGCGTATCGCGCAAGCCGCCGAACATTCGCGGCGGCAAGACGCGCGCCTCGCTCAGTTCCGTGCAGCCGCTGCCGAGCACCAGCAGGCTTGCCGCCAGATTGCCGCTATCGACCATCGAAACGTAGCAGGGATGCAAAGGTGCGAGCGACCGCGTGTCGTACCAGTTGAAGAAGTGCCCCCGATAGCGCTCCATCCGCGACAGTGTGTCAAAGGTGCGCTGCGTGCGGGCCAGAAGCTGCGCGGCGGAGCAGTAGCCGAAATCGTAGGCCGCCATGTCGGCGAGCAACGCCATGCCGATGTTGGTCGGACTGGTGCGTGGCGCGACGACCAGGCCAGGATTCTGCTGGATGTTATCCGGCGGCAGCCAATTGCCTTCCGCCGTGACGAACTCCTCGAAGTACCGCCATGTCATTCGGGACAGTTTCCCGAGAAAGTGATGTTGGCTCTCGGAGAGTCGCAGCGCACGCCTGGGAATCGGCTGGCTGAGCCACCAGGCGACCAGCGGCGAAGCCATCCATGCGGCGATCCAAGGCCCCGCGAAGGGCAACACCTCGCGACCGTACAAGGCCAGGGCGAATAATGCCGAGGCCGCCAACACCGGCGCGACAGCCATCAAGCGGAACGTATCCCTCAGGTTGCCGTTGGTGCCTCGTTCCGAATCGCTCGCGGTTTTCCATTCCAGCAGCCGCCGTTTGGTCCATCCCATCCGCACCAGCGTGCGCGCGATCGCATCGGCGCTGACGTATGCCTCGTAAGGCAAGAAGACGAACGAGAGCGCGTTCTGGGCTAGCGGCCGCCTTAACGACTGCAGCGTCACGCGCAAATGTATGCCAAGAGGCAAATCCACCGGCTTGCGCAGCAGATCCGCCACAGCGGCCAGCAGCGTCGGTAGCAGGACCACGCTCGCTAAGAACAGCAGCGAGGCCGCCGCCATGGCCGGCGAGACGATCCAGGAGACCAACAGCACGAGCAGCATGGCCACCGGCGCCAGGCTGCGGCGCAGGTTGTCGAAGATCTTCCACCGCGACAAGCCAGAGATCGGGTTGCGGACGCGCTGGCCCGACCGCCCGCGTACCCACGGCAGCAGCCATGCGGCGATCTGCCAGTCGCCGCGCATCCAACGATGCCGACGGGCGATGTCGGCCGCGTAGCGCGCAGGATACTCTTCGTACAGCGTCACATCGCTGAGCAGTGCCGAACGGCAATACGCGCCCTCGATCAAGTCGTGGCTGAGGATCGCATTGTCGGGAAAGTCGCTGCAACGCTGCTCGAAGGAATCGACGTCGTAGATTCCCTTGCCGATGAACGATCCTTCGGAAAACAGATCCTGGTACACGTCGGATACGAGGCGCGTGTACGGATCGACGCCCGGATCCTCGGAACACAGTTGCACGAAACGTGACCGCTGCGCGGTGGGCAGGCTGACGCCGACCCGCGGCTGTAAAATGGTGTAGCCATCGACGACCTGGCCACGTTGTGGATCGAAGACAGGGCGATTGAGCGGATGCGCGAGCGTGCCTACCATCAGGCGCGCCGCGTCGCGCGGCAACTGCGTGTCGGTATCGAGCGTGATGACGTACCGCACGCCTGGCAGGATCGCGATTTCGCCGACGACTTCCGCGAAACGATCGTTCGCGCCCCGCAGCGTGGCGTTGAGATCCGCCAGCTTGCCGCGTTTGCGCTCGCAGCCCATCCAGACGGCCTCCTGTGCGTTCCATTGGCGCGGGCGGTGAAACAAATAAAAGATATCGGCGCGAACGTTCGCGTATTTCTCGTTCAATCGCTCGATGCCTTCGCGCGCCAGCCGCACCAGATCCTCGTCGCCGGGCAGCGTCTCGGCAGCCGCATCGACAAAGTCCGTCAACAAGGCAAAGTGCAGGCACGGGTCGGAATTGGCGAGATACCGCACTTCAAGCCCGTCCAGCAAATGCTCGATGCCGGCGGCGCTTGTGAGCATGGTGGGCACCGCCACCATGGTGCGATGCTCGGTAGGAATGCCGTGCTTAAAATCCATCCGCGGCAACGATTGCGGACTGAGCAATTGCGTCGCCAGCCAGTTGGCGAGCCCCAACCCTAAGTGCGAGGCGCAGACCAGCACCGGCACGGAAAGCAGCAGCACGGCCAGCCAGCCCGCCTCGTGCTGTTGCGACCATCGCAGAAAGAGCAGCGTGGCCGCCAGCGTTACGAGTCCGATGGCGGACAGGTAACACGTCAGCGGGAACTGCCGCCGTAGCTTGTCGAGCGCGACGGTCGGAGAGAGCCGCATGGCGGCCAGACGCTCCAGCAGTGGGCGGCCGCGATCGACCAGGTAATAACCCACGTGCGCCGCGCGTTCGTCGGGCTTTTCGCGGGCGTGATTCTCGGCCAATTGCACCGCCTGCCGCGCCACGTCGTACTCGGTAAGCTGGCTGCGGCGGGCGATGCCTTCGACCGCGTGACGGTAGCGGTCGCGCGTCGCAAAATCCATCTCCCGATAAATGCCCCAGGGATCGTCGGCCAGCGTCTGCTCGACCAGGCTGTGCTCGCCGACGAACCGGCGCCAATCGTTGGAGTTCAAGAACCGCAGGCTGTTGATGCTGTTGCCGATCGAAACCTGGTCGGCGGCCTGAGTTTGTCCTTCGCCGCGCACCAGTTGCTCGGTCGTCAGGCCTTGATCGGCCAGGCGATGCTCGAGCCAGCTATTGGCGAAGGCGAAGTTCGGATTCTGCCCCTGCAAATGGCGCGTCAACTCTGCCAAGAACGCGCCGGTAAGGGACGGGTTGGCGCGGGCCATATCCGCCAGAACCAGGATCAAGTCCGTGGGATTCTGCTCCACGACGTTGACCATCCGCTCGGCCCAATCGCCGGCCAAATCGCGGTCACGCCGCGCGGAAGCGATCTGCACCGCGACGCGACGCAGATTCTCGATCAGCGCCAGCCTTAGCATCAGCGGCAGCGCCCACAACTCGCCTAGTTTGAGCGGCTCGACCGACTGATACGAGGCGATGAATCCGTTGAGGCTGGCGGCATCGACGCGCCCATCAACGTGCTCGATCAGTTCCAGGGCGATGCCGTAAGCGCGAGGAAAGCTGGCGGCCGGACCACTCGCCAGACGCGGCAGCTCGCGGCTGTAGGATGGTGGCAGCAGGCGCCGGATTGCCCGGATTTGTTCTTCGACCAGGTAGAAATTGTCGAGCAACCATTCGGCGGCCGGCTCGATACGGCGGTTTTGATTGGCGGCCGCCGTCACGAGATCGTAGGTCTCGATCAGCACCCGCTCGTTTTCGTCGAGCCGTGGCAACAGTTTGTCGCGCGCCCAACCCGTGGCCAATTGGTGCGACGCGGCGACTGCCTTCGCGTGCCGCTCGAGTTGTTCGATACTGAAAAGTTCCGCTCGTAGCGGTTCTTCGTCCACCGATCTAGTCAGCGACTCTCGATCGGCGGGCCGTCGCCAGAACATCAACCGCATCAGCCATTTTGAGATGCCCGGATCGTGCACGTAACGCTCGCTTGCCCCTGAGACGTCTCTTGCCGCAAATAGCGAAAGGCTTGAGTATAGTCTGCAGCGAGCATTTCGCGTACCTAGCAACAGGCGTCCTCGACGTCAGCCACTGAGCTAATTCCCGTCTCCGGTCTTCCCGCCCCCGAATTCCATGCGACCAAGGCTTTGGTATAGGACAGTGGGCCTTCCTTCTCCGCATGCTGATCGACGATTGCATCCGGCGCGGCACCTACCTCAGGTTCGATGGCCGTCGATGCCGTGTGGCGCAAAGTCGATGCCGCTCGACTGGTGCGCGTGATGCAACGGGTTAGGCAATGATGAAGGCGAACAGCTAGAGGACGCCTGGCGCGGCCGGCTCGCGGCTGCACGCGGCCGGCAACCCGGTCCTGCGTCGAGCGGACCAAGTCGACCTGTGCAAGTGGCCCACGACGTCGGCTTCAACCAGGAGGAGCGAACGCTCGATCGGATCCGATGCCGACATTGTGTCACGCAACAGGGGCTCGATGAATTCGTTGTCGAACGTGCGGCTGAGTGCTTCGAGTTTCGTCGCCGCTTGGGGGGACTGAAAGCCCCCCGCGCGCTCGCAGTCCCATTCGCAACGCAGCTCGCGGTGCGCCACATGATCGTCGGCGGCACCGATCCGCGATGCTCCGCGAAAGTACTCCTTGACGGAACATGTCGTCCAGGCCGCGCTATGCAAAATGAACTTGCACGCGAGATCGCGATTGCGGAAAGCAGCCGCCGTCTTGATGCCCAGCAAGCCTGGATTGCCGTGGACCGGAGCCCGATTACAATTTCAACTTGGAAGGACGCGTAGATGCCAAAACTGCAGGTCGGCGACCGCGCTCCCGACTTCTCCGCCACAATGCAGGACGGTTCGACCATCCGCTTGTCCGACTTCGTCGGCAAACGGGGGTTGGTGCTGTTCTTTTATCCCCGGGACGGCACGCCCATCTGCACGAAAGAAGCCTGCTCGTTTCGTGATTCCTACGAGCAGTTCGTGGAGGCCGGGGCAGAGGTTGTCGGGGTCAGCAGCGATTCGTCGGAGAGTCATCGGGCGTTCGCCCAGCGGCACAAGCTGTCGTTCCCGTTGATTACGGATGCGGATGGGTCGCTTCGCAAGGCATTTGGTGCGCCGAGCACGCTGGGCCTGTTCCCCGGACGCGTCACTTACGTCATTGACAGAGAAGGGATCGTGCGGCTGATCTTCTCGGCCCCGTTCGCTTCGCACGAGCACGTTCGGCAGGCACTGAAGGCAGTGGGCGCGGACGAGTGAGCGTTACGCGTATTGCGGTACGTCATGAATCGGTACGCCGCGAATCGGCGGTGGTTGCTCGTATTCCTGGCGGGATCGGTACGGCGATCTGCTGCCAGACGGCAGCGAAGCGCGGGAACTCCAACAGTCCCACGGCGTCTAACTCGGGAGTGGCACATCAATCCGCGGCTGGCTCGTCCCACTCCTTGGTGTCACTCTGCTGCTTCCAGATTCTGCACGGGCACGTAGAACTTTGCGTAGCGCTTACCATTGGTGTAGCGAACGCCCCGGCCATCTTCCACCAACACGGTAGCTCGCTTGCCAATTCGATTGACGAAGCCCGTGAGTTCAGCGCCATCGAACTGGAACCGAACCGTCATGCCCGGTTGGATGCCGTATGTCGCGATGGCTCGCTCTCGCGGCGTGATGAGCTGGTGTTTGTTGTGCGTGTGGCCGAAGAAACGGCGAGTGATCGAGTGAAAACGAGCCTGCGAACAGCTTGAGTGATCCCACAGCAGCATTTCGATCAAGTGAACCAGCTCGTGTTCCATCACTCGCTGGAGCGATTCCAGGCGATCGCGGCAGACGATGCCACTGGCGGTAATCGGACGATGGTCGTCGTCGCGAAAACACCCGAACAGAATCGCCGTCGAGACGCTGATCTCGTATTTCTGGCGGGCGCTTCGTCCATCCGTGTAACTGGTCGTCTTGCCACCCGCACTCGTCATCCGCTTCGACAGCCTGAAGTGCAGTGGCGTCGCGCCGAGCGATTCCGCGACCTGCCCGCCGAAGAAGGACTGGTCGTACGCGGCAAACAGAATCTCCAAATCGTCGGGGTGAATCTTCGTGAAGTTGGGGGTGTCGATGTATTGCGACTGGCTCAAGACGACGGCGCGAATCTCCGCCGTGCGAGCGGCGATGCTCTGAGCGTCGAGGGTCGTCGATTCGACGATCTGACGGAGGTCCACGGAAAGGTCGTCCGTAACCGGAAGGACTTGGCGCCGCACGATCGGCTCGCTGCAAGAGCCCGCCGAGAGGACGCTCACGCTGGAACTTGGCTAAGAGCCTATCCAAAAACCGTCGGGGACTGGCTCGTTTTGCGCAGTCCGCGGAGCAAAATGTGCCTGT
>CAYQAJ010000123.1:0-14319 GCA_964415245.1 uncultured Pirellulaceae bacterium | reverse complement strand
CCGGCGCCGTGAGCAACCGCACCGGTCGATTCGAGGCCGCGCACACCGGCACGATCTTTCTCGACGAGATCAATTCCACCTCGCACCACTTGCAGGTGAAGCTGCTCCGGGTGCTTCAGGAACGCGAGTTCGAGCGCGTCGGCGACACGCACACGGTGCGGGTCGATGTCCGCGTGATCGCCGCCAGCAACCGCGACCTACTGGAGGAAGTCGAGGCGGGCCGATTTCGCGAAGACCTGTACTGGCGGCTCAACGTCGTTCCCATCACCCTGCCCCCGCTGCGCCGGCGCCGCGAGGATATCCTCGACCTGGTGGCCCACTTTCTCGACACGTACAACGAGGCTAACGACCGCTACGTGGTCCACATCCAGCGCGAGGCGATTAGCGCTCTTGAGGAATACCACTGGCCCGGCAACGTCCGGGAGCTACAAAACTACGCCGAGCGGGCCGCCGTGATGGCCCCGGGGGACGAATTGACCTTGGATCTGCTGCCCGACGTCGTGCAGAATCGGGCGGCGCAGCGCGGCGGCCGAAGCCGCGGAACCGACCTCGACTCGCTGACCTACGAGGTCGTGCAGCACGGGCTGGTAACCGCCGAGCCCGATGAAGACGGCCTGCACCATAAGATCGTCAACCGCGTTGAGCGCGAATTGATCGCTCAGGTGATGCAGTCGTGTAACAACGTGCAAACCAAGGCCGCCGTCCGACTCGGTATCAACCGCAACACGCTGCACAAGAAGTTGAAGCAATACAATTTGGAGGAGTGACTCGCAGGAAATGACCGGTGGGTAATGACCAATGACCAAATCCAAATGACCAATGGGCCGAACGCACTCTTCGTGTTTGATCATTGGGAGTTTTGGATTTGGAAATTGTTTGAGATTTGCGATTTGGAGCTTGCCCGCGCCTGCGGGCCCATTGCTCATTGGTCATTCGCCTTCCATCGGTCTGATTCGCCACCATGCTCTCGGGTATCTCGATCACCTGTTTCGCCGCAAGTTACGCGCTGACGCTCGTTCTCGAGGCGTCGCGGCTGTTGTTCCGCGCGCCGGTGCGGCACGTCATCATGCTCGGCATCACCGGGGCGGGCCTGGTGGCGCACACGCTGTACCTCGTGGCGCAGGCAACGGATGCCCTGCACGGCGGCGTGGCTCCCCTTTCGAGCTGGTACCACTGGTGCCTGATGGCGGCGTGGGTGCTAGCGGTGGCATACCTGGTTGTGCTGATTCGGCGGCCTCAAGCCGCGTTCGGTTTGTTCGTCCTTCCTTTGCTGCTTGGGTCGTTGGGGGTGGCGTGGCTGTTTCGAAATGCGGAACCCTTTGCTCCGCAAGAGGCGCACTTGCGATGGAGCATGGTCCACGGGCTGGCGCTGCTCTTGGGCACGGCGTCGGTGGCCCTGGGCTTTGCGGCCGGAGTGATGTATCTCGTGCAGTCGTACCGACTCAAGCACAAGCTCCCCCCGCGGCAGGGATTTGTTCTGCCCAGTCTCGAGATGCTGCGGTCCGCGAATCGGTGGGCACTCTATGTCTCGACCGCGCTGGTGGCCGGGGGACTGGTATCGGGCATCGTGCTGAACCTGATCAACTCGCTTAGCGACGAGGCCGCGCTGCCCTGGACTGATGCAGTGGTATGGACCTCGGGGCTGCTCTTGGCGTGGCTATTGGGGGCGATTGCCTTCGAGCACTTCTACCGGCCGGCCCGAGAGGGGCGCAAAGTGGCGTACCTGATGATAGCCAGCTTCCTTTTTCTCAGCCTCGTGCTGGGAATCGTGCTCTTCGTGCCCTCTGCACACGCCAGTCCTCATGAGACGTCAGGCGGTGGCCAGCAACGCGCCGAACAGACGGGCAGCGTGCCGCGACCCGGGAGTCTCGGCCACGTGCGTCCCGGCGAAGCGCTCATCGGCCAGGCAGCGGAGGGCGGCCGATGAAACTCCAGATGGTCGGCTGCACGCATCACCGCTCGTCGATTGAGGTCCGCGAGCGGCTGGCATTTAACTCCGAGCAAGCCCGCGACGCGCTGGCTCGCCTGCGCACGCGGTTTCCCGCGAGCGAGGCCGTGCTGCTTTCCACGTGCAATCGCGTCGAGTTGTACACGGCGGCCGAGAACGCCGCCGCCTGCCCCTCGCACCACGACCTGGTCGAGTTCTTCGCCGGCTTTCACGGCGTGCCGCCGGTTGACATCTTCGACGAGCTCCTCGAACGCACGGGCGAAGATGTCGTCAGGCACTTGTTCATGGTAGCCGCCAGCCTCGACAGCATGGTGGTCGGGGAAGCGCAAATCGTCGCCCAGGTGAAGCAGGCATACGAGCTGGCCACCTCCCACAACAGCACCGGGCCGCTGACCCATGCCGTGTTCCAGGCGGCCATCCGCGTGGCCAAGCGCGTTTCGCGCGAAACCGAGATCGCCCAGAAGCGCGTGAGCATTCCCAGCGTGGCGGTGACGGACTTCGCCAAAAGCGTGTTCGAACGGTTTGACGACAAGCAGATCCTCGTCGTGGGGGCGGGCGAAATGGCCGAGGAAACGCTCACCTACCTGGTCGACGCGGGTGCCCAACACATCACGATCGTCAACCGCAGCTTCGAGCGTTCCCAACAGCTTGCCGACCAATTTCAGGGTCGGTCGGCACCTTGGGACGAGTTGCCGGCCCTCATGAAACAGGCGGACCTGATCGTTAGCGCCACCGGCGCCCAGCAGCCTGTGGTGTCGCTTGAAGACTATCGCGGCGTCGAACATGACCGGTATCAACGGCCGCTATTTGTGCTCGACCTGGGTGTTCCTCGCGACTTTGACGCCGCCATCGGAGAGTGTATCGGCGTGTATCTCTACTGCCTCGACGACTTAACCGCCGCCTGCCAGCGCAACCGCCGGGCCCGCGAGCGCGAGTGGCCCAAGGCGGAGCGGATCATCGAGGAAGAAACGCGGCGTTTCATGGCCGAGCTGCACCACCGTGCCACCGGCCCCACGATCAAAAGGCTGAAAGCTCGTGCCGAGGAATTGAAGACCGATGAGCTGGCCCGTTTGCTGAACAAGCTTCCCGGGCTCGACGCGCGCAGCCGCATGGAGATCGAACACGGCTTCGAGCGGTTGGTCAACAAACTCCTGCATCCTCCGTTGGAATCGCTACGCGACGAAGCGGAGGGGGGTACACCGCACGGTCTCTTGGAAGCACTGAAGCGGCTGTTCCAGCTAAAAGACTAACGGGGGAAATGACCAATCACCAAGCCTCAATGACCGATGTTGGAGAGGACCATCACCAATTGGTCATTTGGATTTGGTCATTGGTCATTCGCTAACAATCGGGCACTCCGAGACGGTACGAAACGACTATTCCCAGTCCTCGTCCTCGTCGTCTTCGTCCTCGTCCTCGTCGTCCCAGTCGTCCATGTCCTCGTCGTCCCAGTCCTCCTCCTCTTCGTCCAGCTCCTCCTCTTCTTCTTCGTCGTCCTCGACTTCTTCCCACTCATCCTCGTCGAGGTCCTCGTCCTCGTCGTCCTCATCCTCGTCCTCTTCGTCGTCGAATTCTTCCTCGAGCTCTGCGTCCTCTTCTTGCTCGAAATCGTCATCATCAAGTCGCGGACTTTGCGTGACACCGGCGCGGTGCAACGCCGGTTCGACCTCATCGTTGGGACGGGTCAATCTAGATACCGAGACGCTCACGGGAGACTCCTTATCGTCGTGCCGAAGACTTTCCGAGTCAGTGATGTCGGCGGCAGCTTGTATCGGCTCACCGGATGACGCTCCGCTGTCGGCGGTTGCTGCATGGCACCGCCGGAGTTTCGCCCGCGGAAGATCGTCAAGATTTCGCAATCCGAACCATTGTAAAAAGCGCCGCGTTGTCGCATAGAGATAGGGACGCCCTAGTTCGTCGCTGCGGCCGCTGACACGCATCAGGTCGCGATCCAGGAGCTGCCGCAGAATCTCCCCGCAGTCCACGCCCCGGATGGATTCGACCTCGGCCCTCATGACAGGCTGGCGGTAGGCAACGACTGCCAATGTTTCCATGGCCGGCGCGGATAACCGCCTCGGCGCGGCCAAGTGCTCCAGACGCCTGATCCAGTCTGCCAAGTGCGGGCGCGTTAGCAACTGATAGCCCCCCGCCACCTCCTCGACACGAAACGCACGTCCGCAACCATCGTAATGCTGGTTCAAGCGGCGGACCAGCGTACGCGCCTGAGTGCCGTCGGCCAACTGGCCCAGTTGCGCAAGCCGCCGGCTGGTAAGGGGTTCGCGCGACAAGAACAAAAGCGCCTCGACGTGCCGCATCGGCCTGTCGATAGCGGAATCCGCCCCCGCCCGACGCTCCCGGCCGAGGCCGGTTGTTGTCCGACTCAAAGGGGCTCGTGCGCTTCGCATCGCACGCGAAAGGGCCGTTCGCTGCCGCGCCACCGCGCAACGGCAGCCACGGGCAACGCGTCGGAGTTGCTCGGCGAGCGTTGGCGAGTAGTGCATGCCAGCTTCGGGAAGACCGGGAATTGTTGTGCGCGCAAAAACAACCACGCCGTCGACCCCATCCACAGGCCGACGGAAGGGTCCAAAGTATGCCCAAGTCACAACATATGGCAAGCCCAGGCTCAAGCCGTCAGGCCGAATCGGGCTCCCCGACCGCGTGCTCGTCGGCGGCTTCGGGCCATGCCTGTCGCCACTCAATGACTTCGAGAAGTACGCGCTCGATCGCCCGGGCCGGATCGACGTCGATCCTCTCGAAAGGACGGCTGAACACGCTACCCGGCAGGGGCATCAAACACTGAAAGCGAAATCGCGGCGTTTCCCCCTCGACCGCCTCGAGCAGCATGTGTTGGGCACCCAGCTCTTCCAACCTCGACTGCGTGTCGGCAAGCCGTAGCTGCACCTGGTCATCGACCCGCTTGTCGCTTGCGACAGGCAACGCGACCTGGCCTGCAGCGCCCGCGCTGGTACCTCCGGCGCTCGAATGAGACGCGGGCGACGCCGGCATCGTAGCGGCCTGTCCGCCCCGATCGTCCTGCCCGTGAGAATCGATACGGCGAGATTCGCTCAGCGCGACCGCGCGGCTCCACAGGCCCGTCACCTTGTCGACCACTGGCACCGGTGCGGAGTCCCTCGTTTCGACCACCGCCACGGGCAGCCCAACGACGACGACCAGCGGTAACAGCAAACGAAAGAAAACGATGAACGAGTGATACATTGCGTCCCTCTTACCGTCCCCGCCGAAGCCGCTCGTATGCGACTTGGCCAGCGAACGAAGATAGCAGCCAAACCCGCGACCATTTCGGCCGCGACCTCGCGTGGCGGCCATTGGGGCGGCCGCCGCAGAATGGCGGGATATTAGCCAATCGGGCAGAACGAAGAAAGGCAGAAAACGGGCCCCTTACGTGTCGCAATTTGAGGTGCGACAATCGCAGTTTAGGCCGTCGTTGCCATCGCCGGCGTCTGATCGGGACGGACGGCCCCAGTAAGGCGACGGGACGCGTTTTCGGCCCGCCATGGCCACCGGCCGTACGGTCGACCCACTTGGAAGTTCCGGCCCTCGACGGCATCCCCGCGCTCATGGAAACGATCTATCTCGACAACAACGCCACCACCCGCGTCGACCCGGATGTGGCCGAGTGCGTATTCGACTGTCTGCGCGAGGGATATGGCAATCCAGCCAGCGCGCACGCCGCCGGCCGACGCGCCCGACGGCTCCTGGAGGACACGCGCGAGCAGATCGCGGCACTCTTGGGAGCCGAGGCTTCCGGTACCAAACCCGATCGCGTTGTGTTTACCAGTGGCGCGACCGAAGCGAATAATCTCGCCATACGTGGACTTGCCGGCAAGACGCCCGGCAACGTGATCGTCTCGGCAATCGAACACCCCAGCGTCCTGCAGGCGGCAGAGCATCTGGCCCGACAGGGATGGGAGATTCGCCGCGTAGGCGCCATTCGCTCGGGTGTCGTCGACTGCGAACAACTCGGCGGATTGATCGACAGTCAGACGCGGCTGGTGAGCGTCATGCTCGTCAATCACGAGACCGGAGTCGTGCAGCCGGTTGCCGAAATCGCGGACATCTGCAAGGCCGCCGGCGTGCCGATGCACACCGATGCGGTGCAGGCGGTCGGAAAGCTGCCGGTCGATTTCGCCGCGCTCCAGGTCGACGCGCTGACCATCAGCGGGCACAAGTTTCACGGTCCGCCGGCAATCGGGGCCTTGTTCGTGCGACACGGCGTTAAGCTGGAACCGATACTGTTCGGCGGAGCGCAGCAGGGCGGGCTGCGGGGAGGCACCGAAAACGTCGCCCTGGCCGTCGGTCTGCACAAAGCGCTAGAGCTGTGGCACGACGAAGCGGACGTGCGAGCCGCGCGAATGGCCGCACTCCGCGACCGCCTGGAGTCGCTTCTTCGTCAGGCAATGCCCGACCTGGTCATCAACGGCGCCGACGCCCAGCGCGCGCCACACACCACTAGCGTCGCATTCCCGGGCCTCGATCGACAAGCGTTGGTAATGTCGTTGGACCTTGCCGGAGTGGCCTGTTCGACCGGTTCAGCGTGCGCCAGCGGCTCGTCGGAGCGGTCGCCGGTGCTGCTGGCGATGGGGTGCCCGGGAGACGTTGTTAACGGCGCTCTACGCATCAGCCTCGGGGCGCTCACGACGCCGGAGGAGATCGACGAAGCGGCTCGACGCATCGCCAAGGTGGCCAGGGACTTGCGGAGCGCACAATCGGGCCAGGAAATGGCGCTGCCGGCTCGTCAGTCGGGTCGCCAAGTTGTATAATTTTGGTTCTGTACCAATAGGGTTTTCCTCGACCGTAAACGCCATTTCTTTTGGCAACGGAGTGTGGGTGGTAAGCGGCGTTTTTTCGTTTCCACTGCGGATGCAGGATTTGGCCCCGCCGTCGGCGATTCACGGCACGGATGGCCCTGCGATCCCGCCGCGCGAATTCGTCGGCGGCCCCGAAAACGCGCTGGCCCGCGAAGCCGCCAGAGCGCTTCTGAGTGGCGAGGCGGCGTACAATCCTCTCATTTTCTTTGGCCCGGCGGGAAGCGGCAAGTCGCTGCTGGCGCGAGGCCTGGCTCACCGCTGGAAGGACGAGCATCCCGGTCGCAAGGTGCTATTGGTGCGGGGGGCCGATTTTGCTCGCAGTGTGGCGACGGCCGTCGAGACCAATGGTGTCGACGACCTCCGCACGAGATACCACGACTCCCATTTTCTCGTAGTCGATGAATTGCAGGAGCTCGCATCCCGGCGACGCGCGCAGCAGGAGCTTGCCGGCATCGTCGACTCGCTGGTGCAACAGCGACGACCAGTGCTGGTCACATCGTGTGCCGCACCGGCCAATCTCGGGGAACTGGAGGCACCGCTTGCCAGCCGGCTGAGCGCCGGCCTCACCGTACCGCTTGCACTGCCCGGAAAGGAATGCCGCCGCGAACTGCTGACTCGATCGTTTGCCCGGCTCGGTTTAATCGCGTCGGACGAAGCGCTCACCCGCCTGGCCGGTGGGCTGAATCTCTCGGCGGCCGAACTGGAAGCTTGCGCCCAGGCCCTCGCCGATCGATGTGGCAGTAAAAAGAGGGTCGATGCGGAAACCGCCGAGGCGTTCCTGGGCGATAGCGCGGCCCAGTCGGGCCCGTCGCTCCGCTCGATCACGTCGCACGTTGCGAAGCATTATGGTCTGCGGACGGCCGATTTGACCGGGCGTTCGCGGCACCGTACGGTCGCTACGGCGCGTTGCACGGCGATTTACCTGAGTCGGCACCTGACTGGGCACAGCCTGCAAGCGGTCGGACAGTACTTCGGCGGGCGCGACCATTCGACCATTCTGCACGCATGCCGCAAGGCCGAGGCAATGCTGGCCGAGGACCGCGAATTCCGACTGGCTGTGAGCGAGATAACTAACCGTATCGACGCGAAATTGCAGGTTCCTTTGCCGGCATGGAGTTGAACCACGGAGGACAATCACACGAAAAGCGAATGTTGATAAGGTGTCGCGCCAGCGTCGGCGAATGTTGCTAACCGAGGCAGTTATCGACAGAGGAATCGAGCCACCGCCCAGAACCGTCAGACAAGAACCGTGCGGCGCCAGCCAAGCGACCATGCACCAACAGATTATCCAACACAACAACGACTCGCGACACGACCCGTAACGCGAGTCGTTGTCGACGCTTAGACCCGGCAGATCGACACCGGATGGTAACCGATCCGTTTCTCTCTTTTACTACAACTTGAAAAGATACCAGTAAGAGAGCCGAGAGTGCCAACCATGAATCAGCGTCCTCTGGCGGATCACTTTTTACGACCAGCTTTACCAACAGGCACAGGCTGAAAAAGAACAGGAAAAGAAACAATGAAAATCGTTGCACATCGCGAGGCCCTCGATTCGGCGTTCCAACTCGCGGCCATGGTGGCGCCGGCTCGCAGCCCCAAGCCGCTGTTCAACAACGTCAAGGTCGAGGCCACGAACCAGGGCGTGGTGCTGTCGGCAACCGACGGCGATTTGCGCATTCGCGTCGATGTGCCGGGAACGGAAGTCGAGTCGGCCGGCAGCATCCTGGTGCCCGCCAGCCGTTTCGCCAACATCCTTCGCGAGAGCAGCGACGAGAAGCTGTTGATCGAGTCGACCTCGCGCGGGGCCGACATCCGTGGCGAGCATAGCAAAATCTCGCTCTCGTCCGAGGATCCTACCGAGTTTCCGGCGGTGCCGGCCTTTCGCGAAGAAAAGTATCACACGCTCTCCGAGCGGCTGCTGCGCGAGCTGGTGCGGCGGACCGAGTTCGCCACCGACAATGAGAGCAGCCGCTACGCGCTGGGGGGCGTGCTGTTGGAAATGGGGGCCGACAAAATCACCGCCGTGGCGACCGATGGCCGGCGGCTGGCGAAGATGGAAGGGCCCGCGCAATCGGTTGGCGGCCATCAGACCGGCGACACCACGACCATCGTCCGCACGCGAGCCGTGCAGTTGATCGGCCGCATGGTGGGCGACAGCGACGCCGAAGTGCGGTTGGCCGCGCGGGGCAACGACATCGTGCTGGCCAGCACCCGCGCGACGCTGTATTCGCAGCTTGTCGAAGGGCGATTCCCCAAGTGGCGGGACGTGTTCCCCAGCCGACGCGAGGCGCGGCGGATCGAGTTGACGGTTGCGCCCACGTACGCCGCACTGCGGCAGGCGTCGATCGTAGCGTCGGACGAGAGCCGTGGAATCGATTGTTCGTTCGAAGACGGCCTGCTGGTGCTCACGGCGTCGACGCCCGAGGTCGGCCAGTCGCGCGTCGAATTGCCGGTCGCCTACGAAGGGAGCAGCGTGGCGATCAAGCTCGACCACCGTTTCCTGGCCGATTTTCTTCGCGTGCTCGACCCCGAGAAGTCGTTCACCATGGAGGTCGCGGATGCCGAGGCGGCGGCGCTCTTCACCACCGACGACGGGTATGGCTACGTCATCATGCCGCTGGCGCGAGAGTAGTCGATTGTCAGTGACGGCCCGACACCTGCGGGCGGGCGGAGTTCGTTGTGCGGTCGAAGCCGCCTACCGTGGAGACAAATTGCGCCGTGGCGAAGAAAAAAGACCCGGAGCTCGAAGCACTGGCTCGCGAGATGGACGGTCGCCGCGTGCGTATCCGTCAGCCGCAGCGCATCGGCGATGTGGTCAGCGGCCTGTTGGCGCGAAACGGCTACGCGCACGCCGCCGCCCACGAGCAGTGCGCCGGCGCATGGCAGGAAGCAGTGGGCGCGAAACTTGCCGCCGACAGCCGCGTGGGGAACCTGCGAGGTGGCATCCTGGAAGTGTTCGTCCGCAATTCCATCGTGCTGCAGGAACTGACCTTTCAGAAACGACAGGTAACTGAGAAACTGACAGTCCTGCTCCCCGAATTGCATCTTCGCGGCCTGCGATTCAAGGTGGGCGCCATCCCCTAGAGCATTGCCCCGCCGGGGCCCCCGGGCCAGGTGGGATTCATTCATGACACCGAGCCAAACGCCACAAGACCAGAAGCAGCCGGAGCCGCCGGTCGAGCCGCCGCTCCAGCGTCCGGCCATCGGCCCGCAGGATTTCCAGCGGGGCGACGCCGAGTACGGCGCCGAGGACCTGCAGCACCTTTCCGATCTGGAGCACGTCCGCGAGCGCCCCAGCATGTACATCGGCGACACGGGCGCGCGCGGGCAACATCACCTCGTGTTCGAGGTGGTCGATAACTCCATTGACGAAGCCATGGCCGGCTTCGCCAAAAGTGTCTGGGTCACCATCAACAACGACGGCTCGGTAACGGTCGAGGACGATGGCCGCGGTATTCCCGTCGAACCGCACGAGCAGCTCAGCGAGGAGTTGGGCCGCGAGGTGTCCACCCTCGAAGGCGTGATGTGCGTCCTCAAATTCGGTGGCAAGTTTCAGAAAGGGGCCTACCAGACGTCGGGTGGTCTGCACGGCGTCGGCGTAACCGTGGTCAACTTTCTCTCCGAGTGGTGCGAAGTGGAAGTGTTCCGCAACGGCCACGTCTATCAGCAGGAGTACGAAAGGGGCGTTCCCCAGGGACCGGTCCGCCGCGTCGGGGCCACGAACAAGATCGGCACCCGCACCACCTTCAAGCCCGATCCGCAGGTTTTCACCACCGCGCGGTTCAGCTACGACGTGCTGTACAAGCGGTTGCAGGAATTGGCCTTTCTCAATCGCGGCGTGCGCATCATCTACAAGGACGAGCGCGCCGGCGAAGGAGCCGAGTTCTGCTACGAGCGCGGCATTATCGAGTTCGTCGAGCACCTCAACCGCGCCAGCGAGCCCGAACACCCGGAAGTCATTTACCTCTCGGGCGAGGACCAGGGCGTCGGCTACGAAGTGGCCATCCAGTACTCGGCCGAATACACCGAGAACCTGCACTCCTACGTCAACAACATTCCCACCACCGAAGGGGGCACGCACGTCTCCGGTTTCCGCACCGCGCTCACTCGAACGCTCAATAACTACGGCAAGAAGTCGGGCATCTTCAAGGACCTCATTCCCACGGGCGACGACTTCCGCGAGGGGCTCACCGTGGTCATTTCGATGCGCGTGCCCCATCCGCAATTCGAGGGCCAGACCAAAACCAAGCTGGGCAACGGCGAGGTGGAGGGGATCGTCAATTCGGCCGTGGGCGAATTCTTGAGCCGCTATCTGGAAGAAAACCCCAAGACTGCGAAGATCGTTGTCCGCAAGGGCATGCTCGCCGCTGAAGCCCGCGAAGCCGCCCGCAAGGCCAAGGAATTGGTGCAAAAGCGCAAGGGCGCCCTGGGCGGCGGCAGCCTGCCCGGCAAGCTGCGTGACTGCATCAGCCGCGAGGTGGAGCGGTGCGAGCTCTACCTGGTCGAGGGCGATTCGGCCGGAGGCACCGCCGAAGGGGGCCGGCTCCGCGACTTCCAGGCCATCCTTCCCTTGCGAGGCAAAATCATCAACGCCTACAAGTCGCGCGACGACAAGGTTCTGGCCAACGAAGAAGTGCAAAGCATGATCGCCGCCATCGGCAGCGGCATCGGCGCCGAGCAGGACCTCAGCAAGCGCCGGTACAACAAGATCATCATCATGACCGACGCCGACGTCGACGGCTCGCACATTCGCACGCTCGTGCTCACATTCTTCTACCGACAGATGAACCAGCTTGTGATGGGGGGCCACATCTACGTTGCCCAGCCGCCGCTGTTCCGCGTCCGCACCCGCAAGGAAACCTACTACGTTCAGACCGACGACGAGATGAAGGCCCAGCTTCTGGAAAAGGGGCTGGCCGACGCGGTGTTCGACCCGGGCGACGGACGGCTGATCTCCGGCGAAGCAATGGCACGAATCTGCCGCATCCTGGCCGCCGTCGAGGACGCCATCATCGCCCTGGAGCGCCGCGGCATCGGACTCAAGCTGCACGCCGAGCGGATGGATCCGGCGACCGGGCGGCTGCCGGTGTTCCACGTGTTCGTCGGCCGGCAGGAGCACTGGTTCGTCAACCGCGCGGAGCTCGACGAGTTCCTCAAAGCCCAGGAAGCCGCCACGGGCGGCGAGTTGTCCGTGGACGACGAGCCGACGGGCAAATCGAGCGGCGAACCCGGCGCTGGCGGCGAGTCAGCCGGCAATGGTGAGCCACCTTCGCGCGTGCGGATCACCGAGCTGCACGAGGTCCGCACCATCAACGCTTGCCTCAAAGACCTGGACGCAATGGGCTTCGACGTGCAGTCGCTCATTCGCCAGCAGCGCACCGGGGTTGAAAAGCCGCGGTACGTGCTGCGTCGGGGCGAAAACGAAATCGCGCTCGAGGACTTGCGCGGCCTCCTGGCGGCCGTGCGCTCCGCCGGCGAGCGGGGCTTGCAAGTGACGCGGTTCAAGGGCCTGGGCGAAATGAACGCCGAGGAGCTGCGCGATACCACGCTCGACCCGGCCAACCGCACGCTGGTGCAAGTGACCATGCGCGACGCCGCCGCGGCCGTCGACATCTTCAGCGTGCTGATGGGCGACAAAGTCGAACCCCGCCGCGAGTTCATCGAAAAGCACGCCCTGGAAGTCCGCAACCTGGACGTGTAAGCGGGACCATAGACCTCACGCGGAGCGTGAGGATCGCCTCATTCCTCCAAGTGCCCACGTCGGGACATTTCTTGATTTGTGCGCCAAACCGACGCACAATAGGGACATGGCCACAAACGATCGCACCGACACGGGCCACGTCCCGACACCGTTCGAATCCTTGGTATCGCATTGTAGTGCCGAAACCATGGCCGCCGCGCGGACCCTTTTCGCCGGCGCGGACCCCGAGACGTTCGAGGAAGGGTTCGAGAACGACTTCTCGCGCCGGATCGTTGCTCTCGTCAATCAGAGCGGTGCGCAGGCCGTTTCCGCCATTCATCAATGCGTCGCGGCGCCGGATGTGAATCCGGATGTCGCGGCCGAGGCGCTGCGGTGGCTCGGTCATATCGAGGACGCGGCGACCAGCGACGCCCGATGCCTCGTTCTGGAGAGCTGCCTTTCCCACCCTTCCACTTCCGTGCGATACGGCGCCATTCTCGGCCTGGGATACTTGGAGGACATCCGCTCGCTTCCCGCGCTACGGCGTGCCGTCGATGGCGAGAAGTCGCATGCGCTCGTCTCTGATCTGCGACATCTCATCGCACACTTGGAGAAGCAGCGGTAGTGCCGCGGTATCTGCGCTTCATCCGCAAATCTCAATACTTCGGCGACAAATGGGCCGAGTTGGTGCGCGAGGGGCGCCTGCCATCCGATCTCAGGCCTGATCGCCCGTCGAATCGGCACTTGTCGTTTTGGGAATTGGACGATCGGCAAACGCGCCTTCGCCGGATCGTGGCGGCTTTTTCCGAGGTGCGTGCACACCCCGAGCATGTGGACTACGTGTTGTTTTCCGCCGAGTTTCTGCGTCAGCTTGGCCGCGACTTTCGGCAAGCGCCGGTTGAAACGCTGGACGTACGCGCCGGTCGGAAATGGCACTGGGAGTTGATCGACCCGACGGACGATGGCCGAATGGAGCTTGCCAGTTCGATTCGGCAAATGGTCGAGGTGTCGGGCGAAGCGACGCGAATGGCAAAGTCGGAGGTGATCGCCTGCATCAACGAATGCCGCAATGCGAGCTACTTTGTCCAGGAGTGGGCCGATCAAGGCGAGGCGCTAAGGCCGGAGGAATGAACGAATCCATCGAGAACGCGCTGGTGCTGCCAGATGTCGAACGTACCGTTACGCGCGGCCGGGAATCGTCTCGCCGCGCACGAGATCGTCGAGCGATTGGCGGCGGCGGACTAGGTGGGGCGTGCCCGCTTCGATCAGCACCTCGGCCGGCAGCGGCTTCGAGTTATAGTTCGACGACATCACGAACCCGTACGCCCCCGCGCACTCGATCACCAGAAAATCCCCCACTGCGGCGACCGGCAGCTTGCGGGTGCATACGAAGCCCCCTTCGCGCTGCGTGAAAATGTCGCCCGACTCGCACAGCGGTCCCCCCACCACCACATCGTGTTCGGGGCGGCTGGTGGCGCCGTCGCGCGGCGCAATCGACATCGGGTGGTATGCCCCGTACAGAATCGGCCGGGCCAGCGTGTTGAAGCCCGCATCGACCAGATAGAAGGTGTTGGAGCCCATCTGTTTCACGGCGCGAATCTCGGCCACCAGATAGCCCGACTCCGCCACCAGGTACCGCCCCGGCTCGATCTCCAGCCGCACTTGGTGGCCGAACTTCTGGGCCAGCCGCTGCCGCGCTTCGTCGCAAAGCTGGTAGTAGCGAGCCAAATCGACGTACGACTCCCCTTCGCAGTACGGAACGGGCAGCCCGCCACCCACGCTCACCGCCGTGATCGACCGCCCCACGACGAGCGCGGCCTTCTCCAGCCGGGTCCGCTCCGCGTCCGCGGTCTCGAGCG
>CAYQAJ010000122.1:0-14402 GCA_964415245.1 uncultured Pirellulaceae bacterium | reverse complement strand
CGACATTGCAGACAAACTCAAAGGTAGTGCCGTCGAGGTCTTTCTCATCTCCGCTGATCAGCTTAACCAGTAGTCCTTGCCTATCAGGTGCGACGAGATGTGGGTCAACAACGCCAATACCCAACACTTCCACGCTCATGCGGGCGTCACGACATGAGGAGATACCGACGCTTCCGACGTCCGGTAACTCGCCTTCCACAATGCCAGCCAGAGCGAAAGTCCCATCTCTTAGCGCTACAGAATTGATGACTTTATATTTTCCAGTATACATGTCCTGCTGCTCTCGCTTATTCGCCATTATTCAATGATTACTGCCTGGCTGATTGTCGCAAGGCTCTAAGCCGTGTGATTGTCTCGTAAGTTTGCGCCCTGGGTATATTGTATGGTCTGCGGTTTCGGATTAACCTCTCGGCCGCCTCGATCTCCATCTGGAGAACCTGCGCTTTTGGATTCATCCCACGCCTCAGCTGTGCCGTGTGGATAAGTTCCTCGAACACCGAACTTGCGGTTGGATTCGGTTGGAGAAAAATCACATTCTTGTTGAGCGTTTGGCCTCCAACGTGTTTTAGTCCAGCTCTGTGCGCTATCGCATTTAAGTGCATGGCGGAGTTCTCGTCGGCCAACATTATGCGTCCGGGTTTGCTTTCCCAAGCTTTCTGTATCCTGCGAAACAAAGCAGGATCCATTGGCTCACCGGCAGCGTTGGAAAAGATTCCATTGTTTGGGGCCACTGCCCTTCTGACACTCGGCAGACCTCGCGCCAGGCCTCCCGCGATTCCGGCGACGAACATGCCGATCGTGGCGCCGTGCAGAGCACTCGCCACGGTATGGTCGGTGTTGTACCCGATTATCCCGCCCACGCCGGCGCCCATCAAGTCGGGACCGACGCGCACCAGGCCCGACTGCAAAGCGCGTGCGGCGCCGTACTTGGCACCAGCCGATGCGCCCATGCGGAACTCGCCGCCCAATGCCCCGGCCAGCCCGCCGAACTGCCAAGCCATGGCAATCAACTGTTGATCGGGACCGGCCATTGCGTAGGCCACGCCGGAGGCGGACAGGGAACCGGCCAGAGAATAGATGGCGGCCGTGGGAACAATGGCGCCGAACAGCGAGCCCAGCCCGGCCGTCATGTAGATGTCGTCGAACCCGGCGTCGGGCGCCAAGGAAGCCTCGACGCCGCCTTGAATGCCGCCCGCTATCGAACCGGCCAGCGTGAGGTGGTTGGTTCCTCATTGTTGGTCGTCGATTCCCGTTCTGACAAACTCCGGCGACGAGCGAGGTGCAATTAGCGATCACCAGCTAATCTAAAAACCGTCCCAGAGAAGGGGACAGGCACATTTTGCTCCGCGGACTGCGCAAAATGAGCCAGTCCCCCACGGTTTATGCGGAGCGTGCCTGCTACTTTTCGCCGGCTTGCGATGCGGAGGCGCGGTGGGCTACTATGCCTGATGCAGATGACCGCGCGTCGGAGATCGAACAGATGTCGGCCGAATACCTGCAACAGCTCTTCTCGTTGGCGGGGCAAACGGCCGTCGTCGTTGGCGGAACGGGAGTGCTCGGCGGGACGCTGTGCGAGGGACTTGCCCAGGCGGGTGCGTTCGTTCTTGTCGCTGGTCGCAGCGAGGAACGCGGCAGGCAGCGCGTTGAGGCCATCGCGCGGCTGGGAGGAGAGGCGATTCACTTGCCGGTTGACGCCACTTCGCGCGAATCGGTTGAGAAACTGCTGGGCGAAGTCGCTGGACGGCAGGACTCGATCGACATGCTGGTCAATTGCGCCGGCGTCAATTCGGCTACCCCGTACGAGCGAATCAGCGACGACGAGTGGCAGCGAGTTGTCGACGGCAATCTCACCGCGACGCACCTGGCATGCCAGACGTTTGCTCCGTACATGGCGGCCCAAAACCACGGCGGCAGCATACTCAACATTGGCAGCGTCACGGCACACCTGCCGCTGTCGCGAGTATTTGCCTATTCGGCGGCCAAAGCGGCGATTGTGAACCTCACCAAGAACCTGGCCCGGGAATACGCCCCATCGGGCGTGCGGGTAAATGTCCTCTGTCCCGGCTTCTTCCCGGCCGAGCAAAACCGCGAGATACTGGATGAAGAGCGCGTGGCCAACATCATGCAGCAGACACCCATGGCGCGATTCGGCGAGCCGCACGAGTTGGTGGGGGCGGCGCTGCTGCTGCTTTCGCGCACGGCGGGCAGTTTTATCACCGGCGCCGCACTGTATGTCGACGGAGGATTTACGGCGGCGCGCTTTTAGCGCGGGCAAGTGCAGATTGCAGAATGCAGAGTGCGGAATGAAGAGCGGGAACGTCCGTTGCGATGGACCACTGACAACGGACAACTGACAACGGACAAGCTCGCGTGACCCATACCCTCGTCATCTTCGGCGCCTCGGGCGATCTGACCAGCCGGAAGTTGATTCCCGCGCTGTATCGCCTGCATTGCCGTAAGCGGCTGCCCGCGGGTTCGCGGATTGTGGGGATGGCGCGCACGCCGATGAGTCACGACGCGTGGCGCGACTCCCTGGCCGAAAGCACGGCGGCGCATCTGGGCAAAGAGTTCGACCCCAGTTCGTGGCGGGAATTCGCCGGAGGCGTGTATTACCACCCGGGCGACATCGGCGACAGCGCCGCATTCACGGCCCTGACCGCGCTACTGACCGAAATCGAAAACCCGCCCTCGGTGCGACTGTATTACTTTGCCACCTCGCCGCAATTGTACTCCCGCGCCGTGGCGCAGCTTGGCGCGGCTGGCCTGGCCGACGAATCTTCGGGCCCGCGTCGAATCGTCGTCGAGAAGCCGTTCGGCCACGACCTGGAATCGGCCCGGCAACTCAACCGCGAGATGCACGACGTGTTTCGCGAGCAGCAGATTTACCGCATCGACCATTACCTGGGCAAGGAGACGGTGCAGAACGTGCTGGTGCTGCGGTTCGCCAACAGCATCTTCGAGCCGGTGTGGAACCGCAACTACATCGATCACGTGCAGATCACCGTAGCCGAGGAAGTCGGCGTGGGGCGCCGCGGCGGCTACTACGACAAGGCCGGCGTGCTGCGCGACATGTTCCAGAACCACCTGCTTCAGCTTCTGATGATTACGGCCATGGAGGCGCCGGTCCGCTTCGAGGCCGACCTCGTGCGCGACGAGAAAGTGAAAGTGCTGCGGGCGATCCGGCCGTTGCGCGGAGCCGACGTACGCAGCGACACGCTTCGCGGCCGCTACCAGGGCTATCTACAAGAAGAGGGCGTGCCGGCCGACAGCCAGACTGCCACGTTTGCCGCCGTCAAGCTGCTGGTCGACAACTGGCGGTTTAACGGCGTGCCGTTCTACCTCCGCAGCGGCAAAGCGATGTCATGCCGCACGACGCAGATCGTGATTCAGTTCCGCGAGCCGCCGCACCTTTTGTTCTCCGACGGTAAGGGGGGCTTCGAGGCCAATCGGCTCGTGCTCCAAGTGCAGCCGGCCGAGGGGATTCAGCTTCAATTCCAGACCAAGGTGCCCGACGAGGGGATGCGACTGTGCACGACCGACCTCGATTTCCGTTTCGATCGCGAGTTCCAGGGCGCCTTGCCCGACGCCTACCAGCGGCTTCTCTTGGACGCGCTGAACGGCGACGCCAGCCTGTTCGCCCGCAGCGACGAGGTGGAACTGGCGTGGGGCATCTTCGATCCCATTCTGGCCGCCTGGGAAAGCGGCGAAGGCCCGCCGCTGTTGGAATACGAAAAAGGCCTGTGGGGCCCGAACGACTCGGCCGAGTGGATGTACCAGCAAGGCCGCCAGTGGTTCGACGTATGCCCTGTGCTGCACTGAAGAACTAAATAACTCAGACTGGCTCCGCACCAAGTTAGCGCGCAGATTTGCGAGTTCAATGGTGCTTCACAGGTCCGCGCACCGGCCCTCGCGATGGTCGCGAAGGGCTTCATCGGCCAGCGCGTCGAATCGACCCTCGGCGACGTCTTGTTCGAACTGACGGTCCCAAGCCGCGCTGTCGAATTCGGCGAACCAGGCCCGCAGTGCGGCCAGATCTTTGTCTGGCAGCTTTCGGATGGCTTCCACAATTTCTTCAAATGTGCTCATGCCGCGATCGTATCCGTACCACTGACGAACGTGCTCGCCCATTCGAGATCATGCGCCACCGAGCCGCCGCTTTAGCCGACGAGCGGCCTTCGCACGACCAGGAGTCTTCGGACGCGACTCGATGCGCTCGGTTTCTTGCTCCGCTGAGTGCCGCTGCCGAATCTGCTTTTCGTACTGATCCTTTGCAAGGCGGATGCTCTGAGCCGCAATGCTCGCTCGCAGTTCGCGCCACGCCTGAATGGCATGCTTTGGCGGAACGCGGATCTTGGTCCCGATGCAGCGACAATTGCGTCCACACTCTGGGCAGGGGACGCTCGCCTTCCATAGACAAGGTCGGCGAACGACCTCGCGGCAATCAAAGCATACCCACGTTGCATTGCCCATCGGTGCATTTCTCTCACACGAATCGGTAGAACACCTGCCTAAACCTGACTAAGTTGAGGTAACTCTACCTTTTGTACCGTCTTGCTACGTGTTTCCGCTCTGCGCAGATTGCATACTGTGAACTAGGTCTGCAATTGTCAGGACAGCGGCGTGATCTCGACGTATCCACCAGGAATGACGGCGATCCGCAGTTCGTGGTTGGCAAGCAGACCCATGCCCAGTAGAACCTCTGCGCCGACTGCGGATACCAGTACCGACTGCCAAGTGTTGCCCCATGCAACTTCGGCAGTATATATGTCGAATTGCCGGATCGACCCGTCGGCCAAAACGGCTCCTCCGCTGGACAGCCGGGCAAGTCCGAGTGAGCGAACTACTGCGTCGGGTAACGTCAACGAAGCGGTGAATCCGGAGTCAACTACCGCATCGACTTTCAATTCAGCTCCGTCCGGTCCTCGCAATTGGAGCGGGACCACAGCCTCACGGCGGGCGTTCACCGCGCCGCGAATCATTGGTGTTTCCTCATGCGATACGCCGCCGGCTGGCCGACGCGGCCGAGCCAGACTTCCGCCGACTTGTGGCGATCGCGCAGCCGTTTGACAGCCGCGTAGTCGTTTTCGTCAAGTTCGTAGTCGCGGCTCGCGATATCGATGGCGACGAATTTGCCTTCGTCCTCGGGCTGGAGGGCCGGACGTACGCTGTGATCGAATATTTCCGCTCCCAAACGGGCGATTTCCTCGGGGCTGCGGTGCGACTCGGTGGCAGGCATGAGAATGCTCCCAGTGGGTCAGTGTTCCCCCTCGATTATATCGCTTGGCACTGCGGTCCTCCACTTTGCTTGTTTGCCCTAAGCCATGGAAGGCCGCGGATGACTGCACAATTTCGACAGTCCAACCTACAGCCGTGCCGGATAGCGCCGTCTTTTCCGTTTGCGCCGCCGGGTTACCACGGGCTCAGGTGACCGCGACCGGTTCCGCTCTACCGGTATCCGCGGCAATGTCGATTGGAAATAGTGACGGTCGCGCAAATCAGGGAATTCGGGCTGGGTCCACGGAGGGGGGACTGCGCGCCTACGCTCTCCCACTGGACACCGCAGCCGTGGCGGATAAGAAGATACCCGAATACCTGAAGCTGCACGTCGAAGCGCTGCCCGAGCCGCCGCCTCCGGCGCTGGCCGAGTCGGGGCCGCTTGGGGATTTTTGTAGGGCGTTCGAGCGGGCGACCGGTTGGTCGCTTGAATGTGTCGCCGCTGCGTCTGGCCCTGGCCGCGCCAGCGCATGCAACAGCGGCGATGAAGCGCTCACATCGGCCGCCAAGTGGTCGGCTGCACTCACCGACGCCGAGAATCGGCCGATCGCCCGGTTCGCACTGCGCCGCGGCGGCGGTGATTCCGACGCCGTCACCTCGCGCGATTCGCGCGCAACATCGCGCACGGCCCCGCTCGAAGATGTAAAGCCGCTCGCCAGCGCCGCCGCCGGACTGTGGTCGAAAGTCGAGCGCCTGCGATATGCGCTGTGGCAGCGCGAAGCTGAGCTGGCCGTGGGTGTTCCCGTCGTCTCGCGTCGCGACGAAGAGCCGCACCTGGCGCTGCGGCTGGAAGCGGCGCTCAAGGCGGCCGCCACCAGCATCGGCTGTCACGCCGCGGCCCTTTACCTGTTGGACGACGCCACCAGCCAACTCAAGCTGCGGGCCGCTTGGGGAATAGCGCGCGATCGCTTCCTCGTGCCCGCGCGTCCGCTGCGGGGGGCCGTGGCCGATCTGGAAGCGCTGGTCGGCCACGCCGTGGCGCTCGAAGACGCCCATCTTCTGCCCGCGTGGAAGCCGCCCGAAGACTTTGCTGACTGTGCCTCGGCCGTGTGCGTGCCGGTCTCCAGCCCCACGTGCCCCTTGGGAACGCTGTGGGTGTACAGCCGCGAGCCGCGCTCCTTCACCGACGAGCACACCAACCTGGTCGAGATCGTGGCGGGCCGCATCGCCGCCGACCTGGAACGCGAAGTGCTGCTCAGTCAAGGAATGAAGTCCAGCTACGTGGCGACGCAGCTCGATCGCGCCGCCCGTTGGCAGCAGGACCGCCTGCCGCGCATCGCGCCGATTCTGGAGGGCTGGCAGGTGGGCGGCGCGGCCAGCGACACGAACCTGCCGCGGGCCAGCTTCTACGACTGGAACGTGCTGCCCGACGGCAATCTGTCGGTGGCGGTGGGTCGAGCGCACGGCGGACCGCTCGAAGCGGCACTCAGCGTGGCGGCAGTGCAAGCGGCCGTGCGAGCCCACTCCTGCCACGTGCGGGAGCCCAAGCGGCTCTTGGCCGAGGTGAACGAAACGCTGTGGAGCGGCTCGCCCGGCGACTGCTTCGCCTCGCTGTTCTACGGCGTGCTGGAGCCGGAAACGGGCCGGCTGATGTACGCGTCGGCCGGTTCGGTGGGCGCGATCGTGTTGGGCGCTGCCGGTTCGACGGACTCGCCGCGACGACTGGTTGCGTCGCACACTCCACCTTTGGGAGTGGAGCCCGAAATCACGATCGCCGGCAATCAGTGCGCGTTGCGCTCCGGCGAATCGCTAGTCGTCGCCAGCCAGGAGTTTTTCGATAGCGCCGCCAGCCCGTCCGATCCGACGCCGGCCACACCGGTCCCATCCCACCGCCAAAGCGCCGCTCAACTCGCCAATTGGGCGCTCGAACACTTCCGCAACGGCGATGGCGGCAAAGTCGAAACAGCAAAGCACGCCGACGACGAACGCAGCGCCCTCGTAGTTCTGCGCGAATCGTTCACGCGATGATCGGCCTGTCCGAGCTATTCGAGCGTCGCGGGATTACGGCAGTTCTTCGATGCTCACCTCGCCGCCGACAATGACATCGATCGTCACGCGACTTCCTTCGAGCAATGCCATGCCGATCAGCGGCGCGGCTAAGGTTTGGGAGATCAACACTTCTGTGTCGCGCCCGTGCCATGCGACGCTGGCCAAATAGACATCCAGCCGGGTCACGCTACCGTCGGCGAGAGTCGCACGCCGATGACCGGCAAATGGAAGTTGTAGGGCGCTGACCAAATCGCCGGGCAACGTAAGGTATCCGTTGTACCCCGTGTCGATTGCGGCTTCGACTTGCTGAGGCGTTTGGCCGGGTCCGGATACTTGCAGCTCGACAACGGCTTCGCCATTGCGTATGGTGCCCGTTATCATCCCTGTCGCGTCGCGATGTGTGCGCCCATGGTGTAGGCCGTTGGGTACCCGATTCGCAAGCCGTACAGAACGGCGTCCGCTCGCTTGGCCAGCGCCCGTTTCGTGGCCTGCAAATCGTCGTCGTCGATTTCGTACTCGCCGGTTTCAATGTCGATGACGACGAACTTGCCCTTGCTGCCCGCCTCGACCTTCGGGCGAATCTGCTGCTCGTAAATCTGTTCGCCCCGCGATTCGACCTCTTTCGGGGAGTACTTCGCGTATGGCATGGTTTCAACCCATCGGCGGCAACCGCGCTCGTCCCAATTGTTCAATTCTACCATACGCCAACGACCGCGAAAACTTTGCATGCCGAGCAAAAAGCGTCTCATAGGCACTGGAGCATTCGACTGCGGTAGGCGTAGGCGACTGCGGGATCCTACGGCTCGCGTGCGCCAGCGACGCGGGGTTCGGCTATAATACCTTGGATTGTGATCCGCACCCGATTCGGAGGTTTTTGCCATGCCAGCCACTGTGAAGTCATTGGGCATCGATCGGCTTTCTCGCGACGAACGCTTGGCGCTCGTGCAAGAGATTTGGAACACGATTGCCGCCGAACCGGGAACATTGCTCACCGAGGCGCAGCGCCGTGAACTCGAACGGCGGGTCGCCGAGGACGACGCCGCGCCGGACGACGTCGTCGCCTGGGAACAGGTGAAAGCCGAAACCCTCGCCAAGCTGCCCAAACCATGAGCCTGCCGCTGGTCTTTCGTCGCACGGCGCAGCTCGAATTTGATGAAGCAGCGTTGTGGTACGAAGCACGCCGTATTGGTTTGGGCGTCGAGTTCGCCGCGGAGATCCAAAAGGTCGTCGATACCATTGCCGAATACCCCGATCGCTATCCGATCGTGTTCGGCGACGTTCGTGAGGCACGAGCGCGGCGGTATCCTTACTGCGTGTACTACCGACGGAAGCCAGAACGCGTGGTTGTCATCGCTGTGTTTCACACCTCGCGAGACCCGTCGAATTGGCAGGCGCGTGCTTGATTCCGCGGTGCGCTACCCGCCGTGCCGCCCCTCATGCCACTTTTCGCAGCACCAGGCAGGTGTTGCTGCCGCCGAAGCCGAAAGAGTTGGATACCGCCACGCGTACCTTGCGCTCATACGCTTCCCCGCGCACGTGCATGAGATTGCACTCGGGGTCGGGGTTTTCCAGGTTAATAGTGGGCGGCAGAGCCTGATGCTCGAGGGCGGCCAGACACGCCAGCGCCTCGATTGATGCCGAGCCGCTGAGCAGGTGTCCGGTCATGCTCTTGGTCGAGCTGACGGGAGTGTGGGCCGCGGCCGAACCCAAAGCGAGCCGCAGGGCGCGAGTTTCGGCAGGGTCGCCGGCGGGGGTGCTGGTGGCATGGGCGTTAACGTAGTCCACCTCCTCGGGCGCGACCCGCGCATCTTCGAGTGCACGGCGAATCGCTTGGGCGGCGGGACGCGGGTCGGTGTTGGGGATAATCATGTGCGTGGCGTCGCTGGTGGCGCCGAAACCGGCCATTTCGGCATAAACTCGCGCATCCCGCCGACGGGCGCTGTCCGACGACTCGAGCACCAGCAACGATCCCCCTTCGCCCATCACGAACCCGTCGCGATCCACGTCAAAGGGGCGCGAAGCGGCCTGAGGTGCATCGGTCCTCCGCGAAAGGGCCCGCAAGTTGTGGAAGCCCGCGTAGGCCATGGGAGCGATCAGATCGCAACCGCCCGCCAGGCAAACATCGACGCAACCCCGCTCAATCCACCGCCGCGCCACCGCCAGCGCATAGTTGCCGCTTGCGCAGGCAGCCGCCACCGTGATGGCCGGGCCCGTGAGCTCGAGCGCCTCTTGGATCAGGTCGATTGTTGACTCGGCGTCGCGGTTTGGATGACAGACTCGGTCGCCGCCTTGGAGCGCATCGAGTTCCCACTGCCGCAGCCATTCGGCGCCCAGGCCTAAAACCAGCCCGATCCGCCGGCTCGCGCGCTCTTGCCACAGACCGGCGTCTTGCAGGGCGAACGCGGCGCACGAAAGGCCAAGCTGTTCGAGTCGATTGAACCGCGCGAACCGGGACGCATCGCAACCCGGCGGCCGGGGAATCGCGTCGACCATGGCCACGATCTGAGTCGTGTCCGGCTGGTCCGGCAAGAGCTGTCGCGTCGTCACTCCCGACCGGCCGGCGAGAATCGCGCGAGCGAAAGTAGCAAGGCCGGAGCCCAACGGCGTCACGGCGCCGGTCCCGGTGATCCACGCCTCTTTGCCGATCGTCATGCCGCCCGCTGCTTTCGTGCTTCGCTCGCAAAGTGGAATTCCAGCTCACAATCCGGCAGCGAGGGGCATAGCCATCTTGCCGCGGGCGCCGACCATTGCCCGCTGTCCAGGTGTTTACCCAGCGCGGCGACTCCGGCAAGCTCGCAGGAATCCTCATCCCTAGCCAACCGCGGAAAGGCCGGTCGGGCATGTGGATGGCCCGGGGCTACCCCCGGCACCGTCACCTTCATTTGCAGGTCACCGCCGCGGGGTGAAACGAGCGCCAGGGCGACGGCGTGGCATACCGATTCGTCCGGGCCATCGCCCGAGGTGTCGGGAGCCAGCTCCGGCACCCACTGCGTAAGCACGAGCCACAAACCGGGAGTCGGCCCGTCGTCCAAAAACGAGAGCGCGGCGAACAGGCCTTCGGCCATAGCCGCCCGTCCCCCGCCAACGCCGAAATTCGGCCCGCGCATGCCCAGCGCCACACTGATCGCGCCCGAAAGCGAGTGCAGCGAATGTTGCGGGATGATATGGGGCATGATGGCCGCCACGCCGCTCTTGATGAACTTGCGAAGAGCGACCGCGCTGGCGCTGCGTCCGGGATACTGCGGCGCGGCAAGCACGCCCCACTCTTCGAAGTGGGCCACCGGCATCCCCCACCGGTTCATTGCATTCAGCACGGCGGCAAACCCGACCACGGTCTGGCCGTCGGCACGATGGAGCAAGCGTTTCGGGATTTCCCAGCCGGCGAGCGGTCCGGGCGCCTGGCGCAGACGCGGCAAGTCGGCCAGGGACGCCCGCTCGACGCCAAATGCCACCACGTCGCTTGCCAACACCACGCGGGCGGTCGTCGTCGCGCAAAAGTTCACGATTTGCAAAGCCTCTTGGTGGGACACAAGTGCCAATCAGGCAGCCTGGGAGGCGGACTCCAGCTTCGCCTCGACCAAGTCGAGCAGATCACCCACGCGCTCGACCCTTTCCACTTCGGTGCTATTGACCTTGACGTTCAGGCGCGTTTCGATTTGCAGTAGCAAACTCACCAGGTCGACGGAATCCAGGTTCAGCTCCTGGCGGAGGTCCACCTGGTCGTCGAGATGCTGGTACTGTTCGCCGGTTTCCTGTTCGAGCATTTCGAGCAGTGTTCGGGCCAGTTCACCGCGATCCATGGCTGGTAGACTCCTTCGCAAGGGAATGCACCGGCGGCAAGCGCGGTGGTCCGCTTCAACCGGGGTGAGGACGGCACGCTGTGTTCGCATCGCGTCGCTAGTTACCGCATCATCCGGGCGGAAACCATCGCGAAAAACCGGGTTTTCGGCAAGATCAATTTGGTCGATTTTCGCGGCCAAACAGACCGGAATCGAGCCCGTAGCGACCCTGCACGATGGCGCCGCTGCGCAATTCAGCGCGACGTCTGCCCTTGTGATTTGGGATTTGCGATTTGGTGCTTGGCCGCGCCAGCACGGCGGTCGCTGAATTCGCAAGAATTCAGCCGCGCGCGGACCGCGCCGGCCGCTGCCTTGACGCACGGGGCAAATCACCTAGACTTGACCCGAGGCCCCCGTTTCGAGCCGATCGGAAAACCGCCGGGGACTGGCCCGTTTGGGCGGGTCCGTCGCGTGTCGCTTGCGAGTGCGTGTGGTGTCAGTTGTCCGTGGTCCGTTGTCAGTTGTTCCGGAACTGAAAACTGAAAACTGAACACTGAAAACTTGCACCGCACCAGTCCCGCGCCCGCCGGTTCTCCGATCAGCTCCTTGCCACACAAACGCGGTCGTGGCGGAATTGGCAGACGCGCCAGGTTGAGGGCCTGGTCCTCGCAAGAGGGTGGAGGTTCAAGTCCTCTCGACCGCACTGTTCTTTTTTCCTTCCGGCGCTCGTCTGGTGCTGGAAAAAGCACTGGGCGCAGGGCACTCCTCAGTGCCGCAAGTCAGAAGGTGATTCGCAAGGGATGCGAGCCTGGAGCGCTCCGAGCCGTGGCGTTACGATTAGCTCATGGTCTTCCTGCCGAGTGTCGTTCAAGCGCAATACCGTGGGGGCTTTCGCATTCGCGTCGTGTTCCAGGACGGCGTCGAGGGGACGCTCAACTTCCGGCCGTGGCTCGCGGGCCCGGTATTCGAGCCGCTGAAAGATCTCGACTACTTCCGCCGCTTCTTCGTCGACGGCGGCACGGTGTCGTGGCCGAACGGAGCCGACATCGCGCCGGAGACCCTATACGCGGCGACGACGCGAGGACGGGCAAAAAAGCGGCCCTCGGCTGCGAAGGCGCGAAGATCCACTCGGCGGAAGGCACCGAAGTCAATAAGCGGTCCCTAATACTTCGTCCGCCGGCACACAACTGCAAACATGGTATTTCACAAGCCCGACTTCTGCCGTGGCGTGGCGATGGTACTGCAAGGCGAGAGCCTGAAGGCCCGTGCCTACGTCACGCACAACGCTTCTCTTGGGGGATTGCGTGAGAGAATCGTCCGAAGGCTCATTCGCGACCAGACACCGAGTCGCTTTCACGTCGAAACCGGCTTGGTCCATAACCAGAGCACACGTAGCACGTCACGGCAGTGTGACATACTCGTTCATGAATCTGTCACCCGAGCGCCGTTGTACCGGTGGGAAGACTTCGTTGTCGTTAACAGCGGCGAAGCAAGGGCCGTTGTCGAAGTCAAGTCAGCGCTAAACAGAGAGACCTTCGAAGCGTTGCTGAACGTGCACGGCAGTCTTGTCGAGATGGCGTTGGCGTCGAAACATGCGAGTATCACCCCATTGTTTGGGTTTGCTTTGAATGGCGTTGAGTTTTCGACTTTCGTCGACTATCTGCGGTCCGCAGCGGGAGACAACCGACTCAATCTCGACGACAAGATTCGGTATTTGAATTGGCCTGTTTGTATCGCCGTTCAGCATCAGAATTACATCGCAGTTCGGCCACTCCAAATGATGGCTAATTCGGGTTGCCAGTTGGGGATCTGCGCACTCGATTTCGGAAAATCGCAGAGTGAATCGGACGAATGCATTGACGGCATCGAGACAGGGTACTTCGTCGAAACGTACAATCGTGTATTGTGCGAAGGAGACCACGCACTTTTTGCGGAAGCTTTGTACTCGTGGTTCAATGGACTTCCCATCGACGACGAAGGCAAGGTGTGGGTCACGCCGGACGGTACGGCACACCACGGTAAGATCAAGTGGACGAGTCCTTAGCGTGGCGGGTGCGCGGTCTCGTCGCAGCTACGGGCTTCTGAAATGGACCGGCGATACGAAGGCGCGTCGTTCACGCGCCCACTCAATATGTCGCCAGCGTGGTGCCGAGCGTTACGTCGGGGGCGGGCAACGAGCTGCTCCCCATGAGGAATTCGTCGATGGCACGGGCGGCGCCGCGGCCTTCGTTGATGGCCCACACGACTAGAGATTGCCCGCGGCGGCAGTCGCCGGCGGCGAACACGCCGGGCACGCTGGTGGCGAAGCGGCCGTGGGCGGCGCGGTAGTTGGCGCGCTCGTCGAGGTCCAGGCCCAACAGTTCCGACGCGTAGTGCTCGGGACCGAGAAAGCCCATCGCCAACAGCACCAAGTCGGCTTTCCAGTTGCGTTCGGTGCCAGGCAGCTCGTGGACGCTGAACTTGCCCCCTTCGCTGCGCCATTCGACGTCGACGGTGCGCAGGCCGCACACGTTGCCTTCGGAGTCGCCCAGGAACTCCTTGGTCATGACGGAGAAGACACGGGGATCGGCGCCGAAGCGGGCCTCGACTTCGGCGTGGCCGTAGTCGACGCGAAATACGCGCGGCCACTGCGGCCAGGGGTTGTCGGGAGCGCGCGATTCGGGCGGACGGGACAACAGCTCGAAATTGACCAGGCTCGCGCAGCCGTGCCGCATCGAAGTGCCGATGCAGTCGGTGCCGGTGTCGCCGCCGCCGATGACGATCACGTCCTTGTTCTTGGCGGTGACGTAGTTGCCGTCGGTGAGGTTGCTGTCGAGCAGACTCTTGGTGTTGGCCGTGAGAAAATCCATGGCGAAGTAGACGCCGCTGAGTCCGCGACCGGGAATGACCAGATCGCGGGGGCGCGTGGCGCCGGTGGCCAGCAGCAGGACGTCGTTTTCGGCGCGGAGTTTCTTGGGGTCGACGTTGCGGCCCACGTCGGCGCCGGTGACGAAACGGATTCCCTCGGCGGCCAGGATGTCGAGCCGCCGCTGCACCACCCCCTTGTCGAGCTTCATGTTGGGGATGCCGTACATGAGCAAACCGCCGATGCGGTCGGCCCGCTCGTAGACGGTCACCTGGTGGCCGACGTGATTCAACTGATCGGCGGCGGCCAGCCCGGCGGGGCCGGAACCGACGACGGCCACCTTCTTGCCGGTGCGGTGCTTGGGCGGGTGCGGCACGATCCACCCCTCGGCGAAACCGCGGTCGATGATGGCGTTCTCGATGTTCTTGATGGTGACCGGCGGATCGATGATCCCCAACACGCAGGCCCCTTCGCAGGGCGCCGGGCAGGTGCGGCCCGTGAACTCGGGAAAGTTG